>DASSZQ010000199.1:0-12367 GCA_035702755.1 Solirubrobacteraceae bacterium | reverse complement strand
TGGGAGGCGAGCGGCCACCTGGCCGGGTTCACCGACCCCCTCGTCGACTGCCGCACGTGCAAGCTGCGGTTCCGCGCCGACCAACTGGAGTTCGCCGCCTGCGGCCGCAAGCCGTCCAAGCACCCCGGCGAGACGCCGGAGTGCGATCTGACCGAGGCCCGCGACTTCAACCTCATGTTCCAGACGACCGTGGGGGCGGTCAAGGAGGAGGGCTCGACCGTCTACCTGCGCCCGGAGACGGCGCAGGGCATCTTCCTCAACTTCCGCAACTACCTGCAGTTTGGCCGCAAGAAGCCGCCGTTCGGCATCGCCCAGGTCGGCAAGAGCTTCCGCAACGAGATCACGCCCGGCAACTTCATCTTCCGCACCCGGGAGTTTGAGCAGATGGAGATGGAGTTCTTTGTGCCGCCGGCCGAGGCTCCGCAGTGGTTCGAGCACTGGCTGCGCGCGCGCCACGAGTGGTACCTCAAGCTCGGCATCCGCGCCGACCATCTGCGGCTCCGCCCCCATGACGCCGACGAGCTGTCGCATTACTCCAGCGCCACCAGCGACGTCGAGTACCTGTTCCCCATCGGCTGGCAGGAACTGGAGGGCATCGCCAACCGCGGCGACTTCGACCTGACCAGGCACGCCGAGTTCTCCGGGCAGAAGCTGGAGTACGTCGACACGGCCACCGGCGAGCGCTACGTCCCCCACGTCATCGAGCCCGCGGCCGGCGCTGACCGGGCGGCGCTCGCCTTCCTCGTCGACGCCTACGACGAGGACGAGATTGAGGGTGAGACCCGCACCGTGCTGCGGCTGCACCCGCTGCTCGCCCCGGTCAAGGTCGCCGTCCTGCCGCTCGTGCGCAAGGACGGGCAGCCGGAACTGGCCGACCGCGTCTACCGCGAGCTGCGCGAGCGCGTGCAGACCGAGTACGACGCCGGCGGCGCCATCGGCCGCCGCTACCGCCGCCAGGACGAGATCGGCACCCCGTGGGCGGTGACGATCGACCATCAGTCTCTGGAGGACGACACGGTGACGGTGCGCGATCGCGACAGCCTCGGCCAGGACCGGATCGCGATCAGCGAGTTGGGGGATGAGATCGAGCGGCGGCTGCGGGCGCCCTGGACGTCTCCCAAGATCCCGGTCGGCGACGCCGCGGCCGAGTAGCCCTCCGACCGCGCTCAGACGGTCAGGTGCACCGGCGCCGAGTGGCCGGCGAGCGTCGCCCGGTCGGCCGCGGACCGGGCGATCACGACGTACCGCCCCCGGGCGCGGCGCCCCAGCGACAGCCGGGCGCTGAACTTCCCGGCCCGCACGGCCACGCGGCGCGACAGGGCGAGGTGCCGGTGCGGCCCGGAGAGCTTGTAGACGTCGAGCGTGATGCTGCGCTTGCCCGGCGTGATCGTCCCGGTCAGGCGCAGCGGCGACGTCGACTGAAGCGCGAGCGTCACCACCGGGGCCACCCCCACCTCGACGACATCGGAGACGACGACGGGCGCGTTGGCGTGCAGCGCCCGCGCGATCACGTTGCGGGTCACCGTGAGCGGGAGGCTGAAGGTCCCGTCCGGGGCGGTGGTGACGGTGGCGAACGTCGTCGTCGTGCCCAGCCCCGTCACCGTCTGCAGTTCCAGAGGCTCACCAGGGAGCGGCCCGGCTCCCGGGCGGGTCAGCTGGCCGCTGAGCGTCACCGGCGTCCCCGGCGCCACCACGACGGCCGAGGCGGTGAGCGTGCACTGCGCCGGCACGCCGGCGAGCGCCGCGGCCCGGCCGCGGACGACCGGAAGGTGGCCGTAGAGATCGCTGCCCGGGCAGTCGGTGCTGTCGACCTCCCGGTGGCCGGCGATGCGCGGCACCACCACGCGCTGCCCGTTGCGGTACGGGCCGTACGCCGCGGCGTCGGCGGCCGCCCGCACCACGACGCGGCCGCCGGCGGGTACGCCGTGGAGCGGCAGCTTCCAGGCCAGGAGCCGCTCCAGGGCATCGAGGGCCGCTGCGCTCGGCAGCTGGGAATTGAACGTGCCCAGCATGCACACGCCGGTGGAGACGGCGTTGAACCCGCCCGCCTGCGCCCCGATCACGGGCAGGTCGATCCCCCCGGCACGTGCCTCCCAGATCCGGCCGAAGGCGTCGACGACGAAGTTGTAGCCGATGTCGAACCAGCCCCGGCCGTAGCGATGAAACAGGTAGATGGCCAGGACCATGGCCGGCACCTCGCCGGCCGAGTAGCCGTTGGGATTGTCGCTGTGGTGGACGAAGGCGAGGTTCACGGCGCCGTAGAAGGGGCCGCCGGCGGGCCGGTGCCCCCGCCCCGCCCACGCCGAGCGGGCGATGACCGGCGGCTGGCCGCCCCCGGCCGCCAGCACGGGCTCGGCGATCGGCAGCGCGGCGGACCCGGCCCGCGGACGGGCCCGGCCGACCAGAGCGGCGCGTTCCAGGGGCGAGGCGACCGCCGCTGCGGCCACGAACTGCACCCGGGCGCCGGTCACGAAATCCGAGCTGCGCAGCTGCACCTCATCGGCGGGACCGAACCACATCGGCTCCCCGGCGAGCGCGGCGCCGGCCCGGGCGTCCGGGGTGTGCCCGGGCCGCGCCGGCTGGCCTGAGGCAAGCCCGGCTCCGGCCGGGCGATCCGGGCCGTGCCCGCTGACCGATGCCAGCGCCCAGCGGCTCCACGGCCCGCCCCGGCGCCGCGCCCGCATCTCGATCCGGGCGCTGCCGGGCGCCGACCAGCGCACGCCGGCGAGGACGAACGGGCGGCCGGGCGCGATCACCGGCGAGTCGCCGGAAAATGGGGCCAGACGGCGGCTGAAGACGGGGTCGCCGGAGCTGTCGCGGGCCAGCGCGCTCGCCGGGCCGGCCAGAATGCCGGCCCCCGCCGCGGCCGCAGCGCCGCCGAGCACGTGGCGGCGGGTGAAGCGGCTGCCGGCGGTCTCGCCCCCGCTCACGGCGTGCGGCGCCGCACGCGCCCGCGCGTCATGGCGCGAGCCTGCGTCCGCGCGCGGCGGCGGTCGAACCACAGCGTGATGCCGCAGATGAGCAGCACCAGCACGGCGATGGCCCCCGCAGCGGCCGCGCCGGAGAAGATGATGATGGCCAGGGCGGCGAGGACCACCCCGGCCGCCACATCGATGATCAGCGGATTGATGTTCACAGCGGAAGCCTTCGGAAGAGCGGCCGGGGCAGATGGCGCAGGACCGCGAATACGTAACGGAGACGGCTCGGCACCCACACGGTGTGAGCGTGCCCGGCGAGTGCCTGGACGGTAGCACCGGCGACATCCTCGGCCGACGAGGACATCGGCGCCGGCTCCAGGCCGGATGTCATCTTGGTGGTGACGAACCCCGGCCGCACGACGAGCACACGCACGCCGGTGCCGGCGGTGCTGTCGGCCAGCCCCTGAGCCAGCGCGTCGATTCCGGCCTTGGCGGCGCCGTAGACGGCGTTGCTGGCCCGGACCCGTTCTCCGGCCACCGAGGACAGGACGATCAGCGTGCCGCGGCCCTGCTCGCGCAGCCGGCGCAGGCAGTGCAGCAGCAGCGAACCGGCCCCCACGAAGTTGACCTGCATGACCTCCACGGCCTCGCCGGGATCGGCGTCGAGCCCGGCCTGGGCCCCCAGACGGCCGACGGCGACCACCACGATGTCGCACCCGCCGAGGGCCCGGAAGGCGGTGTCGACCGCGGCCGCATGGCGGTCGACGTCGTCGGCGTCGACGGTGACGACCTCGCTGGCGGTCACGCCGACATCCTCCAGGTCGGCCGCGGCCGCGCGCAGGCGCTCGCCGTCACGGCCGAGCAGGCAGGCGCTCACCGGCCCGTCGGCGTGCAGCCGGCGCACGATGGCCAGGCCGATCTCCGACGTGCCGCCGACGAGCAGCACCCGGGTGGCCGCCGCGGGGGCCTGAACGTCGGTGCTCGCCGCCGCCGTCATCCGCGCGCCCCCGCTGGGGCGCCCGCCACCAGCCCGGTGCGCGCCGCCAGGTCTGAGCGCCAGCGACCCTGTGGGTCGGCGCCGTCACGGATCTCACGCCACTCATCCAGCCGCGGATACATCGCGGCCAGCGTAGCGGGGCGGACGCGGGCGTCCTTGGCCAGGTAGATCCGGCCGCCGGCGCCGGCGACGATCTCGTCCAGGCGGTCAAGCTCGGCCTCCAGTCCGGGGGCGCCGCGGGGCAGGTCGAGCGCCAGGGTCCAGCCGGCGAGGGGAAACGACAGCGGGAAGCCGTTGGCCTCGCCGAAGTCCTTGAGCACGGCGAGGTAGCACGGGACCTGCGAGCGGCGCAGCTGTACAAGCACCTGCTCAAGCGCCACCTCCTCGCCGCGGGGGACCACGAGCTGGTACTGGACAAAGCCGCCCGCTCCGTACAGGCGCGGCCAGGCGTCAAGCACGTCAAGCGGGAACATGTGGACGCCGAAGGGCTCAAGCTCGCCCCGCGCCCGCCGCGGGGTGCTCCGGAAGCGGTACTCGTTGTAGGCGCGCACGACGCCGGGGCGCAGCAGGCCGCCCGGCCAGCGCGGCGGGATGCGCAGGCGTCCGGCGACGGTCATGGCCGCACCCGGCTCGCTCGCGCGCGGATTGGCCGCCGCCGCCTCCCCCGCGTCATCGGCCCGCGTCACCACCCCCCGGGCCAGCCCGGGGCCCAGCAGGTCCAGCCACGCCACGCGGTGGGGGCCGCCCCCGGCATCCAGCAGGGCGGCCAGCGCCGCGTCGAGATCATCGACGCGGTCGGTGTCGACGGCGAGCAGCGGGCTCTTCAGCCGGCGCAGCCTGACCTGCGCCCACACGATGACCCCGGTGAGGCCCATGCCGCCGATGGTCGCGCCGAACAGCTGCGGATCGCTGTCCGGTGAGAGCTCGCGGACCTCGCCGGAGGCGGTGAGCAGCCCCAGCGACAGGACGTGGCTGCCAAACGTGCCGTGCCCGCCGTGGTTCTTGCCGTGGATGTCGGCGGCGATGGCCCCGCCGATGCTCACATGCTGGGTGCCGGGCACAACCGGCAGGGTCCAGCCGGCGGGCGCCAGCGCCGCCAGCAGCCGGCCGAGGGTCGCCCCGGCCTGCGTGCGCAGCACGCCGGCCGAAGCGTCGAGGGTGAAGTCAACAAGCGCTGTCGTCTGCAGCACCCGCCCGTGCGCCAACTGCGCGGCGTCGCCGTAGCTGCGGCCCATGCCCCGCGGGATCGACGGGGCGGCGGGCGCGGCGACCACGGCCGCCCGCAGCGCGTCGAGCGACGGCGCCGACACGACATCCGCCGGGACGCGGGGGCCGCCGCCCCACCCGGCCAGCGTCGCCGGGACCACGCCCGGCGCCGGGACGGCCTGCGACCCCGGCCCCGCGGCCGCCATCGCAGCCACGGCCGGCTCAGCCAGCGGCATTGACGCCAAGGGCGAACAGCACCAGCCAGGCCACGCCCGCCGCCGCCAGCACGCGGTCGGACATGAGCACCTCCTCCGGCGCCTCGCCCTTGCCGGCGCGCACGACGCGTCCGTAGCGCACCAGGCAGATGCCGAACGGGACGATGGTCAGCGGCCGCCACGGGATCCCGCTGACCGACGGCAGCGCAAACGCCCACACGCAGTAGGCGAACAGCGCCCCGGCGCCGCTGAGGCTGAGCAGCAGCCGCAGCCGGCGGGGGCTGTAATGGCGCATGACCGCCCGGGCCCGGTGCCCCAGCGTGGTGGTGCGGATCGATTCGGCCAGCCGCTTGCCGACGGCGACGAAGATGGCAGCGAAGGTGATCACCAGGATGAACCAGCGCGAGAGCGTCACCGGCGCCGCCACCCCGCCGGCCACGGCCCGCAGGACAAAGCCGCCGGCGAGCGCGATCAGGTCAAGCAGCGGCAGGTGGCGCCAGACCCACGTGTAGCTGACGGTCAGCGCGATGTAGCCCAGCACCACGGCGGTGAGCAGCGGGGTGATGGCGGCGGACAGGATGAGGCCGCAGAGCATGAGCACGGCGCCGAAGGCCACCGCCTCGCCCGGCTCCACCTCGCCCGCCGCCACCGGGCGGAAGCGCTTGCGGGGATGCCGGCGGTCCTCGTGGCGGTCGCGCACGTCATTGAGCGCGTAGATCCCGCCGGAGACGAGGCAGAAGGCGATGCAGGCGACGACGACCCGCACCGGCACGTCGTCGTGGCCGAGCGCCCCTGCCGCCCCCGGCGCGGCGATGACTAATGCGTTCTTAATCCACTGGCGGGGACGGGCCAGGGCCACCAGCGCGCGCGGCCGGCTTCTCTGCGGCCGCAGAGGCGTGATCACGGCAGTCGCCGCCGGAGGAGGCTTGGTGGGGGGCAGCACGGCAGGGTCGGTGGCGTGCCTCAAGGACACGGAGCCTCCTTCAGCATGCCGCATTGATGGCAAGCTATGGACGCCGAATCAATCGAAGCTGACGAGCTGATGAATAGTTTCTCAGTCACTCTTAACTCGGAAAACGCGTCGTCGATGGCAGGATCTTGACCGTGTCCGTCCAGACCAATGCTCGCGCACGGCCCGCTCCGGCCCGTCGCCGGCCGCCCGCGCACCGCAGGCCGTCCAGCCAGCCGCGGCGCCGCCGGTTTCGCCGCATCCTGACCATCGCCGCCCTGCTGGCGCTGCTTCCGGCATTGATCTCATACGCGAACATGGTGGCAACTCCTTCCAACTCAAGCCTCAGCATCAACAGCGTTGAGTGGCTGCGCCAGAACGGCATGCGCGGGTTCGTCAACCGCGTGGAGTCGATCTACTACTCGATGACGGCCCCGTCAACCGGCGGTCCCGCGCTGAAGTCCCTCCCCCATCAGGCCGCGGTCGCCGCCGCGGCCGCCCGGGCACGTCAGCGCGTTCACTACTACCTGCCCCACCGCATCCGGCCTGTCATCCACCCGGCGCTGCCCGGCGAGGGCGTGTGGAAGGCGACGTTCGCCGGCGGCGGCTACCCCCCGCCGGTGATGATCACCAGCTTCCGGCCGAGCCCGCTGTACCCGCAGCTGGTCGCCGGCGTCGCTTGGATCAACACCCGCCGCACCAGCATCTGGCTGTACCCCGGGATGCAGGAGCCGGCCGTCACCATGCCCTCCCGCGGTCCGGAGGAGGTGCCGATGAGCCAGCGCTCCAAGCTGGTGGCCACCTTCAACAGCGCCTTCAAGCTCCAGGATTCCGGCGGCGGGTTCGTCAGCGGTGGGCACACGTATGCGCCGATGAAGAACGGGCTGGCCACGATCGTCCGCTACAAGGACGGACGCATGGACATCATGCCCTGGAGCTACGGTCCCAACGCCCCGTCGGACGTCATCTACGCCCGCCAGAACCTGCCGCTGATCGTCAACAACTCAAAGCTCAACCCCAATCTGTCCGACGGTCCGGAATGGGGGGCCACGCTCGGCAACGCGGTCCTGGTCTGGCGCTCCGGCCTCGGCATCGACAAGCACGGCAACCTCATCTACGCCGCGGCCAACGACCAGACGGTCGCCTCGCTGGCTCAGATCCTCAAACGGGCCGGCGCGGTGCGGGCGATGGAGCTGGACATCAACTCCTACTGGCCAAGCTTCATCACCTACCAGCACCCAGGTGCCAGAAATCCGGCTAATCTGCTGCCGGATATGGCTCGCTCGCCATTCCGGTACCTGACTCCCGACGACAGGGACTTCTTCGCCGTCTACCTCAGGTGAGGCGCCGCAGCCTGGCGGCGGGCGCAGCGCTCGCGCTGGCGCTGGCCCTCGCCGGGTACGGCCTCGCCTCCGTGTCCGGCCGCCCGGACACCGCCCGGGCCCGGCCGGCCCCGGCGACCCGACCGGCCCCGGCGACCCGGCACCGGCTCGCCGCTCCCGAACTGCCGCCACGGCTGCACCCACCGTACGCCGTCGGCGAGCGGGTGATCAGGATCGTCGACGACACCCGGACGGTGCGCTATCCCGGCCGGCCCCCGGAGCCGCGGACGCTGGTGACCGTCGTCCGCTACCCGGCGGTGGGACCGCCGTCGCGTCTCGACGCCCGCAACGCCGCCCCGGACCGAGCCGCCGGGCCGTTCCCGCTCATCGTCTTCGGCCACGGTTTTGCCGTGACGCCGGCGACCTATTTCCGGCTGCTGCGCGCGTGGGCCCGGGCCGGCTTCGTCGTCGCCGCGCCCGTCTTTCCCCTGGAGAACGCGCACGCTCCCGGCGGCCCGGACGAGTCTGACCTCGTCAACCAGCCGCGGGACATGAGCGTCGTCATCTCCCGGATGCTGGCCGCCGACACCAACCCCCGCGCCCTGCTGCACGGGACGATGGCGCCCCGCCAGATCGCCGTCGCCGGCCAGTCCGACGGCGGGGAGACGGCCCTGGCGGTCGCCTATGACCGCTACTACCGCGACCCGCGCGTGCGGGCGGCGGTCATCCTCTCCGGGGCGCAGATCCCCGGCGCCGACGCGCTCACGTTCCCCAGCGGCGCGCCGCCGCTGCTGGCGACGCAGGGGACCGCGGACACCATCAACCTGCCCAGGCTCAGCTACGCCTTCTTCCGCGCGGCCAGCCGGCCGAAGTTCCTGCTCAGGCTGCTCGGCGCCCCCCACCTGCCGCCTTACACCTTCGAGCAGCCGCAGCTGAGCATCGTCGAGCGCACCACCATCGACTTCCTGAACCGCTACCTCAAGGACGACGGCGACGGCGTCGCCCGCCTGCGCCAGGCCGCCGACCGGCCCGGCGTGGCCGAGCTGACCGCCGACCCGTGAGATCCCCCGCCCTCAGCTGAGCGTGCCGAGGGCCTGCACGGCAAACCCGCCGGGGACGGCCGTGGCGGCGATGCGCTGAACCGTGACCCCCGGATCGGCAAACAGGGTGATGGTCGCCAGGCCGCCGAAGGGGATGTCCGGCGCGGCGACGAGCGCGCCGTTGCGGGCGCTGACGGTGACATCGACGCTGAGGCCGAGCAGCCCGGAGGTCCCGCGCAGCGTCAGCTGACCGCCGGAGGACGCAACCGGCGTCACCGAGCTGAGGAGGGGCAGGACCGATCGCAGATCGGCGTCCGACACCTGGGCGGTGGCGGCCAGCCGGCTGCCCCGCTTGAGCAGACGCGCGCTGTGAACGGTCAGCACCCCGTCGGTGAGCTGCTGGGCGAAGACGTCAACCGTGCCGGCGTCGGCGAGCTGCGCCAGGTGCCGGCGCAGCTGCGCCGGAGCCGACTGGTAGCGGCCGAGCCGGATCACCACCCGGTCGGCGTGGTGCCACAGCAGCTCGATGGCCGGAAACGCGCTGACCGTGACGCTGAGCACCTGCCCGGACCGCGCGAGCTGGTCGCGCAGCCGTTGGGCGGCGAGCCCGGGGAGCACCAGCTGCGCCACCCCCAGCACCACGACGATGGCGGCAAGCACCACGCCGGCCACAACCAGCCGGCGCCGCGCCGGTCGCCGCTGACGCCTCGCCCCGGTGAGCGACGGCGGCGGTGCGATGGCCTCGTCCATCCGCGGCGATTGTAGGTCCTCGCCCGCGCCGGCCCCGCACGCAACGAGGGCGCCCCTCAGGACGCCCTCGTGGCAAAACCGATATGCGGAGCGGGTCTATGCCGCGGTCACCGGGCTCGTCGGCGGTGGGGCCGGCGTGCCTGCAGGCGGCGTGTACTGGAACTCCTCCTCGGCGCCGAACAGCGCGTCGAGCACCTTGGAGCGCAGGGACTCCGAGGCGGCGAGGGCGCCACCGGCGACGATGCCGACGAACAGCAGCTTGCGCCCGAGGCGCAGCCCCTTCTTCTTCTTCTGGCCGGTCGGATGCTTGGGCGCATCCTGGAGCGCCAGCGCCGCGTCGCGCACGGCCTCGGCGGCCGTCCGGATGTCGTTCTGGAGCCTCTTGTCGTCCAGGATCGCCTTCTGCGGGGCCTTGGCCCCCATCAGGCGGTCAAACGCTCTCTTTGAGGAGTCGATCGCCGTGCGGACGTTCTCCCGCAGGATGGAGTCCTCGATCAGGCGCTGGAGGTAAGGATTGGCCTTCGTGATGTTGGCCAGGTCGACGCCGTTGAAGGGCACCGCCTTGGCCGCAGCTTTGGCGGCCTTCTTCTTTTTCGAAGCCATGTATCTCCCTCGGTGCGTGGGCTGGTGTGGTCAGGATACGCGATACCCCTTTTGCCGCCTTGCATTCAGGGCGGCATCCAGAACCTGGTCGATTGTCGATACGAAGACGAAGTTCAGGGTCTTGCGCAGGTGCTCCGGGATCTCGTCGATGTCAGGCTGGTTGGGCTCCGGGGCGATCACGGTCTTGATGCCGCTGCGCTGGGCGGCTAATGCCTTCTCCTTCAGCCCGCCGATCGGCAGCACCTGACCGGTGAGCGTCACCTCGCCGGTCATGGCGACATCGGAACGGACGGCGCGGCCGGAGAGCAGGGAGACGAGCGCCGTGACCATCGTCACACCCGCGCTCGGCCCGTCCTTGGGGATCGCCCCGGCCGGGACGTGGATGTGCACGTCATGGTTGGCGAACCACTCCGGCGACAGCCTCTCGCCGAACAGCTCCTCGGAGTTGGCGCGCACGAACGACAGCGCTGCCTGGGCCGACTCGCGCATCACGTCGCCGAGCTGACCGGTGATGGTCAGGCGCCCGGTGCCCGGCATCGCCGTCGCCTCGACGAACAGCACGTCGCCGCCCACCGGCGTCCACGCCAGGCCGGTGGCCACGCCCGGCCGCGACGTCCGCCGGCGGGTCTCGGACAGAAACCGCGGCCTGCCGAGCAGCTCGCGGACGCGCGGCTCGGTCACGTTGACCTTGCGCTTGAGCGTGCCCTCGGCCACCTGGCGCGCCACCTTGCGCACGACGGCGCCGATCTCGCGTTCCAGCTGGCGCACGCCCGCCTCGCGCGTATACAGGGAGATGATCGCCTTCAGCCCGGAGTCGGCAAACGCGATCCGGCCGGAGGTCAGCCCGTTGCGCTCGATCTGCCGGGGAACCAGATAGCGCTTGGCGATCTGCAGCTTCTCGTCGACGGTGTAGCCGGAGAGCTGGATCACCTCCATGCGGTCGCGCAGCGGGCCGGGGATCGTCTCCAGCGTGTTGGCGGTGGTGATGAACATCACGTTCGACAGGTCGAACGGGAGGTCGAGGTAGTGATCTCTAAACGTGGAGTTCTGCTCCGGGTCCAGGACCTCGAGCATCGCGCTGGCCGGGTCCCCCCGGAAGTCGGCGCCCATCTTGTCGATCTCGTCGATCATGAACAGCGGGTTGTTGGCGCCGGCGTCGCGCAGCGCGCGGATGACGACCCCGGGCATGGCGCCGATGTACGTGCGCCGGTGCCCGCGGATCTCGGCCTCGTCGCGCACGCCGCCGACGCTGATGCGCTCAAACTCGCGTCCCAGGGCGCGCGCCACCGACCGGCCCAGCGAGGTCTTGCCGACCCCGGGGGGGCCGACGAAGGTGAGGATGGAGCCGGCCGGCTGCTCGGCGCCGTCGCGCATCAGGGAGCGGACGGCGAGGAACTCCAGGATGCGGTCCTTGACCTGCTCGATGTCGTAATGGTCGGCGTCGAGGACCCGGCGCGCGTGCTTGAGGTCAAGGTTGTCCTCGGTCGACTTGTCCCAGGGCAGCGAGGCGATCCACTCCAGGTAGCTGCGGACGACGCCGTACTCGGCCATCGCCGGCTGCAGCCGCTCCAGGCGGCTGAGTTCGCGCTCCACCTGCTTTGACACCTCGTCCGGGAGCGTCAGCGCCTCCAGCTGCCCGCGCAGCTCGTTGGCCTCGGCGGCGGCCTCGTCGCCCTCGCCCAGCTCCTCCTGGATCGCCTTCATCTGCTGGCGCAGGAGGTACTCGCGCTGGCCCTTGCTCAGCTCGGACTGCACCTGTGACTGGATCTTGGTGTCGAGCGCGACGACCTCCAGCTCGCGCGCCAGGATCTCCGAGAGCCCACGCAGGCGCTTGGTGACATCGAGCTCCTCCAGCAGCTTCTGCTTCTCAGCCACCGGAATGCGCATCGCCCCGGAGATGAGGTGGGTGAGCATGGCCGGGTCCTCGACGTTGGCCACCATCAGCTGCAGCTCCTCAGGCAGGTACGGGACCTGGCCGACGATGCTGGAGAACGTGCGCTGTACGTTGCGGGCCAGCGCCACCAGCTCCGGGCTCTCCCGGACCCGGTCCGGCGCCGCCGAGACCTCGGCGACCAGGTAGGGCTCGGTCTGCACCCAGCTGTCGACACGGACGCGCTGCGCGCCCTGAACGAGCACGCGCAGCGTGCCGTCGGGCAGCCGCACCATCCGGGCGATGGCGCCGAGGACGCCGACGTCGTAGAGCTCGGCGGGCCCGGGCTGCTCGACCTCCGGGTCGCGGCTGGCGATGAGCACGATCGAGCGGTCGCCGCGGAGCACGTCGTTGACGAGCTCGATGCTCCGCTGCTGGCCGATGTTGAGCGGGATGACCAGCTCCGGGAAGGTGACGGCGTCGCGCAGGGGCAGGAC
>DASSZQ010000179.1:0-14032 GCA_035702755.1 Solirubrobacteraceae bacterium | reverse complement strand
TGGGCGAGGACGGTGAAGAACACCGTGCCCAGGACGGCGACGCCGATGGCCCCGCCGAGCTGCTGGATGGCGTTGAGCACCCCGGAGGCCGATCCGGTCTCGGCGTCGGTGACCGCGGCCAGGATGGTGTCGAAGGCGGCGACGACAAAGAAGCCCATGCCCATGCCGACGACGAGCAGCGGTCCGGCCAGCGCCCAGGTGGAGATCGTCCCGCCGCCGGCGGCGATGACGGCCACGGCGGCGTTGCCGGCCAGCGAGATGGCACCGCCGCCCTGGATGAGCGTGCGGCCGGCGACGCGGGGCAGCAGCGCCGCCGCCAGCGGGGCGGTGATGGCGGTCCCGAGCGCGAACGGGACGAGGGTCAGCCCGGCGTGGATGGCGCTGAAGTGCTCGCCCAGCTGGAGATACAGGGTGATGGCGAGCATCGAGCCGATCATCCCGCCGAACCACAGCATGACCATCGCCGCCCCCGCCGAGTAGCCGCGATGGGCGAAGATGCTCGGCTCCACGAGCGGGTCGGCGCCGGCGGCGCGGCGGCGGCGCAGGTGCCGGGCAAAGGCGGCGAACAGCACCAGGCCGGCGGCGATGGCGGCAAACGTCCACGCCGGCCAGCCAAGCGCCCGGCCCTGGATGAGCGGGTAGACGAGGGCCAGCGAGGCGGCCGCGGCCAGCAGCGCGCCGGCGAGGTCGAGGCGCCGGGCATGGCGGGTGCCGGCGGGCAGCAGCCGCGCCGCGCCGACGGCGGCGAGCACCCCCAGCGGCACGTTGACGAGGAACACCGGGCGCCAGTGGGAGCCGAACAGGTTGAGCGCGACCAGCCCTCCGCCGATGATGGGGCCGACCATCGCCGCCGACCCCAGCACCGGGCCGAACAGGCCAAACGCCTTGGCGAACTCGTCGCCGACGAACACCTCGCGGATGACCCCCAGGCCCTGGGGCAGCATGAGCGCGCCGCCGAGCCCCTGGATCAGGCGCGCCGCCACGAGCACGGGGGTGGTGGGGGCAAAGCCGCACACCGCCGATGACGCGGTGAACACGATCACCCCGGCGAGGAACATCCGCCGCCGGCCGTAGATGTCGCCCACGCGGCCGCCGACGAGCAGGCCGACGGCGAGCGCGAGCGGGTAGCCGCCGACGATCCACTGCAGCGCCGTCGACGAGGTGTGCAGGTCGGCATGGATGGCGGGGGCGGCGACGTTGACGACGGTGCCGTCCAGCAGGTCCATGCACTCGGCGGCGAGGATGACGAACAGGATGAGCCAGCGGCGGGGGTGGGGCATGACCGGTCCTCTCACAGACGGGGCGGCAGTGTCGAACAATGATCGTCGAACGATGTTCGCTAATGGCGAACACTGTTCCAAACACCGGCCGGTCTGTCAAGTACGATCGGTTTATGGCCTCCGCCGAGCTCCCGCCCGTCCCCCGCCTGCCGTCACGCCGGCCGGCGGCGTCGCGGCGCGGTCCGCGGGAGCGCACGCTCTCCCGGGAGGCGATCGCCACCGCCGCCCTGGCGGTCGTCGACGCCGAGGGTTTGGACGCCATGACCATGCGCCGGGTGGCCGAGGAGCTCGGCACCGGCGCCGCCTCGCTCTACGCCCACGTGGCGGGCAAGGAGGAGCTGGTGGAGCTCGTCATCGACCGGGTGATCGGCGAGGTGGAGATCCCGGAGACCGTCTCCGCGCAGCAGCCGTGGCAGGAGGAGGTCAAGATGGCGATGCGCGCGATCCGGGCCGTGTTCGCCGGCCATCGCGATCTCGCCCGCGCCTCGTTTGCGCGCATCCCCATGGGCGAGAACGCGCTGCGCGGCAGCGAATGGATGATCGCCACCATGCGCCGCGGCGGCGTGCCGGACCAGGTCGTGGCCTACGCGGTCGACCTGCTGTCGGCGTACGTGATGGCGATCGCCTACGAGGACGGCCTGTTTGCCGCCGAGCACACCACACCCGCCGACATCGAGGCGTTCGTCGCGGAGATGCGGGGGTTCATGGCCGCCCTGCCCGCCGAGCGCTTTCCCAACATCGTCGCCCTCGCCGGACCGCTGACCGCGGGCACCGGCGACGAGCGCTTTGAGTTCGGCCTGGAGGTCCTGGTGCGGGGGCTGGCGGCGATGGGCGGGGCGGACGGGTGAGCCTCGTCCTGGAGCGGACCGCTTGGTCAGGTGGCGCTCCGGGTATCTGCCACACTGACTGACCAGTCAATCGATCCCTGTCCGGAGGGGGCCCGCGTGCGCGTATCCGCCATCCAACTCAACGCCACCGACGATGTCGATCGTAACCTGGAGCGCGCCGACCGGCTGGTGAGGCAGGCCGCCTCCGCCGGGGCGCAGCTCGTCGCGCTGCCGGAGAAGTGGACGGTGCTCGGCGCCCGCGAGCACATGGCCGCCGGCGCCCAGCCCCTGGACGGCCCGGCGATCTCCTGGGCGCGCGCCACCGCGCGGGAACTGGGCATCGACCTGCTCGCCGGCTCGATGTACGAGTCGATCCCCGGGCGCGAGAAGGGCGCCAACACGAGCGTCCATGTCGGCCCGGACGGTGAGATCGTCTCCGTGTACCGCAAGATCCACCTGTTCGACGTCGAGGTCGACGGGTCGGTGTACGCGGAATCGAGCACCGAGGACGCCGGCGATGAGATCGTCGTCTCCGAGCTCGCCGGCGGGCTGAAGCTGGGGATGAGCATTTGCTACGACCTGCGCTTCCCGGAGCTGTACCGGATCCTCGCCCTGCGCGGAGCCGAGGTCTTCTCCATCCCGGCCGCGTTCACGTTCCCGACGACGCGCGACCACTGGGAGGTGCTGGTGCGGGCGCGGGCGATCGAGAACCAGTGCTTCGTGATCGCGCCCAACCAGGTGGGGCACCACCCCGGCGGCCTGCGCTCCGGCGGCCGCTCGGTGATCGTCGACCCGTGGGGGCTGGTCCTGGCCGGGGCCGCCGATACCGAGACGGCGATCGTCGCCGATCTGGACGTCGCCAACCAGCGCGACATCCGCCGCCGCCTGCCGTCGCTGGCCCGCCGCCGCCCCGAGGCCTATGACTGGACGCCGCCCGCCCCGGCCGGCGCGGTCTCCGCCGCGGCCGCCGGCGGCGAGGCCAAGGTGGCGGTTCCCACCGCATGACGACGGCGGCAACCGACAAGCGCCGCGTCATCCTGGACGCGGCGGTTCGCGTGTTCGCCCGCCAGGGCTTTCACACCTGCCGGGTCTCGGACATCGCCGACGAGGCGGGCGTCGCCTACGGGCTCGTCTACCACTACTTCTCCTCCAAGGAGCAGATCCTCGACACGCTCTTCCTGGAGCGCTGGGACGTCATGCTCGCCGCGATCGCCGAGGCCGACGAGTCGCCGCGCGCGCCCCAGGACAAACTGGGGGCGATCGCCGGCTTCATCATCGACTCCTACCGCCACGACCCGGATCTGATGAAGGTGATCATCGTCGAGGTCACGCGGGCGGCGAACACGTTCGGCCTCACCCACCTGGGCAAGATCCGCGACGCGTACGCCGGGATCGCCGCGATCGTCGCGGGCGCTCAGCAGGAGGGGCGCTTTCGCACCGATGTCACCCCGGAGTTCGCCGCCCAGGCGTTCTACGGCTCGGTGGAGCAGGTGCTCACCGGCTGGATCTTCGACAGCACTCCGGTCGGCGAGGAGGAGCTGGAGCGAGCCAAGACGATGATTGTTCAGACAATCTGCTGCGGGTTGGAGTTACAGAGCACCGGTCCTGGGAAGAAGTCTGCTTGAATGCCCCCATCGATGTTGGAGAGCCCTTTGGTCAAGCGCCTGCTGTGGAACGGGATGCTCGCTGGGTTCGGCGCGCTGGCCAGTCTCGCGTCGACCCGACTGGCGGCCCTCGTCTGGATGCGTGTGTTCGACGAAGAGCCCCCTGAGTGAGCGACCAGCCGCCCAGTCAGCAACCGCCGGACGAGCCCGGACGCGACGCGCCCGCGGCCGTGGCCGCTGACGCGCCCACCGAGGCGCCCGTCCCGGTGCCACCGCCGGTGACCGGGCAGTCGCCGGCCACCCCGCCTCCCGTCCCGCCGTCGCCGGCACCCGCGCCCGCGGTGCCGCCGGCCTTTGGCACCACCGAGCCGGGCCCGGCCACCTACGAGCCGCCGTCATCCGGAGGCGTCGGCGCGAGCATCGCCTCCCTGTTTCCCGACGACCGGCCGGAGATCGGCGTCGGCGCCGCGTTCGCCGGCGGACTTGTCCTCGCCCTGATCCTCAAGAGCCTTGGCCGCTGAGCCCGCAGAGAGGACCGACAGCCTGGCGGCGGCGGTCACCGACGTCTCCGAGAAGCTCTCGGTGCTCGTCCGTGAGGAGATCGAGCTGGCCAAGGCCGAGGTCACGGTCAAGGTCTCCAGCATCGCCCGCGGCGCCGCCGCCGTGGCGTTCGGTGCCGTCGTCGGCGTGTTTGCCCTGGTGTTCGTGCTGCTGTCGATCGCCTGGGGGATCAACTCCGCCACCGGGAGCCTGTGGCTGGGGTTTGTGATCGTGATGGCGCTGCTCTTGGTGCTGACCGCGTTCGCGTTTCTGTTCGCCTGGCGCAAGCTCAGGGTGGGGGCGCCGAAGCCGACGATGGCGCTTGACGAGGCCAAGAAGATCCGCGCCACCGTCCGGCCCGGGAACGGCGCCTGATGCCCCCCGTCCGCACCCCGGAGGAGATCCGGGACTCGATCGAGCGCAACCGCGAGCAGCTCGGCACCGCCGTGGAGCAGCTCCGCGGCGAGGTCGTCAAGCTGACCGATTGGCGCGCGCAGCTGCGCCGCTATGAGCCGCAGGTGTACGTCGCCGCCGGCGTGGCCGGCTTTGTCATCGGCGGCGGGATCGCGGCGCTGGGCGCGCTGGCGTTCGGTCGCCGCCGGCGCCGCGAGCGCGGCCGCTGACCAACCGGCTCAGGCGGACGCGCCCGCCGGCTGGCGGTCCGGGCCCTCGCTGAGGAACGAGCTCGGCAGCCCGCCGACGCCGAGCAGCCCCGGGCCCACGTGGGTGCCGATCACCGGCCCGATCTCCGAGACGACCTGCGGCGGCACGCCGAACAGCTCGGTCCCCCGCTTGGCGAGCTCGGCGGCCTCGTCCGGCGCGCGAATGTGCTGGACCATCCAGGCGTCGGCGCCCGCGGCCACCCGGTCGCGCAGGAGGTCGACCATGCGCTCAAATGCCCGGCGCGAGGTCCGCACCCGCTCCACCGGGGTGATCTCCGACTCAACGGTGAGGATCGGCTTGATGCGCAGCGCCGAGCCGAGCCACGCCTGGGCCCCGGCGATCCGGCCGCCCCGGCGCAGGTACTCCAGCGTGTCGATGGCAAACCACATCTTCAGCGCCGCCCGGGCCTGCCGGGCGTGCTCGGCCACCGCCGCGCCGTCCGCCCCCCGCCGGGCCGCCGCGACCGCGGCGAGCACGACCAGGCCCTCGCCGCCGCAGGCGGTGGCGCTGTCGACGACGTGGACCCGGCGGGCGCGGTCGCCAAGGTGCTCGCGGGCCTGCTCGGCGGCCCGGACGGTGCCGGACATCCCCCCGGCCAGATGCACCGAGACAACGTCCTGCCCGGCGTCGAGCAGCGGCTCATAGACGGCCAGGAAGTCGCCGATCGACGGCTGCGAGGTCGTCGGCAGCGTCGTGCTGCTGCCCAGGCGCGCGTAGTAGGCGCCGTAGTCGGTGATCTCGCTCTCCCGCTGGGCGCCGTCCGGCCAGTGCACGTACAGGCTGACCTCGTGGATCTGCCGCTCGGCCACCAGTTCGGCGGGCAGGTAATGGCAGGTGTCGGAGACGATGGCGACGCTCATGGGCGCGGCACGGTAGCAGCGCGTGACGTTAGAGCCGTGCTACGTCTCCTTGGCCGGCCTCGCACCGGGCTTTAGACTGCGGCGCCGGGATGTCGCGCACGCTCGTCACCGGAGCGACGGGGTTCATCGGCTCGCACGTGGCCCGGCTTCTTGTGGCGCGGGGTGATGAGGTCTGCGCGCTCGTCCGGCCCGGAAGCGATCCGGCGCGCCGGCACCTCCTCGACGGTCTGGGCGTCCGGCAGGTGCGGGGCGACATCCTGGACCGCCGGTCGGTCCGCCGGGCGATGCGGGGTGTCGACCGCGTCTTTCACATCGCCGGCCGCTCGGACCTGCGGGCGCCCCGGGCGGTGATCACCGGCATCGCCGTCGAGGGGACGACGATCGTGCTGGAGGAGGCGCTCCGCGCCGGGGTCCAGCGGTGCGTGTACACGTCCTCGGCGGCCGCGGTCGGTCCGGCGGCGGGAAAGCAGGCCACCGAATCCAGCCCGTGGACGGGGGACCGCTACCGGATTGCATACCTCGACGCGATGCACGAGGCGGAGCTGGCGGCGCTGCGGATGGCGGCACGGGGCCTGCCGGTCGTCGTTGTCTGCCCCACGCACGTGCTCGGCGCGGGCGATCCGGGCCGCTCTTCGACCAAGCTGGTGCTCCGGTTCCTGCGCCGCCAGATCCCCGCCTATGTGGAGGGCACGCTGAACATCGTGGGGGTGCAGGACGTCGCCAGCGGTCATCTCCTCGCCGACGAGCGCGGCCGCGTGGGCGAGCGCTACCTGCTCGGCAACCGCAACTTCACGATGACGCGGCTGTTCGCCGATCTCGGCCGTCTGTCCGGCGTGCAGCCGCCGACACTCAAGCTGCCGGTGACGATGGCGCTGAGCCTGGCGGTGGCCGCCCAGCGCGCGGGGGCCGCCGACCTGCCCGCGCCGGCCGAGGTGCGCGCCGCGTCGCTGCACTGGAGCTTCTCCAGCCGCAAGGCCAAGCGGGAGCTGGGGTGGACGACCTCCCCGCATGAGGACTGCCTGGAGGAGACCATCGCGTGGTACCGCGCCCGTGAGGACGAGGTGGTGGCCCCGCCGGGGGCGCGCCAGCCGCTGGCCCTGCGGGTTGCCGGTGTCGCCGCCCGGCGCGTCGGTCTCTGAGCGCGTCTGCTGGGCGTATCGTCTGGCGGCATGGCCGTCCTCTACCGGTGCAGCACTCCGACCGACTGGCTGTGCCCATGCGGCCGGGTGGCCCGGGCCCTGCGGCGTCAGGGCATCGCCCACCAGACGGTGGTGGTGGGCCAGCGGCGCTCGCGCCGGCCCGAGGTGGAGGCCCTCAGCGGCCAGCGCCGGGTCCCGGTGCTGGTGCTCGACGGCGAGGTGATCTGCGACTCACGGCGGATCGTCGAGCACCTGGAGTTCAGGCGCTCAGCAGCGCCGCCACCGCCTCGGTCGTAACCGGCCGCGCGACTCCGCGGTCGGTGACCAGGGCGGTGACGAGCCCGGCCGGGGTGACGTCGAAGGCCGGGTTGCGGCACGGGGTATCCGGGCGCGTGAGCTGACGCTCCGGCGCGCCGGGCATGTGAACGGCGCGCACCTCGCCGGGGTCGCGCTCCTCGATCGCGATCTGCGCGCCGGTGGGGCAGGCGGCGTCGATGGTGGTGCACGGGCCGGCGACGACGAACGGGATCCCGGCCGCCGCGGCGGCGAGCGCGTGCGCGTAGGTGCCGACCTTGTTGGCGACATCCCCGTTGGCGGCGACGCGGTCGCAGCCGACGATGACGGCGTCGACCTCGCCGCGGCCGATCAGGCCGGCGGCGGCGCCGTCGACGATGAGCGCGTGCTCGATGCCGAGCTGCCTGCACTCATAGACGGTCAGCCGGGCGCCCTGGAGCAGCGGCCGGGTCTCGCAGACGAGGACGTGTTCAAGCTCGCCCCGGTCGGCGAGCTCGGCGATGACGGCCAGGGCCGTGCCCCGGCCGGGCGCGGCCAGAGCGCCGGTGTTGCAGTGGGTGAGGATCCTCTGCCGGCCGGCGAGCAGATCGGCGCCGTGGCGGGCGATCGCCGCGCTGGCCGCCTCCTCCTCGGCGTGCAGGGCCCGGGCCTCGGCCAGCGCCGCCTGGGCCCGGGCGGGGTTGGAGAGCACGGGCGCCGCCGCCGCCCGGATGCGCTCCACGGCGTGGGCGAGGTTGACAGCGGTGGGACGGGCGGCGATCAGCGCGGCGCACGCCGGGTCCAGGGAGTCCGGGTCGCGCAGCAGGTCAAGGACGACGCCGTAGGCGGCGGCGACGCCGATCAGCGGCGCTCCGCGGATGCTCAGCCGCCGCAGCGCGTGGACGACGTCCTCGGCGCTGCGCAGCTCCAGCTCAACCTCGCGCCAGGGCAGCTGGGTCTGGTCCAGCGCCCACAGGGCGCCGTCGGCGAACCGCAGCGCCGCCGGCGGCCCGGGCGCGCCGGGCCGCGTGGACGGAGATGGCCGAGCTGCGGAGGGCGTGCTCAGCGCCCGGTGGCTACAGGCGGTTCTCGATCCCCAGCGGGGCGGACTCGACGGGAGCCGCCTCCGGGGCCTTGGGCGCCTCGGCCGGAGCCTCCAGCCCGAGGGTCTGCGCAAGCTCGCCGGACTCGTACATCTCGGTGACGATGTCGCAGCCGCCGATGAGCTCACCGTTGACGAACAGCTGGGGGATCGTGGGCCAGTTGGAGAGGGCCGAGAGCTCCTGGCGGATGCGGGGGTCCGGGAGGATGTCGACGGCGGCGAAGCGGGCGCCCACCGACTGCAGGATGGCCACGGTGCGGGCCGAGAAGCCGCACGCCGGCGCCTCCGGGCTGCCCTTCATGAACAGGATCACCGGGTTCTCGGTGATCGCCTCCTGGATGGCGTCGCGCATGGGGTTGGCGGTCTGATCGCTCACAGGTTCTCCTTGGTCTCGGAAGTCTTCGTCTGGATCGAGAGGGCGTGGATGCGGCCGCCCAGCTCGGCGCCGAACACGTCGTAGACGAGCCGGTGCTGCGCGATGCGCGACAGGCCGGCGAAGGCCGGCGCGCTGATCACCGCGTTGAAGTGATGACCGTCGCCGGTCACGCTGGCCACGGCGCCGGGGATGCCGGCCTCAATCCGTTCCTTGATCTCTTCAGGGGTGGCGGACATGCCGGGGGTGGCGGACATGACGTCTAGCCTATCGAGCCGGTGGGCCGGGTCGCTATGCTTTCTGAAGCATGATCACTCTCACTGACAAAGGCGCCGAGAAGGTCCGCGAATTCCTGACCACCCAGAACGCGGTCGCCGAGACCGCGGGCCTGCGGGTGGGCGTGCGCGGCGGTGGTTGCTCCGGTTTCCAGTACGCGCTCGCTTTCGACGAGCAGCGCGACGGCGACACCGTGTTTGAGGACAAGGGCATCCGCCTGCTGGTCGACACCCCCAGCCTCCCGTACGTCAAGGGCTCGGTCATCGACTTCGTCGACGGCCTCCAGGGCGCCGGCTTCAAGGTCGAAAACCCCAACGTGATCGCGGCCTGTGGCTGTGGCTCCTCCTTCCGCGTGGCGGAGGAGGAGGAAGTCTCCGCCGTCTAGCCGTCCGGTCCGGTCGGTCCGATCAGTGGAGGCGGCCGGGATCGGCGTTGGCGATTAAGGCGCGCCGGGAGCACGCGGGCTTTGGGCACCCGTGCGGGGCGGGGGTTGCGGGAGGCGGACACGGGCTTCTGCGGGGGGTCAGGTTTGTTCGAAATTCGGCTTGGGGTTTGACGATCTGGAACGCAACCGCCGCCCGACGGCGCTGACGGGCGAAATCCCACGGCGCGATGGTGATTTCGAACAGATCGGTGGCTCGGCACCCGCCCGGGCTCCGCATCCGCCTCGTCGCCCGGCCGGCCTGGAGGCGGACCGGGGGATGGGGGCGTCGATGGTCCAGTCCGACGGCGGATCACAGCGGCGTGGCGTGCAGCGAGCGCCACAGAAACAGGCACGCCAGCGTCCGGTACGGCCGCCACGGCTCGCCGATGGCCGTCAGCTCCGCCGCCGCCGGGAGCGCCTCAAGGCCGTAGGCGAGCATCACCGCGCGCCGGATTCCAAGGTCGCCGACGGGGAGGACGTCCGGACGCTCCAGGTGGAACATGAGGAACATGTGGGCGCTCCACTCGCCCAGGCCCTTGACGGCGGTCAGCTCGGCGATGACCTCATCGTCCGGCAGGCGGTCAAGCGCGTCGAGCTTCAGCGAGCCCTCCAGCACGTGCTCGGCCAGCGAGCGCAGGTAGGTGGTCTTGGCGCGCGAGAGCCCGGCGGCGGCCCGCAATGCCTCCGGGTCATCCGCCAGGACCTCCTCCGGCGTCGGCGCCCGCCCGCCGAACCGGTCGGTCAGCCGGTTGTAGATCGCGGCGGCCGCCTGGGTCGACACCTGCTGGCCGGTGATCGTCCGGATGAGGACGGCGTAATGGTCCCGCGGCCGGCCGCGGCGACGGTCGCCGAGGTTCTCCGGGCCGATCGTGTCGATGAGCCCGCGCAGCACCGGGTCTGAGTCCCGCAGATGGGCGACGTCTGCGTCGAGCTGCGCCCCGGCCGGCACCGTCGGGCGACTCAGGCGCTGAGGGAGAGCGCGGCGCCGTCCAGGGCGCCGAGCGCGCGCTCCACCGAGCAGGCGATGCAGGTGAACGTGGGGGTGTCGCGCAGCGTGTAGGAGCTTGACTCCGTGGTGCGCAGCCGCTGCACGAGGTCAAGGAAGTCCGAGGGGTTGTCGGTCTCAAAGGCGACGACGAACTCCTGGTCATCGAGACCGAACGAGTAGCTCGTGTTGAGGTCGACCGACGGGTACTCGCGCCCAACCCGGATGTGCTCCTGCATGATCCGCCAGCGCTCGTCGGCCGGCAGCGCATACCAGGCGCGGGTCTTGACAAACGGATAGACGAACAGGTACTTGCCGTGGCCGGGGCGAACTTCGAGGCGTGACTCGTCGGAATACTCGGATGGCTTCGTCATGGCCAGCAGCGAGTATGGGACCGTGCACCACTTCATCAGCCCGCTCTGGGCCAGGATCACGTGAAACTCATGGATGCGCTCAAGGTTCTGGGCCTGGCTGAGCAGCAGCAGGTCGGCATCGCCGCGCGTGCCCACCAGGGAGAACGAGCGCAGCAGGTGCCCGTCGGCGAAGTCGGCGCAGGCGGCCATGAACTCGCGCTTGTCGGCGGCGCGCTGCTCGTCGTCGAGCCGGCGCCAGGCGGGGTCGACCTTGAGAAAGGTGTATTTGACGAAATGGCGGACCGGCATCGAGAGCTGATGATACGCGGGTCGCGCCCTCGGTCCGGGGGCGGGGTGCCGATATCATGAGCGGGATGCGCATAGCGGTGGTGTCGCCGTACTCGTGGACGTATCCGGGGGGCGTGACGAGGCACATCGAGGCGCTTGCCGAGTGCCTGATTGCCGGAGGTCACCATGTCCGGGTGCTCGCGCCGTACGATCCTCCGGACCTTTCGTCGAAGGTTCTGCACCGCGGCGCCGATCCCCAGCCGCTGGCCGCCCCGGACTACGTCGTGCCCCTCGGCCGCACGATCGGCTTCAAGGCCAACGGCGCGGTCTCCAACCTGTCGATCACGCCGTCGGGGATCGCGACGCTGCACAAGGAGCTGCGCACCGGCCGCTTCGATGTCGTCCATGTCCATGAGCCGGTGGCGCCGATGACGGGCTGGTCGGCGACCGAGTTGACCCGCCTGCCGCTCGTCGGCACGTTTCACTCCTATTCGGAGCGCCCGCTGCCCAATGCCATGGCCAACCTGTTCGGCGCGTGGCGGATCCTCAACCGGCTCCACGTGCGCATCGCCGTCTCCGAGGCGGCGGCCTGGACCGGGCGCCGCTGGTTCGGCGGTCATTACCGCGTCATCCCCAACGGCGTGCACGTCGACCCGGAGGTGCTCGCGCGGGCGGGCACCAGCCCCTCGACCGACCGCCTGCGCGTCGTGTTCGTCGGCCAGTCGGTCGAACGCAAGGGGCTGCCGCTCCTGCTGCGCTCCTTCGAGGCGCTCCGCGAGCACATTCCCACCGAACTGACGGTGATTGGGCCGTCCCGGGAGGAACTGGCGCCGCTGATGCTCGACGACCGGGGCGTGCGCGTGCTCGGCAAGGTCGACGACGCGCGCAAGCGCGAGGAGCTTGAGCGGGCCGACGTCCTGTGCGCCCCCTCGCTGCGGGGCGAGAGCTTCGGCATGGTGCTCACCGAGGCGTTCGCGGCCGGGACCCCGGTGGTCGCCTCCGACATCGCCGGCTATCGCGACGTCGTGCGCAACGGCGTCGACGGGGTGCTGGTGCCCCCGGCCGACCCGCAGGCGCTCGCCGAGGCGCTGCGGGACCTATGGGAGGAACCGGAGCGGCGGGTCGCCATGGCCCGGGCGGCGGCGCAGGACGTCCAGCGCTTCGCCTGGCCGCGCGTGACCGCCGAGGTGCTCGACGCCTACGCGGACGCGGTCGCCGCGCCCGCGCCCCAGGGGGCCGCCCAGCGGGTCGCCGTCGCCGCCGGCCTGCGCTCGGCCGATCTGGAGCCGGTCGCCCGGCCACGACGGATGCCCAGCCTGGAGACGCGTCAGGTCTCGCGTCGCAGCCGGCTGGCGACGCTGGCGCGCCGGACGGCGCTGGCCGCGGTGAGCATCGGCGCGATCGTGCTCGCCATCCTGGCGCTGGAGAAGATCGGCTTTGACAACGTTGCCCAGGCGCTTGTCGCCTCCAGCCCGTCGTTCGTCGTGCTGGGGTTGGGGGTGATGTGCGCGGCGATGGCGCTGCGGGCGGTCTCCTGGTACGCGATCCTTCAGGCGGCGCTGCCGCGGGCCCGGGTCCGGATGGCCGACGCCATGCAGGGCACATTCATCGGCGTGCTCATGTCCTCAACGCTTCCGGCGCGGCTGGGCGAGCCGTCGCGCGCGCTCGTCGTGGCCAGACGCGCGGGTCAGCCGCGGGAGTCGTTTCCCATCGTGCTGGGCACGGTGGTGTCCCAGACGGTGCTCAACATCGTCGCGCTCATCATCCTGGGCGCGGTCATGTTCTCGTCGGTGAACATCTTCAGCGGCCATGAGAACGCCCTGCTGGTGGCGGCGATCGCGCCCGCGGCGCTGCTGGCGATCGTGCTCCTGGCACCGCTGGCGCTGCGCCACCGCTGGGGCCTGATCCGCTTTGAGCGCGTCCAGAAGTTCGTCGGCCAGGTGCGGCAGGCGATGACCCGGGTCCGCGCCGGCCTGGTGGTGTTCCGGCGGCCGCGGCTGGGGATCATCGCCACCGTGGCCCAGCTGGGGGCGTGGGCGCTGCAGTGGATGTCCTGCTACATCCTGCTCGTCGCCCTGGGGCTCAACCACCAGGCGGGGATGGCGGCCGCGGCGGCCGTCCTGTTTGCGGTCAACATCAGCGCCGTGCTGCCCGCCACCCCGGCCAACCTCGGCGTCTTCCAGGCGGCGTGCGCAGCGGTCCTGCATACCGGCTGGCACGTCGGCTTCGGCACCGGCGTCGCCTACGGCGTCATCCTCCAGGCGGTCGAGGTCACCACCGCCATCCTCATGGGCGGCCCCGCACTGCTCAAGGAGGGCATGTCCTGGCGCGAGGTGCGCCTGCGGGCCCTGCACGCCACCCCGGTCAAGCTGCCCGCGCGGACCCACCGGGGCGGGGCGCGGCGGGGCGGTCCGGTGGACGTCAAGGGCTGATCCCCCCGGCAGAGAGGCGGCAGGGGTGAGGGGGCGCGCGGGTTGCCCCGGCGCCGGTGGCGGTCACCGTGAAAGCGACCGATCTGTACGAAATTCAAAAGCGTCCGGCCGGTCTCGAACAAGCCGGTTGCTGAGCGGGCTCCACGGACGAAATCGCGGGGCGCGGATCAGATTTCGCACAAACTGGTCGCTCCCGGGCCCGCCCTTCATCGCGACCGCCCGTGACTGGCCGCTGGGAACACAGGCGGCGACTTCCTCCCTCAGGGGAGCCGGCGCGCCGGCCCCCGGACGCCGTCGCGAGGGTGCTGGTGTGAGGCGGCTGCCGGCGGGTCTCGGCCGACGAGGGCGATGATGGAGGGCCCTGGGACGGGCCGGGGGCACCCCTGGTTTGTTCGAAATCCGGATCACGCCGTGCGATTTCGTCCGTGAGTGGCCTATGGCTGCACCTGTGTTCGAGATCGTCAGCCCGGATTGGGGTTTCGAACGCATCTGACGCTACCGGGCGGGGTCTCGCCCGCATCCCGCCCGCCCCCAGCCAGCGAACCCCATCTTCACTGCTGCCGTTCTTCGCTGCTGGCGGTCGTCTCACCCCGGCGGCAACAGACGACCGCGG
>DASSZQ010000138.1:0-4232 GCA_035702755.1 Solirubrobacteraceae bacterium | reverse complement strand
GTACCGGCAATGGTGATGAAGAGGGGGAGGGCCGGGCGTCAGTGGTCTTCCCGTGGGCGTTGCACCTGATTTCTGCGTGGATCGTGTACGAAATTGAGATTCGTCTCGCGGATTTCGCCTGTGGGGGGTGCTGGGCATCCGATCTGTTCGTGACCGGGGACGGCCGGGGCGGATTTCGCACGCTTTGGGGGTGCCGGGACCGTTCCGGCGCCCAGCGGGCCTCCGGGTCCACTCCCTCTTCACCGCCAATGCCGGTACGCGCGGGCCCCCTGCACCGCCGTCCGGCCAGACCGGCCACGACCGAGGCGGGTCGGGCCGGCGGCCCCCGACTCGGTCGTGGGGGCTGGCCGTGTTGCGAGCTCATGTGGTCCGGTGGAGACCGGCATTGGTGGTGAAGAGGGGGAGGGCCGGGCGTCGGTGGTCTTCCCGTGGGCGTTGCACCTGATTTCTGCGTGAGTCTTGTTCGAAATCAGGATTCGTCCCGCGGATTTCGCCTGTTGGGGGTGCTGGGCATCCGATCTGTTCGTGACCGGGGACGGCCGGGGCGGATTTCGCACGCTTTGGGGGTGCCGGGACCGTTCCGGCGCCCAGCGCGCCTCCGGGTCCACTCCCTCTTCACCGCCAATGCCGGTACGCCCGGGCCCCCTGCACCGCCGTCCGGCCAGACCCGCCACGACCGAGGCGGGCCGGCCCGGGTCGGGCCGGCGGGCCGGGTCGCGCCGGCGGGCCGGGTCGGGCCGGGACGGCCCGCGCCCGGTGAGATAGCCTGCCTGCACCATGGAGGCTCACGGGCAGCTGCGGGGTGGCATCGACCTTGGGGGGACGAAGATCGAGGCGATCATCCTCAACGACGATGACGAGGTGCTCGGCAACGCCCGGCAGCCGACGCCCACGGCCGGCGGTCCGGAGGATGTCGCCGCCCAGATGGTGGAGGCGCTGCGCGGCGCCGCCCAGGTGGCGGGGGTGGCGACGTCGTCGCTGCTCGGCGTCGGTGTCGGCTCGCCCGGGGACGTCGACGAGAAGACCGGGGTGGTCGCCAATGCGCGCAACCTCCCCGGCTGGCACGCGCCGTTCGAGCTCGCCCACAAGCTCTCCGAGCAGCTCGGCACCGAGGTGTTCGTCGGCAACGACGTCCAGGTGGCCACCCAGGCGGAGTTCGCGCTGGGCGCGGGCAAGCCGTATGACTCGGTGCTCGGTGTCTTCTGGGGGACCGGCGTGGGCGGAGGCCTCATCCTGGACGGCAAGCCGTGGCTGGGCCGCGGCGGGGCGGGGGAGATCGGCCACACGGTCGTCCGGGCCGGCGGCGCGCACTGCCCGTGCGGACGCCGCGGCTGTCTGGAGGCATACGCCGGCCGCGCCGCGATGGAGACCAAGGCCCGCCGCGAGGTCGACAAGGGCGCCAAGACGATGCTGTTCAAGGTGATGAAGCAGCGGGGCCGTCCGCGGCTGACCAGCTCGATCTGGGAGCACGCCTACCTGCACGAGGACGCGCTGGCCATCGAGTTGCTCGACCGGGCCGTCTCCGCCCTCGGCACCGGGATCGCCTCGGCCGTCAACCTGCTCGACATCGAGGCGGTCGTCATCGGCGGGGGGCTCGGCGTCCGCTTCGGCCAGCCGATGGCCGAGCGGATCGCGACCGAGATGCACCCTCATCTGTTCAACGATGCCCGGCCGCCCGCGGTGCGCGTGGCCGCCCTCGGTGACGTCGGCGGCGCGATCGGCGCCGCGATGCTCGCCCGGCGCGTGCCCGCCTAGCACGAAGGGAGACGGCGTCCGGCGGCGGCCTCGCGGGCCGCTGCGGCGCGCCGGGCGGCTGCGCCGTGGCGGGCCGCTGCGGCGTGGCGGGCCGCGGCGCCGTGGCGGGGCCCTGCGGCGTGGCCGACCCCAATTTGGGACATCGGTAGAGGTACGTTTCAGTACCACGCCGAATGGCGTTATCGTTCCCTCCCGCGCGCACCGCCGATGTGGTGCTCGGCCGGTGGCTTTGGCAGGATGCCATTCGCCCGAGGTGTGCCGCAGTTCGGGAATCGAAGGAGGAGAGCCACATCAGCCCGTTCGGAAGCACGAATGGAGGGCCCGTGCGAGGACCCTCCGCGCCGCGCCGTGTGCGTCCGGACGGAGAGGTCCCGGGGACGAGCCCGGTCGCCCGGATCGCGGCCGCGGCCGCGCTGATCGTCGCGCTCGTCGTCGTCGCCGTGATCATCCTCAGCAGCGGCTCCAGCTACACGCTGGCGGCCGACTTTGAGAACGCCAGCGGGCTGGTGACGGGTGACAACGTCCTCATCGGCCCGGCGACGGTGGGAACCGTCACATCGATCAGCCTCACCCACGCCGGTCAGGCCCGGGTGGCCATGTCGCTGCACAACGTGGCGCCCCTGCCCCAGGGAACCGTGGCGCGCATTTACCAGGACTCGCTGTCCGGGATCGCCAGCAAGTACGTCGTGCTCCAGCCCGGCCCGCGGGGCGCCCCGCCGATCGCCGACGGCGGTGTGATCGACACGGCCCACACCTATTCCGAGGTCAACATCGACCAGCTGTTCGACACGTTCGATCCGTTGACGCGCGCCGGGCTCAAGGGGGTCATCCGCGGCGAGGCCGCCTCGCTCCAGGGACGTGGGCTGGCCGCCAACCGGGCCCTGAAGTACCTGGCTCCCGGACTGCAGAGCACGAGCCAGGTGACAAGCGAGCTCACGCGCGATGAGCCGGTGTTCGACCAGCTGGTCGTCCAGGGGGGACAGGCCCTGCAGGCGCTGGCCTCGCGCAGCGCCCAGCTGTCGGCGCTCATCTCCAACACGAGCACGGCGACCGGCGCGATCGCCTCCCAGAGCCAGGCCCTCCAGCAGGCGCTGGCGCTGGCGCCGAACACGCTCCGGCGCTCGACCACGGCGTTCGCCGGGCTGCAGACGACGCTCAACGCGCTGGACCCGCTGGTGGCGGCGTCCAAGCCCGCGGTGCGGCGGCTGCCGCTGTTCCTGACGCGGCTGCGGACGCTCGTCAACGAGGCCGTCCCCACGATCGGCGCGCTCGACGGGCTCATCCACAACCCCTCCGGCAGCGGCGACCTGACCTCGCTGGCGGAGGCGGCCCCGGCGCTGGCCGCAATCGCCCAGACGGCGTTTCCGAACATGACCCGCCAGCTCAACGACTCCCAGAACCAGCTCGACTACCTCCGCGAGTACACGCCGGACGTCATCGCCGCCCTCACCAACCTGGGCCAGTCCGGCGCCTACTACGACGCCAACGGCCATTACCTGCGCACCCAGCCGGCGCTGTTCCCGTTCACGCTCGATTCCTCCAACCAGCTTCAGACCCAGCCACCCTCCCAGCGCTATCAGGGCCTGCACGCCGCCCACAACCGTTGCCCGGGGAGCTCGGTCCAGCCGACGCCGGACGGCTCGGCTCCGCAACAGGTGCCGGGCTGCGACAAGTCATCGGTGCCGCCCGGGCCATGAGACGGATCGCGCTCATCGCGGGACTCCTGATTGTGGCGGCGATCCTCGTCGCCATCGTCAAGGGTCCCTCCAGCTCGGCCGGCGCCGGCACCTACCAGGTGCGCGCGATCTTCGACGACGCCGCCTTCGCCGCGCCGGGCGAGGACGTCCGGATCGCCGGCGCCAATGTCGGCAGCATCCAGGCGCTGGGCGTGACCGCGGGTAAGAAGGCGGCGGTCACGCTGGCCATCACCGACGCGCGGTTTGCCCCGTGGCATGCCGACGCGACGTGCGCCATCCGCCCCCAGTCGCTGATCGGTGAGCAGTACGTCGACTGCACGCCGGGCACGGCCGCCGCGCCCCCGCTGCCCCGGATCACCCGCGGGCCGGGGGCCGGCAGCTACTACCTGCCGGTGACGCGCACCAGCTCGCCGATCGACTCCGACATCGTCCAGAACATCTCCACCGAGCCCGTCCGCCAGTCGCTGGCGGTCATCATCGACGAGTTCGGCACCGGCCTCGCCGCCCGGGGCTCGGATCTCAACGCCGTTATCCGTCGCGCCAACCCCGCCCTTCAGAACACCGACCGCGTCCTGAAGATCCTCGCCGGCCAGAACCAGACCCTGGCGCGGCTGGCCACCGACTCCGACACCGTCCTGTCTCCGCTCGCCCGCGAGCGCGCCCAGATCGCCGGGTTCATCCGCCAGGCCAACACCACCGCGGTGGCGAGCGCCGCCCGCGCCCGCGACATCTCAAACACGTTCCGCCTGCTGCCGTCCTACCTGCGCCAGCTGCGGCCGC
>DASSZQ010000017.1:0-3109 GCA_035702755.1 Solirubrobacteraceae bacterium | reverse complement strand
ACGTCTCACTGATGCGACTGGCCACCCTCAGGAGCCTCCTCATCTGGTGTGTGGCCGGCGGGCTGTCCGGGACGGCCGTGCTGGTGCCGGCGGGTGTGGCGAGCGCGACTACGCAGGGGGCCGCCGCGCTGACGACCCGGGGATCCCCGCCGGCGACTCCCGCGACCCCGGCGTCCCCGCCGGCGACACCGGCGCCCCCGTCGTCCGCGACGGGCTCCTCCACGACCGCGTCGTCCACGACGACATCGTCCTCGACCACCTCGTCTACGACCACTTCGCCCACAACCTCGGCGCCCGCGCCGCCGACGGCGACCTCCGTGACCACGCCCGCGGCGACCTCCGTGACCACGCCCGCGGCGACCTCCGCGACCACGCCCGCGACGACCTCGGCCACCACCGCTCCGGTGCCTCCGCCTCCCGTGCCTCCGCTTCCTCCGCCTCCCGTGCCTCCGACTCCTCCGCCCGCGTCGCCCTCCGACCCACCCGCGTCCCCGGGGTCCGCGCCCGCCGCCGATGGAGGCGCCGCCGTATCGACTTCTCCAGCGGGCGAATCGAACACCACCTCGCAGCAGATCTGGCAGGTGCAGACCGGCGGCTGCCTCTCCCACTGTCAGGGCACAAGCCAGACGCAGGCCGCCTCCCAGCAGAACACCACGATCCAGGTCGGCGCAGCCGGCGCTGCGGCGGCGCCCGTGAGCGGACCTGCGCCGCCCCCGGCGCCGCCTCCCGCCGCGCCCTCAATCACTCAGATCCAGATGGCGTGTGTGAGCGAGTGCTTTGGGACGACCACGGTGGCAGGTCCCAACACCCCGCTCACCCCGCAGGCGCTGCAGCAGCTTCTCGCCGGCATCCCGCTTCCCCCGCAGCCACCGCCGGGCGGGGTCCCCGCGAGCAACCAGAACGCTGTCAGCCAGACCTCGTCCCAGGTCCAGTCAGGCGACGGCGGGACGTCCTCACAGCTGCAGGTCGCCCAGCAGGTCAACACCACCGTGCAGGCACCGATGGGACCGGTGACGGGAGGGGCGTCATTGACGGCGGGCGCGACCGGGAACGCCGCAGGCTCCCCCGCCGCGCCGCCCTCGCCCTCCGGAGCCTCGGAGGCCGGCGCGCCCGCTCACGACGCGCCGCCCTCCGGCGGAGCCCCGCCTGAGCCGCCCGCCGGCAACGGCGGCGGACCGGCCGCCGCCGTCAACCAAACGCTGCAGGGCATCTGGCAGTTGCAGGTCGGCTGCCTCTTCTACTGCGTCGGCACCCAGCAGAACCAGCAGGCGAATCAGTCCAACACAACCGTCTCCGTGAACGCTGACGGCTCAACGGGCTCAGCCGCCCCGCCGCCGCCGGCGGCGGTGGCGCAGATCTGGCAGCTCCAGATCGGATGTCTGTTCTGGTGCTGGGATGCCGTCTCGACCCAGGCGGCCTCGAGCACCCAGACGTCGGTCACCGTTCCGGCAGCCGCTGCTCCGCCCCCCGGTGCCGGCAGCGGGCCTTCGGCGACCGGCGGTGGCGGGCCTCCGGCGGCCGGCTCCGGTGGCGGTTCTCCGGCGGACGGTTCCAGCAGCGAGCCTGCGGCGACGGACCCCGGCGCGGCTTCTCCGGCGACCGGCCCCTCCCCTCCGGCCCCGGACGCATCCAGTGGCGCTCCTGTGGGTCCGCCGCCCGCCCCGGCAGAACTGGACGGGCCAAGCCCGGGTTTGCCAATTGTCGGCGCCGGGGTGCGGGCGGTTCGCCCAGGAACCGTTCGTCCCGGCACCCTCACCCTGCCGGCAGCTCCGGCCGGCCGCGCGGTCTTGCCGCGGGCGGGAATGAGCACGCGGGCGATGTCGGTTCCCGCAGCGACCGTGCCCCAATTGGCCGCGTCGACGCGCACCGCGGGACCGCTGGGCAGTCTCGCCGCTCCACTGCGTGGGCCCGTGTCGATGAGCAAGCCGGCGGTGACGGTGCGGGTGATGACGCCCCCGGTCGACCCGCGGCCGGCAAGCGCGACGCCCGGGGTCGCCCGCCACCCGCTCCTGCTGGCACTGGGAACCGTCGCGCTGCTCTTCCTGGCTCTGCTGGCAGCGGCCTTCATCCGCTCGCGCACCGGGGAGCGGAGGTGAATCACCCCGGTGGTCCAAGCTGTGCATTTCCGGTGAATTCCACAAGACAGGATGGGCCGTGGGCGTTAAGCTGTGCGGAGGGGAAACGCTGGGGCAGCGTCAGGTGACCACCGACCGGGGAGTTGAGGCGTGCTCAAGCCCATCGTCGTCGTTGTGTTCGTTGGCTTGGCTCTGTTGGGGGCCACCGCGTTGGCGGGCGCGGCGAGGAAGACGCCTCCGGAGCACAAGCTGCCGTCGGTCGTCGCCGTCCTGGGGCCGAGGGTCAGCGTCCCGCCCGGCCGGTTTGTGAGGGCATACGCTCGCTGCCCGCGCGGCTACTACGTCACCGGCGGGGGCGCCTACAGCGGAGCGATCACCGAGATCATCTCCAGCCCCATCCCCAACCTGCGCGGCTGGTTTGTCGACGGCACAAACACCAGCCCCGCCAACCGAACGTTCCAGGAGCGAGCCGACGCCGTCTGCGTCAAGGGAGCACCAAACGTCACGCTGGGAACGGTCGCGGCCGCCAAGGCCGTGGGGCATCAGGCGGAGCTCGACTTTGCGACGAGCCGTGGAACATCCACCGGTCGATAACCGTTCCCCGGCCAGGCGCCGGTCGTCAACCCTCCGGGTGTTGGGAAGTTACTTGCGCTATAGGTACTTATCGTCCCAATACCCCGGTGAGAAGCCAGGGCGATGGGGACTCCGTCTGGCGCGACTGACCTTTCCATCGGTCATCTGCGCGCTCGCGCTAGCCACGGCCGGTCCGGCCACGGCGGCCTCCGGGACGCACACCCCAAGCCCGGACCCGTCGCCGACATCCGTGCCGTCCGGGCCTGCGCCTCAACCCGTGCCTCAGGCGGCCGGTGCCGCCGGGGCCGGCACAAAGGCCACCTCCGGGACGGGTCTCGGCGAACCGGTGACGTCGTCGGTACCAGGCATCACACCGTACGTGCCGCCGGCCGCGCTCGCAGGGCAATCGGAGGCGTCCGCTTCGCCGTCGCATAGGTCAAGCGGTCGGACGAACGGCGCCG
>DASSZQ010000130.1:0-3779 GCA_035702755.1 Solirubrobacteraceae bacterium | reverse complement strand
CCCCTCGTGGCGCGCGAGAGGGTGGCGAGCACCCGCGCACGGGCGCGCCTGAGGGCTCGCGCGCCCGGGACGGCGCTACTGCAGATCAGAAAGCGGCCGCGGCGGGGGCCCGACGTACTTGGCCGTCGGCCGGATGAGCTTGCCCTCGCGCTTCTGCTCCATGATGTGCGCCGACCAGCCGGCGGTGCGGGCGCAGGTGAACCTGGGGGTGAACAGCTCCGGCGGCACCTCGGCGAAGTCAAGCACCACCGCCGACCAGAACTCGACGTTGGTGGCGAGCACCCGGTCCGGCCGGCGGGCCCGCAGCTCGGCGAGCGCCGCCGTCTCCAGGGCCTCGGCCACCTCGACGCGCGGTGCGCCGATCTCCTTGGCGGTGCGGCGCAGCACGCGGGCGCGCGGATCCTCGGCCCGGTACACGCGGTGGCCGAAGCCCATCAGGCGCTGCCCGGAGTCGAGCACCTCCTTGACGTAGCGCTCGGCGTCCCCGGAGGCGGCGACATCGTCAAGCATCTTGAGCACGCGCGACGGGGCGCCGCCGTGCAGCGGTCCGGACAGCGCGCCGACCGCCGCCGACAGCGCCGCGGCGACATCGGCGCCGGTGGAGGCGACGACGCGGGCGGTGAAGGTGGAGGCGTTCATGCCGTGCTCGGCGGCCGAGTTCCAGTAGGCGTCGATGGCGGTGACGTGGCGCGGGTCGGCCTCCCCGCGCCAGCGGATGAGGAAGCGCTCTGGAATCGACGTCGCCTTGTCGACCTCGCGCTGGGGGACCGGAGGGCGGCCGATCCCGCGCGCCGATTGGGCCACGAACGACAGGGCCATCACCGAGGCGCGGGCGAGATTGTCGCGCGCCTCCTCGTCGGAGATGTCGATCAGCTGACCAAAGCCCCACTGGGGACCGAGCATGGCCAGCGCCGACTGCACGTCGACCCGTGGGTCGCCGGAGTGCACGCTGAGCGGATGGGGCTCGGCCGGGGGAAGGCCGGGCAGCAGCGAGCCGTCGACGAGCAGGCCCCACACCTGCTCAAACGGCACCTGCCCCACCAGCTCCTCGATGTCGACGCCGCGATAGCGCAGCGCGCCCCCCTCCCGGTCTGGCTCGGCGATCTCGGTGGCGAAGGCGACGACGCCCTCAAGGCCGGGCTGGACGTCGCTGGGGGTGGGGCTCATGCGGGCGTCGCTCCTTCCGTCGGGTTCGCCACAGCGTAGTGGCCCGTCCGCGGGCGGCGGCGACCGGTAGGCTCGCGGATCGTGTCCGAGCTGCTGGAGCGCTCCGCCGTCGAACTCGCCGCGCTCATCCGGCGGCGCGAGCTGTCGGCCCGGGAGCTGGTGCAGGCATCGCTTGACCGGATCGACGCCGTCGATCCGCAGATCAACGCGTTCACCTACGTCGCCCATGAGGCCGCACTGGCCGCCGCCGACGCCGTCCTCCCCGCCGATCCGCGCCCGTTCGCCGGGGTGCCGATCGCAATCAAGGACAACCGGCCGGTGGAGGGGATGCCGATCAGCATGGGCAGCGACCTGTACACCGACCGGATCGCCGACCATGACTCGTTCTCCGTGCGGCGACTGCGCCAGGCCGGCTTCATCATCGTCGGCAAGACCTCGATGCCGGAGATGGGGATCCTGCCCACCACCGAGCCCCGGCGCTTCGGTCCCACGCGCAACCCGTGGGGGCTGGATCGCACTCCCGGCGGCTCCAGTGGCGGGTCGGCGGCCGCCGTCGCGGCCGGCATGGTGCCGGTGGCCCACGGCAACGACGGCGGGGGTTCGATCCGGATCCCGGCGGCGTGCTGCGGGCTGGTGGGGCTCAAGCCGGCGCGGGGGCGGGTGTCGGTGGGACCGGACGGCGGCCAGAGCTTCCTGGTGACCGACGGGGTGCTCACGCGGACGGTCACAGACACCGCCGCCATCCTCGACCTGCTCGCCGGCTATGAGCCCGGGGACGCCACCTGGGCGCCGCCACCGCCGGCCCCCTACGTCGAGCTGGCCGAGCGCGAGGCGGTTCCGGCGCGGCCGCTGCGCATCGCGCTGGCGCTCAACCCGCCGCTGGAGGGGTCGACGCTTGACCCGGTCAACGAGGCCGCCGCGCGCGAGTCGGCGCTGCTGCTGGAGTCGCTGGGCCACGAGGTGGAGGAGCTGACGGCGCCGTGGTCCGGGCTGGACCTGCTGCCGGATTTCACCCGTGCGTTTGGGCCCCAGATCTCGATGACGACCTGGCTGGGGGGCCGCCTCGCCGGGCGCGAGCCGCGCCAGGAGGACGTGGAGCCGCTGACCTGGATGATGTGGGAACGGGCGCGGGCCCAGGACACGCTGACGCTGCTCACCGCCCAGGCCCGGCTGGAGAGCGTGGCCCGGACCGTCGTCGCCCACTTCGCCGCCTTCGACGCGGTGCTGACGCCGGCGCTCGCCCGGCGCCCGGTGGCCACCGGCGAGATCCACGGCCGCGGCCCGGACCCGTGGGGCAACTACCAGCGCTCCGGCTACTTCACCCCGTACACGGCGATCGTCAACGTCACCGGTCAGCCGGCGATCTCGCTGCCGCTCTACCAGGGTGGTGACGGGCTGCCGACGGCCGTGCAGCTGATTGGGCCACCGGCCCGGGAGGAGGTGCTCCTGGGGCTCGCCCGCCAGCTGGAGACGGCGCTGCCCTGGGCCGACCGCCGCCCGGCCGACCCTCTGGCCTGACCGATCCTCAGCGGTCGGGCAGCCACCACCCGGCGTATATCAACCGGGAACCCGGCGCCGTGGCCTGGGCGAGCGTCTCCTGATGCACGGCCGTCTCGTCGACGGCGTCCGGGACCGCGATCATCTCGCCCTGGGCGCCCATGATGGCAACGGTCCCCGGGCCGCTCGCCTCCGGCGGGGGGCTGGTGTCCGGGCCGCGGTCCTGGGGACTGCGAAAGCCGAGGGGGGCGGGGTCAGAGCGGACCGTGAAGAAGACCAGTGCACCGAACGGCGGTGCGCCGGTGCCGGTGCTGCCGGCGGCGGTGTGCCCCCAGACATCCTGGGGCCCGGTGAACGGCGTGTAGTCGACGCCGCCGGTCCGGGAGCGCAGGTCGACGCCGGCGCCCTGAGCGTATGCCAGGTAGGTGAACAACAGCGACTGGCCGACGAACGCCCGGCGGCCCAGCCAGCCCGCTGCCCAGCGGACGGCCGCGGTCTCGGCGGTGGTCGGCGGGGCGGGTGTGCCCGGCGCGGTGTCGGAGCCGCCGGAGCCCCCGGGGCTGTCGGAGCCGCCGGAGCCGTTGGGGCCGCCGGACGGCGCCGACGCTTGGCCCCCGCCGGGCGATGGCGTCGCCGCGACGGGGGCCGGCGGCGTGGTCACGGGCGGTGCGGTGACGGTGACGGGGCCGCTGCCGGTGGGGCGGGGGGGGGGGGTGGGGGTGACCGGCGGCTGGGGGGAGCCGCTGGGCTGGTGGGCGGGCCTGTGCGTCCCGCGCGGCTTGTGGCGGTGGTGGGAGCGGCGGACCACCGACAGGCGGCGGGAGATGGTCCGGCGGCCGCAGCGGACGTGGAGCACGAGCCGTCCGGGCGCCGACCGGGCCGAGAACGGCAGGCGGGTGTGCCCGCGCGGGATCGCGACCTCGTAGATGAGCCGTCCGCGGTCGGTGATCGACAGCCGGCAGCGGCGCTGGTGAGCGGCCACGTGCAGGGTGACGGCGCCGCCCGGGTTGACCCGGCGGGGCGTGACCGCAAACCTCATCTGGCTGCTGGCGGCGGCGGTGCCGGCGCCGGCGGCGATGATGCCGACGGCGAGCCAGAGCACGCTCATCAGCCGC
>DASSZQ010000316.1:0-18680 GCA_035702755.1 Solirubrobacteraceae bacterium | reverse complement strand
TGCTCGCGCTCGGCGATCCCCAGCGCCTTCATCAGCTGCCAGCCGGCGTAGTTGGAGACGCCGACGTAGCGGACCTTGCCGGAGTCCACGAGGTATTGCAGGGCCCCCAGCGTCTCCTCAAGCGGGGTGTTCCCATCCCACTCGTGCACCTGATAGAGGTCGATGTGGTCGGTGCGCAGGCGGCGCAGGCTGGCCTCGCAGCCGGTGATCACATGGTGGCGGGAGAGGCCGGCCATGTTGGGCTCCTCGCCCATGGCAAAGCGCACCTTGGTGGCGATCAGGACGTCGTCGCGCTTGCCTTCGAGCGCCTCGCCGACGATCTCCTCCGATCGGCCGGTGGAGTAGATGTCGGCGGTGTCGATCAGGTTGACGCCCGCGTCAAGGCACATGTCGATCTGGCGGCGGGCCCCCTCCAGGTCGGTGTCGCCGACATCCTTGAAGTTGCCCAGGCCGCCGAATGTCATCGTGCCGAGAGTGAGCGCGGAGACGCGCAGTCCCGAGGTGCCAAGCTGCCGGTATTCCATGTCAGTCCTTTCCTGATGTGAGCGTGTGTGAGCGGGGCTACCCGCTCGTGCGCACGAGTTCCGCAACGCACTCGATGTGGGGCGTCTGCGGGAACATGTCGACCGGGCGCACGCGGACAAGCTCATACCCGGCCTCCACCAGCTGGGCCGCGTTGGGCGCGAGCGTGGTGGGGTTGCAGGAGACGTAGACGATGCGCGACGGGGACGCCTCGATGATGCGCCGCACCACCTTCTGCGACAGGCCGGCGCGTGGCGGATCGACGACGAGCACGTCAGGGCGTCCGGCGCGTTGCACCAGCTCGCGCAGGGCCAGGCGCACGTCGCCGGCGAAGAAGCGCGCGTTGTCGATCTCGTTGATGCGGGCGTTGGTCATGGCGTTGGCGATCGCCTCCGGGACGATCTCCAGGCCCCACACCTCGGCCACGCGTGGCGACATCAGCAGGCCAATCGTCCCGATGCCGCAGTACAGGTCATAGACACGCTCAAAGCCGCCGGGCCGCGCATATTCGATCGCCAGCTCGTAGAGCTGCTCGGCCATCTCGGTGTTCGTCTGAAAGAACGCTTCGGCGGAGATCTCAAAGCGCATCCCCGCCAGCTCCTCCTCAAACCGGTCGGCACCCGCCAGCAGCTCGGTCTGCCCGCCCTGCGTTGTCTCGGCCACGCTCGGCTGACGCGTCCACAACAGGCCGTCGAGTCCGGCGCCGGCCTGGACCAGGGAGGCGGTGTCGAGCGTGGTGTCGGCCGTCACCAGCCGCACCTGAACCGCACCCGTCCGGCGTCCCTCGCGCACGACGAGGTTGCGCAGCACGCCCTCGCCGGTGCGCCGGTCATAGACGCTCAGCCCCTGCTCACGGCACCAGGCCACAATCTGCTCACGCGCGGCGTTGGCCCGCTCGGAGGCCAGCAGGCAATCGTCGATCGGCACGATCTCATCCCAGCGTCCGGGAGCATGAAAGCCGCACACCAGCGCGCCGGTCCCGTCCGTTCCGAATGAGTACTCCAGCTTGTTGCGATAGCGCCAGTGCGAGATCGCCGGGACGATCGGCTCAAGCGCAAACGCATCGAGCTTGCCGATGCGGCGCAGCGCGTCCAACACCTGCGCCTGCTTGACCTCCAGCTGACGCTCATAGGCGAGCACCTGCCATGGCGCCCCCGGGTGGGCGGCGAGGGGTGCGATCCGGTCCGGGCTCGGCTCCAGGATCTCGGTTGCTCGCGCCTCGGCGTAGGCGCGCTTGCGCTTGCCGATCACCGCGCGGACGCGGTCGCCGGGAACGGCGCCGGCAACGAACACGACATAGCCGTCGGTGCGGGCGACGCCCGCGCCACCGAAGGCGAGCGCGTCGATGGTCAGTTCAAGTTCGTCGCCGCGTTGAGGACGCGTCTGACCGGTGAAGGCGGTGGACATCGTCCTACAGAACTAGCACGCGCTCGTCGCCACCCGCCCCGTGGCATGTCACGGCGGGCCCGCGCGCCGGTGGCCGGCGCGCGGTCCGCTTTCCAGCTGATTACGCCAACGACTTCTCGATCGAGTCAACGACCGACTTGCGGTTGGCGTGCTTGCGCTCGTAGGTGAGAACCTTGCGCAGCTCCGGGCGCTTGAGCTCCTTGAGCCGGCTGCGCACCTGGGCGACGTTGAGGCTGTCGTAGCCGAGGATGGGGAACGACGGGCCGACGCCGACGGTGCGGCGGGCGCGATCCGAGACGCGCACGACACGGTCGACCGAGTCCTTGGTGGCGGAGTTCAGCTGTCCGCGTCCCTTCTCAAGCAGCGTCTCCAGCTCGCCGATGAGCTCGTCCCGCTCGGAACGCCCCCGCCGGACGAGCTCGGCGACCAGGTCGTTGGCATCCTTGCGCGTCACGCGGCCGCGGGAGGCGGCTTCGTCAAGCGTCTCCTGGATGCGATCGCGCGTGAGCATCACCACGTCACGCGGGCTGATGGCGCCGTGCACCAACTGCTCGGCGACCGACACGATGCCGTCGGCCCCGCTCGCGCGGCGCGTACGGGTGGCGGCCGACTTCGCCGACGACTTGAGGTCCTTGGCCCCGGCGCGTGCGGCGGTCGCCGTGCCCTTGGCCCCGGACCGTGCGGACTTCGCCGTGGCTGCGGCCGCCGAACCGGCCGTCTTCGCCGTGCTGGTGGCGGCGCTGCGCGTGGTCCGAGCCGAACGCGCCGTGCGGGCGGCACCGGACTGCGCGGTGTTGCGCGTGCGCGTGGCGCCGGACTTCGCCTGCGTCGATGTGCGGCTGGTCGCCTTGCGGCCGGCGGTGGTCGTCGTCTTGGCGCCGGTGCGCGCGGCGGCCTTGGTGCTCTGTCCGCTGGTCGAGCGGTCCGACGAACCCGTCTTGCGGCCGGTGGACCGAGATGACGATGATGAACGTGAACTGGTTGACGGCGAGCGTTTGGCGGGTGGCATTGCGGTATGTGCTCCTGGATTGGCTGGGCGCGTGGGCGCGAGCCTACCCAAACGGCGCGCGCGGTGCGCGGGGTGGCGGCACCGCGTCGTCAGGCGACGAGCGCCTCCAGCAACGCCTTCTGCGCGTGACGGCGGTTCTCGGCCTGGTCCCAGATGCGCTGGCGCGTGCCGTAGAGAACGTCGGCGGTGATCTCGTCGCCGGGATGCGCGGGCAGGCAGTGGAGCGCGATCGCGTGCGGCGCCGCGCGCGCCAGGAGCGCGTCGTCAAGGCGGTACGGTGCGAGAGCCCGCCGGCGCGCATCGGCCGATGCGGGGTCGTCACTCATGCTCACCCACACGTCGGTGTACACGGCGTCGGCACCGGCGACGGCGGTGGCGGGGTCGTCGGTGACGACCACGCCGGGCAGCGCCTCCAGCTGGTAGCCGTCAGGTGAGGCGACGCGGACGTTGAGGCCGGCGATGCCACCGACGAGCGCCAGCGAGCGGGCGACGTTGTTGCCGTCGCCGACGTAGGCGAGCGTCAACCCGCGCAGCTCGCCGAATGCCTCCCGCAGGGTCAGCAGGTCGGCAAGTGCCTGGCACGGATGGTGACCGGCGGTCAGCATGTTGATGACGGGCACGGTGGCGTGCTGCGCAAACTCCGCCACCAGCTCATCCGGACCGGTGCGGATCCCGATCGCTGCGGTGTGGCGCGACAGGACCAACGCCGTGTCCCGCACCGACTCGCCGCGACTGAGCTGCAACTCGTCGGTGCGCAGCACCATGGGGTGGCCGCCGAGCTCGACGACCCCGGCCTCAAATGACGTACGCGTGCGAGTGGACGCCGCCTGAAAGATGAGCGCGACCGAGCGGCGCACCAGTGCATCAGAGCTCAGGGGCGCGGCCTTGAGCGCGGCGGCGCGATCGAGCAACTGGGCGAGCTCGGACGCGCTGAGCTCCTCTCCGGTGAGGAAGTGGCGAGGCACGGGCCGCAGTGTACGTTGGCCACAGTGCAGCTGCGGGTGCTGACCTGGAGTCCTCGCTCCGGGGGTTCGGAGTGCGGATCCCCTGAGGAGCTTGCGGTCGCGCTTGACCGCTTTGACTGTGACGTGGCCGCGCTGCGCGACGTGCCCGCGCGCTGGCCGGCACTCGCCGCCCGTCGCTCCCTCGCCGAGTATCGGCAGTCCCCGCCGCGGCGGCGACCGATCTGGCGCAGGCTGGGCAGCGCCGGCCGGGGAGGGGCAACCACCGCGGTTATCGCGCGCCGCGACCGGCTGATCGACGATCGCCTGCAGCAGTGGTCACGCCGGCGCCTGCTCGGCGTGCGTCTGGCGTGCGGCCTGTGGGTGGTCGTACTCGACACGGCGGCGGGCGAGCGCCCGGCGGCGCGCGCCGACGGGCAGCAGGCGGCACGGGCGGCCCTGGGCTGGAGTGAGGGCGGCGCCGTCGTGCTCGCGCTGCCGCAGCCGGCTGACCCGCCGCCGCCCGGGTTTGTCCCGGCGGCCGCCGGCGCCGGTGCTCAGCTGCTGCTCGCCGGGCCGGTTGAGCCGGTGCGCGCCGCCACCGATCCGCGCGGGGCGCTCATCCTCGACCTCCGGTTGGACACCGCGTGAGCGAAGGCCGGCACCGCCGTATCATGGGCACACCACGTCGTCAGGAGGTCCGCATGTCTCGATTGATCCGGCTCGACCAGACAGGACACACTGTGCTGGCGGAATGGACCGGGGAGGATCCGGTGGCCGCCGAGACCGCGCGCGCGGCGCTGCGGGCTGAGCTGGAGCGTGGCTACCTGGCCGTGGCCAGCGAGCCGGGCGGCGAGGCGACCGCGGTGCGCGAGCTCCCGCTCGACGCCGAGCTTGTCATCCTGCGCCGGCCGATCGCCGGCGGTTGATGGACACCGCGCCACCCGCCGGTGCCGGTGCCGGTGCCGGGGCGCCGCTGCCGCTGTCCGGTGAGCTGCCTGAGCTCGCCGGGGTCCACTGGCGGCGTCGCGTCGATGAGGAGGGCCTTAGGCGCGCCGACCGGCTGTGGACGCTGAGCGCCGTTGCCCATGAGGTGCCGTTCCTGCTCACGGCGGTCCTCCTGCCCGCGCTGAACCTGATCATGATCCCGGTGTCGGTGGCGGCGCTGGCGTTCGCGTGGGTGATACCGGAGCTGTATGCCGCGCGGGGTGCCGGCGTGCTGCGCCCGCCGCGGCGGGCCGTGTCCGGAGGCGCGGCCGCGGAGCACCGCGCTCTGGGCCTGCTGGCCGATCTGGTGGGGCACGACGCGCGCGATCTGCTGACGCGCACCGGGCTGGCGCTGGAGGCCGGCCGGCTGGGCGTCTGGGTGGTGGGGCCGGCCGGCGCGCTGCTCGTCCGGCCGGGCGGGCGGCGCGTTCAGTGCTACTGCGTGCGCGCCACCGGCGACGATCTGCCCGTCGCCGACCGCGTCGCCCACCTGCTGCTCGCGCTCCGCGCCGACGAGCCGGGCTTTGCCACAGTGGCCAACCTCACCTTCTCCGGTGCGGGCTGGCGCATCCGGCGCCGGCTGGCGCCGCCGGCCCGCCTCGCTCTCTCCGCCGCCGTCGGCGTTGCGGCGGCCGGCACCGCCCGGCGGACGAGGGCCCCCGCCGCGGTGTGACCCTCAGTCAGGAGGCGGCGCGCATCGTGCGCAGGCCGAAGCCGCGCAGCATGAGGAGCGCCTTCTCGCCGAGCGTGCCCCGGCCGGGCAGCACGCCCAGCTGGGTGGCGGCGTCATAGACGTCGAAGAAGCCGCGGACGCGCAGCAGAAGCTCATGCTGCAGCTCGCAGTAGAAGACGCAATGCACGACGACGAACCGGTTGGTCGCCGGCAGCCCCTCCAGCGGCGCGCGATGTGTCCCCAGCGCCTTGCACGGCGCCGCGACGAACTGGCCGTTGGACAGCCGCTCGCCCGTGCGCTCCAGCCGCGCATCGGGGAACGCCGCCCAGAGCCGCCCGGCATGCGCGGCCAGCGCCGAGATCCCGTTGAGCGGCTCGGCGGTGAGCGGGTCCTCGTACTGCACCCCGGAGGCGCAGACCTCCGAGAAGCCGTTGGGATCCTTCGCTGACCACGCCTCCTGCCATCCATCGATGAGCGCGTCGACGTTCACGATGCGATGCCCGGCGCGTCCAACGCCGGGAGCCCCTCCTGGGGGGTCGAGGCCTGCGCGTACCGGCGCCGCGGGATCCGGCCCGCGCCGCGCGCCAGGCGGCCCGCCTGCACGCCGAGTCGCACGGCCCGGGCCATGGCCACCGGGTCATGGGCACGCGAGATGGCGCTGGCGCACAGAACGGCGTCGCAGCCGAGCTCCATGGCCAGGGCGGCGTCGGACGCGGTGCCCACGCCGGCGTCGAGGATGACCGGGACGCCGGCGCGCTCGATGATGATCGACAGGTTGTAGGGATTGCAGATCCCCATGCCGCTGCCGATCGGCGAACCCAGCGGCATCACCGCGGCGCAGCCGATGTCCTCCAGCCGACGGGCGAGCACCGGGTCGTCGGTCGTGTACGGCAGGACGATGAAGCCGTCGTCGACGAGCTCCTCGGCGGCGGTGACGAGCTCCACGGCATCCGGCAGAAGGGTGCGGTCATCGCCGATCACCTCCAGCTTGATCCAGTCGGTCGCAAACGCCTCCCGGGCAAGCTGGGCGGTCGTCACCGCGTCGCGGGCGGTGAAGCAGCCCGCGGTATTGGGCAGCACGGCGACTCCGGCGTCCTCCAGTACGTCGAGGATGGAGCCGCGGGCGGCGGGATCGAGGCGGCGCAGCGCCACCGTGCACAGCTCCGTCTCGGCCTCGCGGCAGGCCTGGGCGAGGATCTGGTGGTTGGCGAATCCCCCGGTGCCGAGGATGAGGCGAGAGTCCAGCTGACGGTCGGCGATGATGAGCGGATCGGACACGGGTTCAGCCTCCCTGGATGGCGGCGACGACCTCCACCAGGGAGCCCTCGCGCAGTTGCGTTAGCGCCCACCGCGACCGGGTCACAACCACGCCGTCGAGCGCGACGGCGACGCCGCGGGCGCCGGGGGCCACATCGAGCATCTCGATCACGCTTTCGACGGTAGCGCCGTCCTGCACCGCTCGGGGCTCGCCGTTGATCGTCACGTTCATGTGACGACCCTCGGTGCGGGGACGGCGAAGCGGCCGGGGGCGAAGGGCTCCGCGTGCTCCGGCAGCGGCTCGCCGGCCAGTCCGGCGGTCACGAGCTCCGCGGTGACCGGCGCCAGCAGGATTCCGCCGCGGCGGTGCCCGGTCGCCCAGTGCAGCCCCTCAATCGCACTCGGACCGATGGCCGGCAGGTTGTCCGGCGTGCCCGGACGCAGTCCGGCGGAGAACTCGTCCAGGACGAGCTCGGAGATGCCGGGAACGAGCTCGGAGGCGTCGCGCAGCAGCTCAAAGGCCGCCCCGGCGGTCACCGTCGTGTCGAACCCGCGCTCCTCCGAGGTGGCACCGATCACGTAGCGGCCGTCCCCCCGGGGGGTGATGTACGAGGTGCCCATGCGGATGACGCGGTGCAGCAGGTCGGCGCCCGCCGGGTCGTGCAGGCGCATGATCTGCCCCTTGACCGGCCGCACCGGAACCTGGGCCGCCTCCGGGATCCCGCCGATCTGTGGCGACCACACGCCGGCGGCGATCACGACGTGGGCGGCCCGCAGGAACCCACCGGCGCCCAGCCGCACCCCCTCGACACGGCCGCCCGCCAATTCGACCGCGCTTGCCGCCGTTTGCTCGCGCACCTCGCCGCCGCAGGCCCGGGTCGCGGCGACGAGCGCCGGCGTCAGCTGGCGGGGGTCGACGGCGTGATCGTCCGGGACGTCCAGGGCGAGCCGCAGTGCCGGCGCCAGCGCGGGCTCGCGCCGCCGCGCCTCGCTGGGCCGCAGCCGCGCCACCGCCAGCTTCAGTTCGATCCGCAGGGCGAGTTCGCGCTCCAGCGCCTCGGCCTCGTCGGCGTCGCGGGCCACCAGCAGGGTTCCGGAGCGTGTGTAGCCGACTCCGGATACGCCCGACGCGGCCACCAGGTCCTGCACAAACGCCGGATACAGCCGCGCGCTGCTCAGCCCGAGGCGCAGCAGCGGCTCCTCACCCGGGGTCACCTCGGCGATCGGCGCCAGCATCCCGGCGGCGTAGCGTGACGTCCCCTGCCCGGCCCGGTCCCGCTCGATGACGACGACGGACATGCCACGTGCGGCCGCCCGCCAGGCGATTGACAGGCCGACCGCTCCGCCGCCGATGACGACGACATCTGCTGCTTGACGATGCTCTGACAATGAACCTCCCTGCTCCGGCATTACCCGGTCAGGTCCTGACGGTCGGCGGATCGGCGTCCGCCCTCTCAGCCCAGCGGTGGGGCTCCCGTTGACGTCAATCCTAGTACGGGCGGGCGCGAGCGCGGGCGCCGCCTGCCAGACTGAGGTGTGTGAATGATCCCCGGCAGGCGCTGGTCCGCGCCCGGCTGTACCTGGTGTGCGACGTGCTGCCCGCGGCGCGGCTGGAGGAGGCGCTGCGCGGCGGGGTCGACATCGTGCAGCTGCGCATGAAGGACGCGCCCGACGCGGACATCGTCGTTGCCGCTCGTCGCTATGCCGAGCTGTGCGCCGCGCACGGGGTCCTGTTCATCCTCAACGACCGGCCGGATCTCGTCGTCGCCGCCGGCGCCGACGGCGTTCACGTCGGTCAGGATGACGGCTCGGTCGACGACGCCCGTCGCCTCGTCGGTGCGAGGCGCCTGGTGGGGCTCTCCACCCACAGCCCGGAGCAGATCGATGCCGCCGCCCGGCACCCGGAGATCGACTACATCGGCGTCGGCCCGGTCCACGCCACCCCCACCAAGCCGGGCCGCCCGGCGGTCGGCCTGGAGCTCGTCCGGTATGCGGCTGCCCGCGCGGCCACTCCGTTCTTCGCGATCGGCGGGATCGATCCGGGCAACGTCACCTCCGTGCGGGAGGCGGGCGCGACGCGGATCGCCGTCGTGCGCGCCCTGACGCAGGCCGAGGACCCGGGGGCGGTCGCGCGCGAGCTGCGGGCGGTGGTGGCGCCAAGCGCCGACAGCGAGCGTGATTCGGTTGGCGCAGCGCGCTAGCCGCAAACGCCGACGGCACGGGCGGCCGGCGGACCGTCCGGCCTCCGCGCCGGCCCCGGCGGGACCGCCGGCGGCCGGGACCGCGCCGAGCGCTGAGCCGGGGCCCCCGCCGCGGCCGCGGGCCGCCCGGCGACGCGAGCGGCAGCAGTGGTTTGCCCCCGGCGGCGGCGAGGTCAGCCGCTCCCAGCGCCGCGACGCCGAGGTGCGAGCCGCGCTCACGCCCCTGGCGCCGGGCGAGCGCCCGCCGGTCATCATCGTCTCGGCGCTCGTGGCCGCCGGGCTGGGGCTGGCCAACCTGATCTCCTACGCCGCCGGCGCCAAGATCGCCGGCTCCCGTCCCGCGGCCGGCGGGATCATCGTCTTCTCGGCGGTCATGCTCGCCTGCGCCGTGGGGCTGTGGCGGCTCTGGTACGGCGCGGTCCTGGGGTTCATGGCGCTGCTGGCCGTCATCGTGACCGTCTTTGCGCTGCTGCTGGTGGAGGCGAGCAACCTGCTGGGGGTCATCGTCGCCGTCGCCGTGATCGCGGTGGCCGGGTTTCTGTTCTTCAAGCTGGTGCGCGTCCTCAGCCGGATCCAGATGCCCAAGCGCCCGTCCGCGTAGACGGCGCCGTGACCGCCCGTCGCGCGGCGGGACGCTAGGCTCACCGGTCGATGCCTGACTCCACCTACGACTGCATCGTCATCGGCTCCGGCCCCGGCGGCTACGTCGCCGCCATCCGCGCCGCGCAGCTGGGGATGAAGACCGCGGTCATCGAGTCCGATCGCGTTGGGGGACGCTGCCTCAACTACGCGTGCATTCCGGCCAAGGCGGTCCTCCGGGTCGCCGACGTGCTCTCGGAGATCCGCGAGGCGGGGGAATTCGGCATCACCGTCTCCGAGCCGCAGGTCGACTACGCCGGTGTGTCGGCTCGCCGACAGAAGGTGATCACCACGCTCACCGGTGGGGTTGCCGGCCTGCTGCAGAAGAACAAGATTGAGCTCATCGAGGGTGAGGGCTCGCTGCGGGGCCCCGGCGCCGTCGTCGTCGGCGGCCAGGAGCTGGCCGCCCGCACGATCGTGCTGGCCACCGGGTCGGTCAAGCGGCCCATCCCCGGCGCGCAGTTCGGCGGCCGCGTCATCGGCACCGAAGAGGCGTGGGCGCTGGAGGAGCTGCCGAAGTCAATGGCGGTCGTTGGCGCCGGAGCCTCCGGCAGCGAGATCGCCTCTGCCTACGCGCGCCTGGGCGTTGAGGTGCAGCTGTTTGAGGCGCTTGAGCGGGTGCTCCCCACCGAGGATGCCGACATCTCGCGCCTGGCCGAGCGCGGGCTCAAGCGCCAGGGCATGACGATCCACACCGCAACGCTCGTCACCGACATCGCCTCCAGTCCGGAGAGCGTCACATTCAGGCACGGCGACGAGACCTCTGAGGTGGAGTGGCTGGTGATCGCCGCCGGCCGCGGGCCGGACATCGAGCGACTGGGGCTCGACGCCGCCGGGGTGAAGCTCGGCGAGGCGGGCCTGATTGAGGTCGACGGAGCGATGCGCACGAGCGTCGCCGGCGTCTACGCGATCGGCGACCTGGTGCCGGGACCGGCGCTCGCCCACAAGGCGTCCGACGAGGGCGTGATCGCCGTCGAGGACGCGGCCGGGCTGGCGACGCATCCCATCGAGTACATCGATGTGCCGCGGGCGACCTTCTGCACCCCCAACGTGGCCAGCTTTGGCCTCACCGAGGCCCAGGCCCGCGACCAGGGCTATGACGTCGTCGTTGGCAAGGTTCCCTACGGGGCCGTCGGTGCCGGCACTGTCTACGGCGACCGCACCGGGCTGGTGAAGATCGTCGGCGAGACCCGCTACGGCGAACTGCTGGGCGGCCACATCATCGGCGCCAAGGCGACGGAGCTCATCCAGGAGCTCGTCAACGCCCGGGCGCTGGAGGGCGGCTACCCGGAGGTGGCGCGGCTTGTCCACGGCCACCCCACGATGTCAGAGGCCGTCATGGAGGCCGCGCGGGCCGCCGACGGCTGGCTCATCCACGGCTGACGAGGCTTTCGGCGGTGGCTCCGTCTCGCCCGCCCGCGTTCTACTTCGACCTCGCCGATCCGTGGTCATACCTGGTGGCCGAGAGGATCCTCGGCGAGCTGCCGGTCGTCGCCGAGTGGCAGCCGGTGCACGGCCCCCAGCTGGGCTGGTCGCCGCCCCCGGTCGACGTCGACCGGCTGGCCGAGGCCATCGACCGCCAGGGCCTGCTGCCGCTGCGCCTGCCCCGCCGGTGGCCGCCGGACAGCCGGCTGGCGCTGCTCGCCGCCACCTTCGCCAAGGGGGCGGGCAAAACGGTCGCCTTCTCGCTGGCCGCCTTCCGGCAGGCATTTGCCGGGGGACGCGACCTGGGTGATGAGGGGACCGTGCTCATCGCCGCGGCGGCGTGCGAGATGCATCCCCGGGCGGTGCGCAAGGGCGTGGAGATGAGGTCCGTGGCCGACTCGCTGCAGCGTGCCGGGGACCGTGCGCTCGCTGCCGGCGTGCGCTCGCTGCCGGCCATCGACCTCGGCTCCGAGGTGTTCGCGGGCGCGGATGCGCTGCAACGGGCGACCGCCCGGCTCGCCGCCGGGACCGCCGGGACGTAGGTGAAAGCGAACCGCGCCTTTCATCTCATCGTCTCGCGCGGGGGGCGCGAGCCGGCGTTCCTCGCTGACCGTCGCCGAACCGACCGGATCGAGGTTGTTTCGATCGACGATGGCGAACTGCTGTTGTACTGGGACCTACCGGCCAAGGACGCGGCCCGGCTGCTGCGGCGCCTGCGGGCCGACCTCGCCGGTCTGGAGGCGGAGGAGTTCCTGGCGCTGTGGGAGGGGGCCGACGGCCTTGTCCCGTGACCCGGAGCAGCCGGCCGCCGGTATGTTTGAGCCCACCATCGTGGATCAGCCCTCGCCAACGCCGGAACGCGAGCCGCTCGGCGCCACCCTCAAGGGCGAGGCCGCCGTCGAGGAACCGGACCGGGGGCAGCGCGCGATCGGCCGGCGCAGCGCCGAGACCCGGGCCACCGTCCCGGACCTTGAGATGTCGGTCGACGTCGATGCGGGCCCGCTGGCGCAGGCCGCCGAGCGCCATGCCGTCTCCACGACGGCGGTGCTGGTGGCGGCGTGCGCCGCGGCGCTGCGCCAGTGCCCGTATGCCAACGCGGCCTACCGGGACGGCCGGTTTGAGCTGTACTCGCGCATCAACGTCGCCGTCGTCTTCCAGCGCCCCGGTGCCCAGAGCGCGGCGACCATCCTCGACGCGGACACCCGGGCGCTGCCGGAACTGGAGGCCGAGCTCTCGCGGCTGCGCGAGCGCGCCCTCGGCGGGCAGCTGACGCCGCCGGAGCAGGCCGGTGCCACCTTCACCCTCATCGACCTCGGCGAGCACGGCATCCACCGGGCGGCCGCGCTGATCACGCCGCCCCAGGCGGCGGCGCTCACCGCGGGGGCGGTCCGAGCGGTCCCGGTGGTCCGCGACGGCGCGGTGGTGCCCGGGCGGGTGGTGACGCTCACCCTGGCCAGCGACCACCGCATCCTGTTCGGCGCGCGGGCGGCGGCGTTCCTGGCCGCCGTCGCCGGCTATCTGGAGGCGCTCGCATGACCGGGGATCCCGCCGGATCCCTGGAGTCCCGCGCATGACCGGCGATCCCGCCGGGGCGGCCGGGCGGCTGGTCGAGACCGCCCCCGGCGAGGTCGTCTCCCGGATCCGTGAGGCGCTTGAGCAGATCGCCGCCGAGGCGGGGCTGGCGCTGTCCGCGGAGGAGCTTGACCGGCTCGCCGCGCAGGGGATCGTCTACGCCGACGGCAGGCTGTGGCGCCGCGCGCTGGCGGCGGCAGCCGTGGACGAGCTGGGGCTGGGGCTGGCCGAGGCGGTCGCCCATCCGGCCGTCCGCGACGCGCAGGAGCGCCTGGGAGCGCCGGCATATCCGGGCGACTGGCCGGAGCCGCCCGTGGAGCCGGTCCGGGTCCCCGCTGTCCACCTGGGCGGCATCGAGGCGCTCAACCCCGGCGAGCGCGATATCGAACTGCGATTCTCCACCGCCGGCCTCGACGTGCTGCGACGCTCCAGCGGCGCCCCCATCGGCCGGCTGGAGTGGGATGAGGTGCGGTCTGTCGAGCTTCCCCGCCGGCGGGGGCTACGACCCGGACGGCGGCGGCTTGTGGAGCTGCACGTCGCGACCGACCGCGGCCGCGCCAGCTTCGAACTGCCCGATGTGAGCGAGGAACAGCTCACCGAGCATGTGGAGCCGATCGTGGCGCGGGCGCGCGGCGGTCACAACGCGGCCGGTTGACCCCGAGCCCGCCCGCCCGAGCCCGGCGGGCGGGCGGGCGGGCCTCAGGTCATGAGTGCGTCAGCTGGGGAACGGACGCAGACGGCCGGAGCGCTGCGCGGCGCCGCGGGACTGAGCCGGTGCCGGAGCCGGACGCCTGCGCTCCCGGCGCGCGGCGACCTCGGCGGCCCGGGTCACGCGCGAGCTGTGGATGGCCCAGCCAAGCAGCGTGCAGATGCCGATCACGACGAATGCACTGCCGATGATGTTGAGGATGACGACGAGCGTCATGGGGAACCTCCCGTAGGGGGATTGACCTGGATGTGGGTCAGATTTCCCGTGCACTGTCGGATCAACGTAAGAAGGCCGTGTGAGTCGCCTTACGTTTGCGTGGCCGGCCGGATGGGTCAGGCGACGGGGTCCCCGGCCGGTGTGCGGCCGGCCTGCGCCCACTCCCCGGCAGCGGGTGCCCCGCTGGGGGCGGCCGGCCGGCGCCCTGCCGGCACAAAACAGGGGAGGTGCAGCGCGAAGGTTGATCCCTCGGCGGTGCTGGTGACGTGGCAGCGGCCCCCGTGCGCCTTGGCGATGGCATCGGCGATCGCCAAGCCGAGGCCGACCCCGCCGGCCGAGCGGGTGCGGGCGGAGTCGGCGCGGCCGAAGCGGTCAAAGATCCGGCCCAGGGCCTCGGCCGGGACGCCGCACCCCTCGTCCTGGACCTCGATCGCCACCTCAGGCCCGATCCGCCGCGCGCGCAGCTCAATCGCCTCGTGCGGACGCGTGTACTTGACCGCGTTCTCGATCAGCGCGTCCAGCGCGGTCCGCAGCCGTTCCGGGTCCGCGGTCACGCTCCCGGAGGCGACCGGGCCAAGGCGCCAGGCCCGCGGGGCCACTCCGGACCAGCGCATGAAGACGTCCTCCAGCAGCGGCTCCAGATCGACCCGGGAGCTGAGCACAAAGTCCGGCTGGCCGACGCGCGCCAGCACCAGCAGCCGTTCGACGATCTCGTCCATCCGCCGCAGCTCGTCGAGGGCCACCTCCACCTCCTGGGCGTCCGGATCCAGGTTGCGCAGCAGCTCCAGATGCCCGCGGGCGATCGTCAGGGGGGTGCGCAGCTCGTGGGAGGCGTCGTGGATGAAGCGCTCCTGGCGCTCCAGCAGGGAGCGGCGCTCGTCGGCGGTGCGCTCGGCGATGTGCAGCGCTTCGACCCGCCGCTGGGCGTGCCAGACCATGGCCAGGAACATGGCCGCCATCAGCGGCACCTCAAACAGCTCGCCCCACAGCTGGAGCCCGTGGAAGGCATCGAGCCCGATCGATCCCGCCGTGGCCGCCATCACGCATCCCAGCACGATGAGCGTCGCCCGCTGCGGCCACACCCGGAAGCCGTAGACGATGGTCAGGCTGATCCAGACGAAGTGAAACGGGATCGTCTCCCAGCTCGGCCATTTGATCATCGCCGCGTAGTTGGCGGCGGCGAACAGCCCCCACCCCAGCTCGACGCCGTAGCGGCGGATCAGCGCACGGCTCACGCGGCGGCCCGGTAGCCGGCGTTGCGGACGGTCTCGATGGGGGCATCGGGGCCGAGCTGCCGGCGCAGTCGTCGCACGCACACGTCGACGACATTGCTGCGGGGGTCAAAGTCAAAGCCCCAGACCTCCGAGAGCAGCCGCTGGCGGCTGACGACCTCGCCCGCGTGCAGCATCAGGAAGTGCAGGAGGCGGAACTCGCGGTCGTGCAGGTCGACGGCGGCGTCACCGATCTTCGCCCGCCGCCGGGGGATGTCGAGCACCAGGCGGCCGACCTGCAGGGTCGTCCCGGTGGTGTCCGCGCCTCGCGCTCGGCGCACCTGTACGCGCGTGCGCGCGAGCAGCTCCTCCAGGGAGAACGGCTTGGCCAGGTAGTCGACGGCACCGAGCTCAAACCCGCGCAGCTTGGTGGCGAGATCGCCGCGGGCCGAGACGATGAGCACCGGCAGCTGGGGCCGCTGCTGCTGAAGCCGGGCCAGCACCTCCAGGCCGTCCAGGCCGGGAAGCAGGAGGTCGAGGATCACCAGGTCGTAGCTGCCGGTGAGCGCGCGGGAAAGGCCCTGCACGCCGTCGCCGACCACGTCGACGGTGAATCCTTCGGCCTCGAAGGCGCGCGCCAGAAACGCGCCAATTCGTGTCTCGTCCTCAACTACGAGCATGCGCATCGTTCAGCATCCCTTCTCTCCCGCCCGGGAACATATCGCTTCTTACGCATGACTTACAAATGACCCGCAAATGACATCGCCGTCATCTGGCCTTGCGCTCCCGGGGCCTGGTGTCATAGGTTGCGCGGCGGAGATGGAGAGGGTTCTATGAGCGCTGCGGCACGGAGGCTTTGGACGGTAATCACCGTCCTCGTCCTCTTCTGCGTCGGTTTCGGGCTGTACGTCGGCATCTGGGGTGTGAATCAGCCACCCACGGCGGCCGCTCAGCAGACGCCGGCGGGGGCGCACCTGTACATCGCGACGGTGGCGTCCGCCGAGACCAACGACCCGCATCCGACCTGGGTCTCCTATTACTCGGTCAACGCCAGCTCGCAGCATTGGGTCCACGCGACCACCTACACGGTCCCGGCCAACTCGGTGGTGACGGTTACGATCTACCAGTACGACGGCAACTCCGGCCTGCGCAACCCGTTCATCGCCCAGGCGTCCGGCACGGTCGGCGGCAACTTCCTGCTCAACGGCAAGCCGACCCAGGCGATCAACCCGGATAACGCGTCGCACATCTTCGCCATCCCGGAGCTCGGCGTCACCGTCCCGCTGCAGGGCATCTCCGACAACGCCAAGAACCCGTGCGGCAACGCTCCGTGCTCGCTGAGCCAGGATCACAACACGATCACGTTCAAGATCCGGACCGGCAAGCCGGGCCTGTTCCGCTGGCAGTGCTTCGTGCCCTGCGCGGCCGGCTACATCTACGGATTCGGTGGCCCGATGCAGACCGTCGGGTACATGGACGGATTCATCAAGGTCGTCTGAGGCGGAGGGGATGAGCGAGGTCAATCACTGGCGGCGGCTGGTCATCTGGTGGGCGGTCGCCACCGTCATCATGCTGCCGCTCGTCATCTGGGTGCTGGCGCCGGGCATGCCGCCGGGCAACGGCACGGTTGAGTCCCACGGCCAGGTCGTCGACAACACCGTCCTGCTGGCGACCGCCACGCCGGTGGCCACCGCGGTCCTGGTCTTCATGCTGTACGCGATCATCAACTTCCGTGAGCGCGACCCTGACGTGGTCGTCGACGGCCCGCCCATCCGCGGCAACGCCCAGATGCAGACGTGGTGGCTGGTCATCACCACCGGCCTCGTCCTGTTCCTCGCCGCCTACGGCACGATCCGGATGCTCATCGACGGCTCCGGCGGTGGTCAGGGGCCGAACCCAATCGCCGCGCCGGCGGAGGCGAGCACCACCAAACCGCTTCAGGTCCAGGTGATCGCCCAGCAGTGGCGGTTCACCTACCGCTACCCGTCCTACGGCGGCGTGGAGACCGACACCCTGGAGCTCCCGGCCAACAAGCTGATCGAGTTCCACGTGACCTCGCTGGACGTGATCCACTCCTTCTGGGCCTATGAGCTCGGCGTCAAGGCCGACGCCAACCCGCAGGTGGACAACGTCGCCTACGTGACGACCAAGAGCCCCATGACCTTCCAGGTTCGCTGCGCCGAGCTGTGCGGCGTCTGGCACGGCTACATGTTCGACACCGGCCGCGTCGTCGCTCCGAGCCAATTTGCCACCTGGATCTCCGCGCGTGAGCAGCAGTACGCCCCCATCACCAAGCAGCTCCCGCCGTATTCCTTGACCTATGCACCTGAGCCCACGAGGAGAGGCGGATGAGCGCAGTAGCGATCTCGGCCGCACCGCGCCGCGGATGGCGCGCGCTGATCGGCTTCAACCTGTTCACCGGGATCATCGGCGCGATCGTCGGCTACATCATCGGCCACGTGATCGGCGCGTCGATCAACGCCCCCAGCATCACGTATTTCGCTGAGGAGGCGGGGCAGAACGACATCGCCATCTTCCTCGGCTACTTCTTCGGCGTGGTCGGCTTCCTGGGCGGGCTGGGCTTCCTCAACTACCCGGTGCGCCGGATGATGGGCCATCCGCCGTCGCTGGCCGAGCACGAGAGTGAGGGCGAGGGCATCGCCCGGTACTTCCGCCTGTGCACCGATCACAAGGTCGTGTCCCTCCAGTACCTGGTGGGGATCGGCTTCTTCTTCCTGATCGCCGGGCTCAACGCGATGCTCATCCGCACCGAGCTGCTGCAGCCCAACGTCCACGTCTTCAACCCCAACACGTACCTGTCGCTGGTCGGCCTGCACGGGGCCATGATGATGGGGATGATGACCTCCGGGGTGCTGGGGCCGCTCGCCAACTACCTGGTGCCGCTGATGATCGGCACGCGCCGGATGGCATTCCCGCGGATCGAGTCGTTCACGTTCTGGTTGCTGATGGCTGCCGGCGTCGTGCTCATCACGACGGTCTTCTTCGGTGGCTTCCAGACCGGCTGGACCGGATATCAGCCGCTCGGCGACGAGGGCGCGGCCGGCTATGACGCCTACATCGCCTTCTTCGCACTCGTCGGTATCTCGATGTCGCTGCTCGGCTTCAACATGCTGGTGACGATCATCGTCATGCGCTCCCCGGGCATGACCTGGACGCGGCTGCCGATCTTCGTCTGGGGCATCCTCGCCACCGCGCTGCTCATGATGCTCGCCGCGCCGATGCTTCTGGCCGCGCTGCTCATGGGGTCCTTTGACCGCACCATCCAGACCGGCTTCTACATCGCCTCCAACGGCGGCAGCGCCTATCTGTGGCAGAACCTGTTCTGGGTGTTCGGCCACCCGGAGGTCTACATCGTCGCCCTCCCCGGCTTCGGAACGGTGCTGGAGTTGCTGCCCGTCTTCTCCCGCAAGCCGCTGTGGGGCTACCGCCTCGCCGTCGCCGGCATGCTGGGCGTCGCCGTGCTCAGCTTCTTTGTGTGGCAGCACCACCTGTTCGTCAGCGGGATGAACGCCGATCTGCGCCCGTTCTTCATGCTGTCCACCGAGCTCATCTCGCTGCCCACCGGCTTCGCCTTCCTGTGCGCCATGGGGACGATGTGGCGGGGACGAATCCGGTTCACGGTGCCCATGCTGTTCTGCCTGGCGTGGATGTTCAACTTCCTGTTCGGCGGTCTGTCCGGCGTGTTTTTGTCAGACGTCCCCAGCGACGTGACGACGCACGGAAGCTTCTTCTCGATGGCCCACTTCCACTACACGATCATGGGCGGGCTGATCTTCACGATCTTCGCCGCGATCTACTACTGGGGCCCGCTGATGACCGGCTACAAGTTCAACGAGCGGCTGGCCAAGATCCACTTCTGGACCATGTTCATCGCGTTCAACTCAACGTTC
>DASSZQ010000216.1:0-4626 GCA_035702755.1 Solirubrobacteraceae bacterium | reverse complement strand
GCCTCCGGTCGCCGGGAGCGGGTGACGGTGGGGCGCACGATCGCCGACGGCCAGCAGACGCCGGCGCCGGGGGAGCTGACCTGGCCGGTCATCCGTCAGCGGGTCGATCAGGTGGTCACGGTCTCGGATGGGGAGATCGTGGCGGCGATGCGGCTGCTGTTTGAGCGGATGAAGCTGGTGGTGGAGCCCAGCGGTGCCAGCGCCCTGGCCGCGGTGCTCGCCGGGCGGGTGGAGGTGTCTGCGCAGCGGGTGGGGGTGGTGCTGTCCGGAGGCAACGTGGGCGCCGACGCGTTTGCGGCGCTGATGGCGGACTGAGCGCGACCCGCCGAACGCCTCGGTAGTCCGCCTCAGCGATCCCTCCTCAAGCGCCCTGATGTCGCGCCAGGCGCCGCGCAGGACGATCCGGGAGTGAGCGACGACGCTGATCGTGCCCCCGCCATCCGGGAGGGGACCTTCCCTGGCTCCGACGCCGCCGCGGCCATGACGTCGCCCGCCCATTCAGGGGGCGCGCCGACCCGGAGGGCGATGGACCTTGTTGCCAAGGACACCGCGGCAGCCCGCGGCGCGAACGAGCGCCTGACCCGCCGCCGCTTTGTCGTCAACGCTGGGGCCGGTGCGTTGCTCGGCGCGACGGGAACGCTGGCCGGCGGATGCGGGCGGACGACGTCCACGTTGCCGGTGCGGCAGGTCCAGACGCTCCCGCCTCCGCGGTCGCCCGCGTCCGGCTCGCTTCAGGCGGCGCTGACGAACCGGCGCTCGCATCGTCAATTCACTCGTCAGCCCCTGACCGAGTCGGAGATCTCCGGGCTGCTCTGGGCCGCGCAGGGGGTCACGGCGGCCTGGGGAGGGCGGACGGCTCCGTCGGCGGGCGCTCTCTATCCGCTTGAGCTCTATCTCCTCACGCCGACGGCATACCGCCATTACCGCCCTGACGGGCACCGGACCGAGCTCCTCGCCCCCACGGACGTTCGCGCCGAGGCGGCCGCCGCCGCCCTGCATCAGCCGGCGGTGGCCACGGCGGCACTCGTGATTGTGATCACGGCGGTGTACGCCCGGACGGTGAAGAAGTACGGAGCCCGAGGGCGCCGCTACGTGCAGCTTGAGGCCGGCCATGCCGCGCAGAACATCCTGCTGCAGGCCGTCGCCACTGGCCTCTCGGCGGTGCCGATCGGCGCCTTCGACGATCGGCGTCTCGCCCAGAGCCTGCGGCTGCCCGGCGATCACGCCCCTCTGTACATCGTGGCCGTCGGCTACCCCCGGATCGCGGCTACAGGAGCGCCATGACGACGCCGGCCACGCCCGGCGCCACGAATGCAGCCAGCAGGGCCAGCGCGACGGCGCCGCGCCCGCTCAGGACAATGCGGCCTTGCCGGCGTTGTGTCCGCTCACGTGAGAGCATGATCGCAGCCTCGCATGGACCCATCCGGAGCGCCATGGGTCCAGGACCCCATCCGGCGGGGTGGCGTGGCGTGCTGGGCGTCACCAGTGCACGCCGCGCGTGGCCTGCGCGAACGCCCGCCGCTCGACTTCCCGCCGCGGGCTGACCGGCTCGCCGCTCTCCGGGAACAGCTGATAGGCACGGTTGACCACGAGGTCCTGAGCGCCGGGCACGATCGCGTAGGTCAGCTGGCCGAGGCTGCCGAGCGTGGTGGCGATGCGCTTGGGCCGCTTGCGGATCGCCTCGCAGACCATCTCCGCCGCCTCCTGCGGGCTCGCCACCGGCAGGCGGTCATAGGCCTTGGTCGGCGCGATCATCGGCGTGCGCACGAGCGGCATGTACACCGTGGTGACGTGGACGCCGTCGCCGATGATCTCCGGGCTGATCGACCGGGAGAAGGCGTCAAGCGCGGCCTTGGAGGCCAGGTAGGCGGCGAACCGCGGGGTGTTGACCTGCAGGCCGATCGTCGAGATGTTGATGATGTGGCCGGTCCGGCGTTCGCGCATCACCGGCAGCAGGTTGAGGATGAGCTTGACCGGAGCGAAGTAGTTCAGCGCCATCGTCCGCTGGTAGTCGTGGAACCGGTCATAGGAGCGGTCGACGGAGCGGCGGATCGACTTGCCGGCGTTGTTGATGAGGATGTCGACGTGACCGTGGGTGTCGAGCACCTCGTTGGCCATCCGGTCGATGTCGTCGGTGTCGGTGAGGTCGCACGGATGGACGTGGGCGGTGCCGCCGAGCTCGCGCACCTGCACGGCGACCTCCTCCAGCTTCTCCCGGGTCCGGGCGACGAGCAGGACGGTGCCGCCTGCCTTGCCGATCTCCAGTGCCGTGCGCTCGCCGATGCCGGACGAGGCGCCGGTGATGAGCACCGGATGGCCCTTGACCGCGTCGTGCAACGACTGGGCGAGGAGTCCGCCGGCGACCGGGATCCGTTGGGTGAACGCCCGCAGCGTGCGGATGCTGTCGGCGGCGAGCTCGGTGATGTCCGGTGTCATGGCCAGCCCCTCTTCTCTCGTGAGTCCCGCGGCGAGGATATAGCCAGCCGCCGGGGTGCGTCCATCGGTAACCGGCCTACCCCGGAGGGGGTGGGTCTCAGTCAGCGCCGGCGGCTGAGCTTGCCGACCAGCAGCTCGACCGAGCGCTCAAGGTCGGCGAGCGTCGCCTGCTCAACGCTGGTGATGCCGAGCGTGCGGTTCAGCCAGGCGTTGATCTCCCGGTGGCTGGTCCCGTCGCGGCGGCGGACCTCGGAGACGAGGCGGTGGCGCTCGTCGCGCAGCTGCGCGCGGCGCTCGAAGGCGGGGATCTCCCGGGGGGTGTCGTCAGGCGCCGGCGGTGAGGATTGCGGGCCGGCGCGGCCCGGGGCGGTCCGGGTGACGCGCGGGTCGGTGCCGCCGTCCGGCTCGGCCATGGCCGTCACCCACCGGGCGGCCGCCGGGCTGGGCGCGACCGTCACCGGCTCCGGGGAGCCGAACAGCGTCATCTGGGCCATCACGTCGGCGCTGAGGGGCACGAACTCCGGCGCCTCGGTCCGCTCGGTCTGGCGCCGCTCCTCCTGCTCGTCAAGTGCGAACTCGTCGGCCTCACTGCGCTTGCGCAAAGACCCCCGCAGCTCCTGCTCGATGGTCGCCGCGTGGTCGCGCAGGACGGGATCGGCGGGCACGTAGAGCCAGCTCGGCGCGACCGGCCGCCCGGGAATGGTGCGGACGAAGCGCCCCACGATCTGCCGGAAGATGAGCGGCGTCTTGGCCGCGGTGGCGTACACCCCCACGCGCAGCCGGGGGATGTCGACGCCCTCGGAGACCATGTTGACGGCGACGATCCAGGGATCGGTGGAGGTGGTGAACGCCGCCAGCTTGGCGGCGGCGCGCTGCTCGGCGTGGAGCACGACGACGGGGACGCGCCCGGTGGCCTCGCGCAGCAGCTTGGCGATCCGCCGCGCGTGCTCGGAGTCGGCGGCCACGACAAGGCCACCGGCGTCCCGGTGGCCCTCCTCACGCAGGCTCTTCAGCTTGTTGTCGGCCTCCTTGAGGATCCGTGGCAGCCCGTCCGGCAGTTCGGTGGAGATGGCCGTTCGGTAGCGGCGGCTCGCCTCGCGGGTGGAGAGCACCGTCTCAAAGCTGGACTCGATCACGTCGTCGCCGCTGCGCCAGGACAGCGAGCCGTCGTAGGCGACGAAGCACACCGGGCGACAGACCCCGTCGCCCACGGCTTCGGCGTATGTGTAGGAGACGTCCGGCTCGGCCACGCCGTCGGCGTCGTAGCTGACGCCGGGGATGGGGGTGGCGTCGGAGCGAAACGGAGTCCCGGACAGCAGCAGCCAGCGCTCGGAGGCCTCAAACGCGCGCGAGAAGCCAACGCCCCAGGAGAGCTCCTCGCCGAGATGGTGGGCCTCGTCGGCGACCACCAGCGTCCGGCGGGGCAGTGCGCCGGCCCAACGGCGCGGCGATTTGGCGATCCGGGCGTAGGTGACCGACACTCCGTGAAAGCCGCTGGGCGGGCGGGGGGAGTCGCAGTCCGGGGCGAGATCGAGTCCGAGGTCATGAGCGGCCCGGGCCCACTGGCGGGTCAGCGGTGCCGTGGGGCAGGCGATGACGACGGCGGCCGCGGCCCCGGACTCCAATTGGGCGCGCGCGAACTCAAGCGCGGGGCGCGTCTTGCCCGCTCCGGGAGCGGCCGAGACGAGGAACGGGGCGGGCGGGCCGGCCTCCCACCGGTCCATGGCCGCGAGCGCCCGGGTCTGCCAGGCGCGCAGGGGGGAGCGGTTGGTGCGGGTTCTCGGCGTGGGCACGGGTGGGGCATCGTGAAGGACGCCCCGGACGAAATCCGGGGTCCGGGGAGCGGTGCGTCAGGGACATGACTCCGGGGTGGAGCCGTCCGCGGGATGTGGGAACATACGTTCGCATGATCGTCTGTGTTCTCGTCCCGCGCTTTGCCCTCACCACCGCTCTGGGAGAGCGAGGCGAGCTCCTGCAGAGCCCGGTGGCGCTGGCGCCGGAGCCCGGAGGGGCGCAGCAGATCGGCGAGGTCTCCCTGGCCGCTGAGGCGTTTGGGCTTCATCCGGGGATGCGCCTGGGGGAGGCGCTGGCGCGGTGCCCGCAGCTTACGCTCGTGCCGCCGGATCCGGCCGGGGTGGCCGACCTGTGGGAGCGGCTGCTCGTCCGCCTGGAGTCGATGGGGGCCGCCGT
>DASSZQ010000109.1:0-3581 GCA_035702755.1 Solirubrobacteraceae bacterium | reverse complement strand
GCGGGCCGGCCGCGGCTTTGCCGAGCAGGTGCTCGGCATTGTGGGGGTCAAGATCATCCACCGCCAGGACGTTCCCGGCTCAGCCGAGATGATCGCCCAGATGGCGGGCACCGAGCGCGTCTGGGAGGAGACGGAGTACGTTCGTGGCCTGTTCTCATCCGGCGGCGGTCCGCGCGGGACTCGGCGCCCGGTCGAGCGCTACCTCGTGCACCCCAATGAGATCAAGACGCTCGAGCCGGGCGAGGCCGTGATCCTGTCCAAGCTGCCCAGCGCCCAGGTGCGGCGGGTGCGGGTGACGCCCCCGTCCCGCGCCGGGGCCAGTCCGGGCGCGCGGGAGCAGCCGCCAGCCGCACCGCCCCGCGCCGACCCCAGTCCGGACGCCCGGGCGCAGCCGCCAGCCGCACCGCCCCGCGCCGACCCCAGTCCGGGCGCGCGGGAGCAGCCGCCAGCCGCTCCGCCGAGCCCCGGTGACGGACGAAAGCCGGTGCCGGAGTCGCTGGGGGCCCGGGAACGTCCGGATCCGCCGACCGAGCGTCCCCCGCGGGCGTCGCCGCCCGGGCCCGTCCGCCGGTCAGGTCCGGGCCGGTCCGGCGGCCGCGGGGAGCCACCGGGACGCGATCATCCGGCGCCGGGGGTGACGCGGTAGGCGTCGAAGACGGCGTCGATGTTGCGCAGGCGGTTGATCGCCTGGTCCAGGGTGCGGGTGTCGCCGACCTCCACCACGAACCGGTTCTTGACCATGGGGTGGTTGACGGTGCAGTGGGCATCGAGGATGTTGATGCCGGCCTCGGCGAACGTCCGCGACATGTCCTCCAGAAGCCGGTGGCGGTCCCAGCCGTCAACCTCAATCTCGACCCGGAAGGAGGTCTCGGCGTCGCCGTCCCAGGAGACGGTGGTGAAACGATCCGGGTCCTTGCGCAGCACGGCGACGTTGGGGCAGTCCTCGCGGTGGATGGTGATCCCCCGGCCCAGGGAGATGTAGCCGACGATCGGATCCCCCGGCACGGGTCGGCAGCACTTGGCCAGGCGGAGCATGACCTCGTCGATGCCCTCCACCGAGATCCCGTAGCGCGAGGACGAGGTGGTGGGCCGGCTGCGCCGCCGGTGGGTCTGAAGCAGGTCGTCGGCCGCGGTCGGCTCTGACTCGGCGGCCTCGCCCTGCTTGAGGCGCTGCATGACCTTGTTGACGACGGTGGTGGCCGAGATCTTGGCCCCGCCGAGGGCGATGTAAAAGTCATCGGCCTTGCGGAAGCCCATCTCCCGGATGACGTCGGCGAGCAGCGGGGAGCCGACGAGCTTCTGGGCCGGCAGGCCCTGCTTGCGCAGCGCCTCCTGGAGCAGCTCGCGGCCGGTGTGCTCGGTGTCCTTGCGCGACTCGGCCTTGAACCAGGCCTTGATCTTGTTGCGCGCCCGGGTCGTCTTGACCAGCGCCAGCCAGTCGCGCGAGGGTCCGCGCTCCCGCTTGGAGGTCAGAACCTCAACGATGTCGCCGGAACGCAGCTGGTAGGAGAGCGGGACGATCTTGCCGTTGACCTTCGCCCCCACGCACCGGTGCCCGACGTCGGTGTGGATCTCGTAGGCGAAGTCAAGCGGAGTTGACCCGGCGGCCAGGGACTTGACCTCACCCTTGGGGGTGAAGACGAACACCTCGTCCTCGAACAGGTCGACCTTCAGGGTCTCCATGAACTCGCGGGGATCGGCGGTGTCCTGCTGCCAGTCCATGAGCGAGCGCAGCCACTTGAGCTTGCCGTCGGAGTCGCCGCCGTTGCGCAGCGCCTCCGGGCGGTTGGCGCCCTCCTTGTACATCCAGTGGGCGGCGATCCCAAACTCGGCGAGGTCGTGCATCTCGCGGGTGCGGATCTGGATCTCCAGCGGGCGCCCTTCCGGCCCAATCACCGTCGTGTGCAGCGACTGGTACATGTTGAACTTCGGCATGGCGATGAAGTCCTTGAAGCGCCCGGGCAGCGGCTTCCACAGGGAGTGGATGACGCCGACGGTGCCATAGCAGTCCTTGACCGAGTCGACGATCACCCGCATCGCCGTCAGGTCATAGATCTCGTTGAACTCCCGTCCCTTCTTCGTCATCTTCGCGTAGATGGAGTAGAAGTGCTTGGCCCGCCCGGAGATGTCGGCGTGGATGCCGAGCTCCGCCAGCTCCTTGGCGACGATGGCGCCGGCCTCGTTGACGTAACGCTCGCGCTCGCCGCGCTGCTGGGCCACCAGTCCCTTGATCTCGTTGTACTTGCGGGGATGGAGCGTCTGGAAGGCGAGGTCCTCAAGCTCCCACTTGATGGCGTGGATGCCGAGGCGATGCGCGATCGGCGCGTAGATGTCGAGCGTCTCGCGCGCCTTCTCCAGCTGCTTGGGCTTCGACATGGCCGAGATCGTGCGCATGTTGTGCAGGCGGTCGGCGAGCTTGATGAGGATGACGCGGATGTCCGACGCCATCGCCACGACCATCTTGCGGTAGTTCTCGGCCTGGGCCTCGTCGCGCGACTGGAAGGTGAGCCCGGTCAGCTTGGTGACGCCGTCGACGAGCCCGGCCACCTCCTCGCCGAACGTGGCGGCGACCTCCTCCAGCGAGGCGCTGGTGTCCTCCACGGTGTCGTGGAGCAGGGCGGCGCACAGAGTCTCGGTGTCCAGGCGCATGCCGGCGCAGATCTTGGCCACCCCCACCGGGTGGCTGATGAATTCCTCGCCGGAGAGGCGCCGCTGGTCGGCGTGGTGGACGCACGCGTAGGCGAAGGCGGCCTCCACCCGCGCGCGGTCGATCGGCAGCGCCTGGTCGGCGTGCTCCTCCACGATCGCGAACAGGTCGCCGAGCAGCCGCTGTTCGGACTCGGAGAGGTCAGGGCGCTGGACGGGAGCGTGCTCGGGGGCGCCGGGGAGGCCATCGACCTTCGGCCGGTCGCCGGCGAGCACGGCCGAGGAGGCGTCCCCGTCGCGCGCCGGGGCGTCCTTGCCGGATTTGGGCGCGGCGCCGTTGGCGACGGAATCCCCCCGCCCGATGGCCCGGCTCAGACGCCGGCTCGATGTCTTGCGCTGCTCAGGTATCTCTTCCCGTCCTCGTATCGCTGCGAATAGACCCGGAACGAGGGCGAGCGCTCGAGTGCCGTCGGCTCCCGGCTCGCGATCGCGAGGGCCGGCAGATCCCGGTCGAGGCTGACGAGCTCCAGCTCCGCCAGCACCCGTACGAGCCGGCCGGCCAATTGGGCCGAACGACCGTGCGGACCGTCGCCGCGGAGCAGGCGCTCGAGCTCCTCGCCGGCCGCCGTCCCCCGGGCCCGCAGGGCTCGGTAGAGGGCGGCGAGCGAAGTACGGAGTCCGTACTCCAACTCAAGTATCTGCTCAGCAAAGCGTAGCTCAGGGGCGCCCCAGGCCAGCAGGGTCACCCCCTCGCCGGCGTGCAGCGCCCCCTCGGCGCATCGCCCGGCGGGCGGGTCAAGGGCGACGAGGTGCGGATAACCGGCGGCGAGCGACGGATCGCGCTCCAGCCGGGCGTAACCGGCCAGCGTGAAGCCGCCGGTCCGGGCCTGCAGGCCGGGCAGCCGCCGGGGCACGTCGGCGCAGACCGCCAGCAC
>DASSZQ010000315.1:0-15711 GCA_035702755.1 Solirubrobacteraceae bacterium | reverse complement strand
CCCGCTTCAGGCCGTCGCCGGCGTAGTAGCCCTCCAGGAACGCCTGCCGGGCGGGGGCGTCGGCGTTGAGGACAAGCGGTGGAACCTGCTTGAGGCCTGTCCGGGTGTACAGCTGCTCCCGCAGCCACGCGTTCACCCCGGGAGCCCCGGTCAACCGGACATGCTCGACTGTGGCCTCAGGATTCCAGCCGGACTTCCCCTGGGTGCCGCGCGCGCGCCCCAGGAAGAGCTTGGACCACAGCTGAGTTACCCGGAGCCGCAGCCATTCGTCGTTGTTGGCGAAATCGACGTATTCAAACGGCGCGTGCGATGGGACGTAGCCATCGGCGACGATCAACCCAAGGAACTCGGCCATCTCCGGCGTGATCGACGTCCAGTCCTGCGATTCCGGCCACGCGTCAGCAAGGGCCAGGCGAGATCCGACCTCCACCTCGTCCGCGCGCAGAATGTCGCGATCGGCATCGAGCATGTGATGGTGTGCCGTCGTCTGCACGATCCCGCCCCGGGCCTCAACCGAGAGCAGCCGGTGGTCCGGGTCGGTCGCCCGTCGGCGGGTGGCGGTGATGGCGGTGATCTCCGTCCAGCTCTCGCCGTCCCAGATTTCCAGCAGCCGCTCCGGAGTGAAGGACTGCACGCTCCGCCCCTCGCGCACGAGCGGGACGAGATCCGGGGGCGTCACCACCTTGACGATGCCGTCCTGGCGGACCAAGAGCGGAGCACTGGAAACTAGACATTCGTGGTTGAACAGGATCCCGCTCGTCGCGTGCAGGTCGTAGGACTCGCGGTAGTTGACCGTGATGAAGTGGCCGTAGGCCTTGGCCACGCCGTACGGGGAGCGCGGGTAGAACGGGGTCTGCTCGGTCTGCGGGACCTCGCGCACCTTGCCGAACATCTCGCTGGAGGACGCCTGGTAGAAGCGGGCGTCCGGGCAGACCTCGCGCACTGCCTCCAGCATCCGGGTCACGCCCACGCCGGTGAACTCGGCGGTCAGCGTCGGCTGGATCCAGGAGACGGCGACAAAGGACATGGCCGCCAGGTTGTAGATCTCGCTCGGCTGAGCGGAGCGAAGTGCGTCGACCAGGGACCGGTGGTCAAGCAGGTCGGCCTGATGCAGGGTCACCCGGTCCCGCAGGTGCTCGATGCGCTCAAACTTCTCGGTCGATGACCGGCGGACCATGCCGTGCACCTCGTACCCCTTCTCCAAGAGGAGCTCGGCCAGGTACGAGCCGTCCTGGCCGGTGATTCCGGTGATGAGCGCCGCGGGCATGGGCGGGGAACCCTAACGGTCCCGCAGGACTAACGATCTTTGAGGAACGACGGGATGTCGATCTCGTCGTCGGAGATCTCCAGCGAGGAGCGCTGGCGATCGTCCATCGTCACGTCGCGGTCGCGCCGCTCGCGACGGGTCGTCTCCCGGGCCGTGCTCGGTCCGCGGCCGTGGTCAAAGCCGGTGGCGATCACGGTCACGCGAACCTCGTCGCCGAGGGTGTCGTCGATGACCGCGCCGAAGATGATGTTGGAGTTGGAGTCCGACGCGCTCTGCACGATCTCGGCCGCCTCGTTGACCTCGAACAGGCCGAGGTCATGCCCGCCGGTGATGTTGAGCAGGATGCCGGTCGCTCCCTCCACCGACTCCTCCAGCAACGGCGAGGAGATGGCGATCTTGGCGGCCTCGGCGGCGCGGTTCTCGCCGGCCGCGGTGCCGATGCCCATGAGCGCGCTTCCGGCCTCATGCATGATCGTCCGCACATCGGCGAAGTCAAGGTTGATGAGGCCGGGGATGGTGATGAGGTCGGTGATGCCCTGGACGCCCTGACGCAGAACGTTGTCGGCCTCCCGGAAGGCGTCGAGGATCGTGGTGCGGCGCTCGACGATCGTCAGCAGCTTCTCATTGGGGATGACGATGAGCGTGTCGACGTTCTCACGCAGGCGCTGGATCCCCTCGGCCGCCTGGCGGGCGCGCTGGGTTCCCTCAAACGCGAACGGGCGGGTGACGACGCCGACGGTGAGGGCACCGATCTCGTTCTTGGCGATCTCGGCGATGACCGGAGCCGCTCCCGTGCCGGTCCCGCCGCCCTCGCCGGCCGTGACGAACACCATGTCGGCGCCCTTCAGCGCCTCCTTGATGTCATCGCGCGACTCGGCTGCGGCGCCGTGGCCGACATCGGGATTCGCCCCCGCGCCCAGGCCCTTGGTCAGCTCGTGTCCGATGTTCAGCTTGATGTCGGCATCGCACATCGCCAGCGCCTGCGCGTCCGTGTTGCAGGCGACGAATTCGACGCCACGCAGCCCCGCGTCGACCATCCGGTTGACGGCGTTGGTCCCGCCGCCGCCGACGCCGACGACCTTGATGACTGCCAGATAACTTCCGCTTTCCATGAGATTCGTCCGACCCTCTAGTTAGGGTTGAAGGTTTCGGCCAGGCCTGTGCCTCGTAGCCAGTTTGGCACGTTAGGGCCTGACGATGCGCGAAGTCAACGCAGCGCACGCTCCCGCAACGATCGTTGCAGATCGCCGAACTCTCGACAATAGCGGAGAGTTGCTCGATGGGCCAGGGTAACCCTCTAGCTGAGCTTTACCCTCCTCCCGTGGACCCGGATACCGCCGGGGCGGGGGCGGTCGAGCCGCTCGCTGTTGAGCCACTCGTCGATGCGGAGGAGGCGGTGTCTGAGCCGGTTCCGGCGGCGGGGCGCGACGGGACGGTGACGTCGATGTACGCGGCGCCATCCGAGCTGGGCGCGGCGAGCGCGGCGGCGGCCGCCGTCCATTTGGCAGCCAGATCCGATGGGGGGCCGAAATAGATCTTGGGGCCGTTGCGCAGAGTGGCCACCAGGCCGTGGACGGGATCGGTCGCGGCCTGCGCGATCTTGGCGAGCAGCGCGTACGGCGCAGCGGCCAGCAGGCGGACCTCCGTCCTCCCGGAGCCGTCGATGTGCGTGCCTCCGGGCGGAACGGTGAGGGCGATCGTCGGCAGCGGACCGTTGAGCGAGGCGTCATGCAGCAGCGTCCCGTCGGCCGCGACCGGAACCTGATGTCCCGCGTCGGAGACGACGGCGACCGGCACCTGCTCGATGACGTCGATCCGCATCGTGTGCGGGAAGCCGGTGCTGACCCGCAGGTGCTTGACGACCGGGTAGGGCTGGACCGCGGTGCGCAGGGCGCCCATCCTGACGTCGAGCGTCGTCATCCCATGGGCGGCGTTTCTCAGTGCGGATCGGATCCGGGCGGCGTCGGGGCCGCTGACCCCGGTGATCCTCACCTGGCGGACGGCGACCAGCGATGACGTGCGAAACCACAAAAAGCCCCCGCCGGCCAGGGCGACGAGCGCCAGCAGGATGCCCACGCCGCGCAGCCCCGGCCGCGGGAGCCGGCGGCCAATCGACGGGCGGGGCATCGCCCGGCCGCGTCGTGGCGGTGCCGCAGCCCCCCGGCGAGGGGGCGCGGTCTGCGTGCGGGTGGAGCCGGTCATCGCCGGTTCCCGTCAGCGATGAGGTGGGGAACGGCGACCGCTCCGCGCCCGGCGGGCATGCGGCTGCCGCCCCCGCACCGGAGGCGGGTGCCGGGCACCGCAATCTGGCTGAGCTGCTGGTCGAGTTTCAAGTCGCGTCCACGGACGGCGGAGTCCGCTACGAGCAGGTTCGACCCGGATCCAGGGACCCCTACCTCAATCCGCAGGCAATCGCCGCTGACGTCCTCGCCGAGGGCTGGCATGCGGGGGCCAGAGTAAAGGGCGCCCCGGCTGACGCCGGCCGGCGGAGAAACCTGGCCCCCCCGCCACGACCTCACCGACCGAATCAGCCGGTCAGCGAGCGAGCCAGCGTGTCGATGTCGCCGGCGCCCATCATCAGGCATAGATCGTCGGAGCGCAGGTCCTCGGCCAGGAACGCCCGCGCCTGATCGAACCCCGGCAGCCACGCCACCGGACGCCTGCGGCCGGGGGCGTCCGCGGCCGCCTCGGCCACCAGACGGCCGCTCACCCCCGGGAAATCCTCGGCGCGCTCGCGCGCGGGATATACGGGGAGTACCGCGACGGCGTCGGCAGCGGCCAGAGCCGCTCCAAAGGCGTGCGCCAGCGCGCGGGTGCGCGAGTAGAGGTGCGGCTGAAAGACCGCCACGAGGCGCCGCGGAGCGAGCGTGCGGGCCGCGGCGATGGCGGCCGCGACCTCGGTCGGATGGTGGGCGTAGTCGTCGTAGACGACGGCTCCGCGAGGCGTCTCCCCCACCCGTTCCATCCGGCGCCGGGCGCCGCGGAAATCCGCGAGCGCGGCCGCCGCCCGCTCGCGGTCGGCACCGGCCAGGGCGCAGGCCGTGAGCGCACCGGCGGCGTTGATCGCGTTATGCGCGCCGGGCACCGACAGCCGCACGGTGACGCCGTGCCAGGCAAAGCGCGAGCCGCCGGCATCCAGTTCGGCGTCGGCGGCGTCATAGGCGACGGCCTCCGGCGGGCACAGCGCGCGTAGCTCCGGGCGATCCCAGACGACGGCTTGCTCACCGGCCCGCCCCATGAACTCGCGGAAGGTCTGCTCCAGGTCCAGCCGCGAGGCGTAGGTGGAATGATGGTCAAGCTCGGCGTTGGTGAGCACGGCGATCTCCGGGGAGAGCTTGAGCAGGGATCGGTCAGATTCGTCGGCCTCGACGACGATCCACTCCCCGGACCCCCAGCCGGCGTTGCTCCCCGTTGAGCGCAGTTCGCCGCCGACGACGTAGGACGGATCCAGGCCGGCACCGCGCAGCGCGTGCACGGCCATCGCTGAGGTTGTCGTCTTGCCGTGGGTGCCGGTTACGGCCAGGCAGCGGCGCAGGCCCGCGATCTCGGCGAGCAGGTCGGCGCGGTGCAGCTGCGTGCGCGCGGCCAGGCGCTCCGGGTTGTCGGCCGGAACCGCCGTCGAATAGACGACCTCCGCCCCGTCCGGGACGTTGCCGGCGGCGTGACCGAACACCGGCTCGATGCCGTGCTCCTGCAGTCGCTCGGTGTACGCGGAGGGTGCGCGGTCAGAGCCGGTGACCGACGCACCGAGCGTCGCCGCGATGAGCGCCAGCCCGCTCATGCCGGCACCGCCGATCCCCACAAAGTGCAGCCGGCGATCCCGCCAGGGCTTTGCGTTGTCGCCGGAGGAGCTCAGGAGCGTTCGAGGATGACGACGGGGATCTCGCGGGAGGTCTTGCGCTGGTAGTCGGCGTACGCCGGCCAGCGCTCGACGGCCGCCTGCCACAGCCGTGGCTTTTCCTCAGGCGTGGCCGTTCGCGCCCGGGCCGCGAAGCGATCGGCCAGCACCTGCACCTCGACGTGTGGATCGGCGACGAGATTCAGGTACCAGGACGGGTGATCCTCGTCGCCGCCCTTGGACGCGACCACCACGTAGTCGTCACCGTCGCGGCCGTAGATCAGGGGCGTGCTGCGCGGCTCGCCGGACCGACGGCCGGTGGTGGTGAGGATGAGGACGGTCGCGCCCTGCCACTCGTGGCCCTCGGCTCCGTTCGTCTCCCGGTACTTCTTGACGTGTGCCTGCCCAAAGAGCATCGTCTCTCCACTCCCCGCGATCGAAAGCTGCTGCCGCGAGGCTATACGACGCCCGCAGCGCGAGCCGCCTCGATCATCTGTCCGGATCGCCCACGAAAACCCTGGCTCAAGCTCCGCAACTCGGCCCAGGACATGTGAAACCTCCCGACGTTCCGTCGGCGTCCAGTGCTAGATTGCGCGCGCTCTGCCGGACGGTCGCGACGGGTACACGGGGGCGACTGAGTTCCGAGCAGCGCGCTTTGCGCTGCTCGCACTCCTCATCCTCGGCGCTCTGTCGCTGGGCCTGGCGCCCCGTGCCCTGAGCCGGACCAGGGGCCACCGGCATGCCCGCGGTCACGCCGCCGGCTTTGCGCAGCAGTGCGGAGACCCGTTCCCGGCCAAGCGCGATCCGTCCAACCCGCTCGATCTGCCCACCCCACCCGGTGGCGATCCGCTCAACGGGGCGCGCTTCTTTGTCCCCGGCCCGGCCCGGGGCTCGGCCGCGGAGGCGATCGCCCAGCTGGTCGGCCTCAACCCCCAGGCGATGCCGCTCAACGAGTCCTTCAGCCAGTTTGAGCAGCAGCTCTCGCGAGGTGCGATCGGGACCCGGCTCGCCGCCGATCCCGCCCTTGCCCACCAGGTGGACGAGCTGTCGAAGATCGCCTCCCAGCCCCAGGCACAGCGGATCAGCATCTATTCGGAAGGCGGCTCGCCCGCCGGCATCTTCGGCCAGACGCAGAAGATCTTCTGCTCCAACATGCAGGCCGATCCCGGTTCGATCCCCATCTTCAACACCTACTTCCTCCACGCCCAGCTCAAGGGCTGTCCGACTCCGGGCGAGGTCCGCCGCTACACCCCCACCTTCCGGCGGCAGATCAATGCGATGGCGGCCGCCATCGCCCGCCGCCCGGCCGTGCTCCTGCTGGAGGTCGATGGCATCGGCTCCTCGCGGTGTGTCCAGAGGCAGCACGCCCTGCCGGAGTGGGAGGCCGACCTGCGCTACGAGATGAACAAGATGCAGGCGCTGCCCCACACGGTCGTCTACATCGAGGCGGGGTACTCCGACGGCAACCCGGTCGGCTACACGGCGAGGATCCTCAATGCGATCGGCGTGCGCCACATCCGCGGGTTCTTCACCAACGACACCCATGAGAACTGGACGATCAACGAGGTTCGCTGGGCGACGAAGATCTCGCAGCGCACGCACGGCGCCCACTTCATCGTCAACACCGCCAGCAACGGCGACGGGCCTCTGATCAACCACAACCGGGTCAGGAACGGCAACGAGGACCTCTGCAACCCGCCGGGCCGCGGCCTCGGCCCGGAGGACACGACGGCCACCGGCTTCCGCTACGCCGACGCGTTCCTGTGGACCCATCCGCCGGGCAACAGCTCCGGCTGCGGTGGCGGTCCTCCCGGCGGTGTCTTCTGGCCGGCGCGGGCGGTCCAGCTGGCCCAGGACGCCAACGACCGCCTCGGGCCCCGCTTCCCCAGCCAGCCGTACTGAGGCGCGGAGCGACGCGGCTCAGGCGACGATGCCGCGGTCTCGCAGCGCCTCAAGCACCAGTGTGACGGCCGTCCCCGGGTCGCCGGGCGTCAATCGCACTTCCGGGGCCTCCGGAGACTCGTAGGGGTCATCGACGCCCGTGAGCCCTTCCAGCTCACCGGCGCGCGCCCGCGCGTACAGGCCCTTGGGGTCACGGCGCTCGCACTCACTCAGCGGGGTGTCGACGAACACCTCAACGAACTGGATGCCGTCGCGCTCGTGAATCTCGCGGGCCTGGCGACGATCCGCCGTGTACGGACTCACCAGGCTGACGATGGCGATCGTTCCCGCCTCGGCGAGGAGCCGAGCGGCATGCGCGGTCCGCCGAACGTTCTCAGCCCGGTCGGCGGGATCGAAGCCCAGGTTGCCGTTGAGCCCGTGGCGCAGGTTGTCGCCGTCCAGGCGCAGCGCGGCGACTCCGTCGCGCACGAGGATCTCCTCCAGTGCACCCGCCACCGTGCTCTTGCCGGAGGCGGGCAGCCCGGTCAGCCAGACCGTCGCGCCGGTGACGCCGAGCGCCTCCCAGCGCGCCTCGCGGTCAAGGCGCTCAGGCTCCCAGCGAACGTTCGTGCTGCGCTGGGCGCTGGCGCCCCCGGAGGTGCCCGCCGGGGCGGCCGAGCCGAGGATCATGCCGGCGGCCACCGTCTCGTTGGTCGCCTCGTCGATGAGGATGCAGGCACCTGTCGCCCGGTTGCGATCGTAGGGATCGAACATCAGCGCCGTGCTGGTGCGCAGCCGCACGCGGCCGATCTCGTTGAGCGCCAGCGATGTCGCGGTGCCGTCGTGATGCAGCGTGTCGACGTCGATGCGATGCACGACCTCGGCCAGGATGCCCCGCACCGTCCGCGTGGTGTGCTTGACGAGATAGCGCCCCCGCTCGCGGCTCGGCGTGTCGCCCATCCAGCACATCAGCGCCTCGACATCACGGGCAACGGTGGGGCGGTTGCGCGGACGGCAGATGAGATCTCCGCGGGAGACATCGAGCTCGTCGGCGAGGTGAACGGTCACCGACAGCGGGGGGAACGCCTCCTCCAGGACCCGGTCGTGGATCCGGATGCTCGTGACCGTGGTCACCTCCTCGGAGGGGAGCAGGAGCACCTCGTCTCCGGGCCGGACCACCCCGCTGGCCATCTGCCCGGTGTACCCCCGGCCGTGCCGATCGCCGTCGCCGCCCGGGCGGATGACCCACTGCACGGGAAGGCGCAGGTCGATCAGGTTGCGGTCGGAGGTGACCTGCACGTGCTCCAGCGCAAACAGCAGCGGCGCCCCGCGGTACCAGGGCATATGGGGCGACGCATCGACGACGTTGTCGCCGTGCAGCGCCGAGACCGGGATGTATGAGATGTCGCCGACGCGCAGTCGCGAGCTGAAGTCGGCAATCTCCGCGCAGATGGCGTCGAACGCGGGCTCGCTGTAGCCGACGAGATCCATCTTGTTGACGCACACCACCACGTGAGGAATGCCGAGCAGCGAGGCGATGAACAGATGACGGCGCGTCTGCTGAACGACGCCCTGGCTGGCGTCGACGAGGATGAGCGCCAGGTCGGCGGTCGATGCGCCGGTGACCATGTTGCGCGTGTAGCGGACATGACCGGGGGTGTCGGCGAGGATGAACGACCGGCGGGGAGTCGCGAAGTGGCGGTAGGCGACGTCGATGGTGATCCCCTGCTCGCGCTCGGCGCGCAGCCCGTCGGTCAGCAGCGCGAGATCGAGCCTTCCGTCCGAGCCGTTCCGACGACGGCTGGCATCGGCGACGTGCTCCAACTGGTCCTGAAGGACCTGCTTGGAGTCGTACAGCAGCCGTCCGATCAGGGTGCTCTTGCCGTCGTCCACCGAGCCGGCGGTGGCGATCCGCAGCAGCGTGCCGGTGACCCCGTGGGTGTGCGCCGCCCTCACGGAGGATTCAGACGGCCCTGAATCGGTCTCGCATAACCGCAGCTTAACGTTGGACTCCGCGGCGACAACCGCGATTCACCACATCATTGACGCTCGCTCGACAGCCCGGCGGCAGCCAGGACCTCGGCGGCGATGACACCAGCGGCGTCCGGACGGGCCAGCGTCCGCGCCGCCGCCGCCATCGCGGCCAGCCGGTCCGGGTCGGCGAGGAGCTCGCCCACCTCATGGGCCAGCCGCGCACCGGTGAGCTCCGCGTCCGGGATGACGACCGCGGCGCCCGCCTCGGCGAAGAAGCGGGCGTTGGCGGCCTGGTGATCGGCGGCGGCGTAGGGATAGGGCACCAGGACCATGGGGCGGCCGTGGGCGGCGACCTCAAAGATCGAGCCGCCGGATCGCGCGACCACCAGGTCGCTGGCCAGGATCGCCTCGCGGAAGTCCGAGATGTAGCCCCGCAGGTCGTAGTGGGGGCCGGGGGCCAGAAGGTCGGCGACGTTGCCGGTACCGGCAGCGTGCAGAACCCTGAAGCCCGCGCCGGCGAACGCCTCCAGCGCCGCCTGGTTGATCGACCGGGCCCCCTGTGAGCCGCCGAACACCAGGACGCACACCTCGTCCTCGGCGATGTCAAACCGCCGGCGAGCGGCGGCGCGATCCGTCGCCGGCGCCGGACCCGGACGTCCGGTGACCCGGTAGCGCGGGGGCTCGCGGCCGGGGAGCGGGAACGTCAGGCACACGCGCCGCGCGGCGGGGGCCAGCAGGCGGTTGGTCAGCCCCATGTGGCTGTCGGCCTCCATGAGGACCAGCGGCACCCGGCGCAGGACGGATGCCATCCCCACCGGCCCGGCGACGTAGCCGCCGGCACCCAGGGTGGCGGCAGGCCGCAGTTCGCCGATGAGGCGCGCGGCCGTGGCCACCGAGCGGGCGGCGACGGCGGCGGCTTGGGCGGCTCGCACCGGGTCGCGCCGGGCCAGCGGCTGCACGTGAAGCGTTCTCAGCTCATATCCGGCGGCGGGTACGAGCTCCCGCTCCGCGCGCTCGCCGCCGGCGAAGACGACCCGCGCCCCCTCGGTCCGCAGGGCGTCGGCGACCGCGATGGCGGGCACGACGTGCCCGGCGGTTCCGCCGGCGCCGATGAGGATCAGGGGAGCGCTCACTGGGAGCGGGCAGCTTGCCACACCGGCTCAGGACGCCGAGGCGTGGTCAACTCGCCCGGCGCCGACCACCGCTGGCGCCGGCCCGCCGCTCGCCCCGTTCCCGGCGCCGTCGCTCCCGGTCTGAGGTGCTCACAGCCGGAGGCCCATCGACAACCTTCAGCCGCCGGGCCCCCGGCCGGGAGAGATTGAGCAGCACGCCGACGGACGCCAGCATCACGCACAGGTTCGTCGGCGCGTAGGAGATGAACGGGAGCGGAACGCCGGTGAGCGGGGCGAGGCCGAGGACGACGAAGATGTTGAGGATCCCCTGGCAGAGGATGAGCGAGGTCAGTCCGGTGGCCAGCAGCTTGGCGTAGCGGCCCACGGCGCGCCGGGCGGTCCGCAACCCGGCGTAGGCGATCATCCCGTACAGGCAGACGACACCGGCGATCCCCAGGACGCCGAGCTCCTCACCGATCACCGCCAGGATGAAATCGGTCTGGGCCTCCGGCAGGTAGTAGATCTTCTGGACCGACTTGCCGAGGCCGACGCCGAGCAGCCCGCCGGAGCCGAGCGCGATCTGCCCCTGAACCGACTGAAAGCCCGCGGTCGATTTCGACGCCCACGGGTTGAGGAACGACGTCAGCCGCGCCATCTGGTAGGGCTGGATGAGGGCCATGATGAGGACCGCGGCCCCCGCGCCGCCGAGGATGATCCCCAGGTAGCGCAGCGGCATCCCGGCGGCGAGCATCAGGGTGATGATCGTCAGCGCGATGACGATCGCCGTGCCGAGATCCGGCTCGGCGACGATCAGCAGCAGGGCGGGGCCGGCGACGACCGCCACCGGCCCCAGCGCAAGGCGGAAGTCATGCCAGCCGCCCGGCGGGCGCGCGGCGCGGCGCTCGGTCCGGCGCCCGGCCCCGGGGGTGAACCGGCGCGGGTTGTCGGCGAGGTAGCGGACGACGTAGAGGACGAGCGTGATCTTCATCAGCTCCGAGGGCTGAAACTGGATGGGGCCGGCGGAGAACCAGCGGCGGGCGCCGTTGATGTCGACACCGAAGCCGGGCACCATCACCAGCAACAGCAGGACGAACGACCCCATCAGCATGAGCCGAACCAGGCGCTGGTCAAGCAGGGCGAGCCCCCGGCGCTCGAGCACCTGCATGGCGACCAGGCCGATGGCGCCGAACGCGAGGTAGCGGATGAGCTCGCCGGTCCCGCTACCGCCGCCCGGCCCGAGCGCGCCCAGCGGTGAGGATGCGCTGTAGACCATGACCGCGCCGAAGGCGAGCAGGCACAGCGTCGCGGTGAGCAGGATCCGATGCTCGATCGGCGGCGCCACCCGCCGTCCGGTGGAGCGGCGCCGGGTGCCGCGGCCGGACGTACCCGCGGGCGAGCGGCGGCCGCGGGGGCTCGGCGCCTCGGCCACCTAGAGGCTCCTCACAAGCTCGCGGAACCGATCCCCGCGGGCCTCGAAGTCCTGAAACTGATCGAAGCTGGCGCACGCCGGCGACAGCAGCACGGTCTCCCCGGCCCGGGCCGCGGCGGCCGAGCGCTCCAGCGCTGTCTTGAGGTCTCCCGCGGGCTCGAGGGCCACGCCGGCGCCCTCCAGCGCCTGCGCCAGGTCTCCCGCGGCCTCGCCGATCAGGTAGACGGCGGCGCAGCGTTCCCCCACCAGCGGCGCCAGCGGCGTGAAGTCCTGGCTCTTGCCCCGGCCACCCGCGATCAGGTGCACCCCGCCGGGGTAGCTGCGCAGCGCGACGATCGTGCTGGCGACGTTGGTCGCCTTGGAGTCGTTGACGTAGGCGACGCCGTCGCGGACCCGGATGAGCTCCAGCCGATGAGCGACACCGGGAAAGCTCCGGAGGCCGGCGATGACCGCGTCACGCGGGACGCCCCGGGCCAGGCATGCAGCGGCCGCGGCCATGGCGTTGGCCCGGTTGTGCTCTCCGGGCAACGAGATGTCGGCGGTGGCCAGCAGGGGCTGTTCATCCCACCACAGGTAACCGCTGCGCTCGGACAGCTCGGCCCCGCCCCCGGATCCGAACGGCACGCGCCGGGCGCAGCCGCCGAGATCCTCAACCGGCAGGTCGACGGGAGCGACGGCCACGTCGTCGTTGCCCTGCTGGGCGAAGATCCGCAGCTTGGCCGCGACGTAGTCGGCAAACGTCCCGTGGCGGTCGAGGTGGTCCGGCGTGAGATTGAGCAGGACGGCCACCTCCGGCGAAAACCCGGCCGTGTCCTCAAGCTGGAACGACGACGCCTCGCAGACGATCGTGGTGTCGGGGCTGACCGCGCCGAGGAGCGACGTGACCGCGGTTCCCACGTTGCCGGCCACGGCGACCGGAAGCGCCGCCTCACGGTGGATGTGGCCGATCCATTCCGTGGTCGTCGTCTTGCCGTTGGTGCCGGTCACCGCGACGAACTCGTTGTCCAGCAGCCGCCAGCCGAGCTCCAGCTCGCCGAGCACCGACAGGCCACGGGCGCGCGCCGCCACCACGATGGGGGCGTTCTGGGGGACGCCGGGGCTCTTGATGAGCGTCCCGGCGCGGGCGGCAAGGGCGTCGCCTGACGCATCAAGGTGGACTTCGACGCCGGCCGCCGAAAGCCTTTCCGCGGCCGCGGCCAGGCCGGCGGTCCCCGGCGAGCCTGAGTCGCAGCCGATCACCTCCTCTCCCCGCTCTCGGAGCGCCAGCGCCGCCGAGACCCCGGAGCGAGCCAGCCCCGCGACCAGATACGGGCCTGCGGGGAGCGGTGGGCGGGGCTTGGGGGCGCCGGAGCGGGTCACGGCCTGGCCGCCGCTAGGCCCGGACGCTGAGCTGGTAGACGACGAAGCCGATGGCGCCGCAGGCGGCGGCCACGATCCAGAAGCGCAGGATGATCTTCGTCTCGGACCACGCCTGCAGTTCGAAGTGGTGATGGATGGGCGCCATCAAGAACACGCGCTTGCGGAACACCTGAAACGAGAACACCTGGATGACGACCGACAGGACCTCCATCACGAAGATCCCGCCGAGCAGGATGAGCAGCACCTCGGTGTCGGTCATGACCGCCAGCCCGGCGATTGCCCCGCCGAGGCCAAGCGAGCCGGTGTCGCCCATGAACACGCTCGCCGGGAAGCTGTTGAACCACAAGAAGCCGATGCACCCGCCGACGAGGCAGCCGGCGAGGAGCGCGAGGTTGCGCTCGCCGATGATGAACGTGATGCCCAGATAGGCCATGAGCACGATCGCCGCGCATCCGGCGGCCAGCCCGTCGAGTCCGTCGGTGAAGTTGACGGCGGTTGTCGTGCCGGCGACGACGAGGTAGATGAACACCGGAAACAGCGGGCCCAGGTCGACCGACGTGTCGATGATCCGCAGCTGGATCGTCGAGTGGATGCCGGCCTTCTGGGTGGCGATGTACCAGAGGATCAGCGAGATGATGATCGTGACCACCAGCTTTGTCCGGGCGCGCAGGCCCAGAGAGCGGCGCTTGACGATCTTGGTGTAGTCGTCGGCGAAGCCGAGCAGCGCGCAGCCGATGGCGGCGACGAACACCCCCACCGACTTCCAATCGCGCTGGGACAGCAGCACGTAGGGGACGGCGATCGCCAGGAAGATGATGATTCCGCCCATGGTCGGCGTTCCCGCCTTGGTCTTGTGCCCCTGCGGCCCCTCCTCACGGATGTTCTGGCCAAACGAGCGCCGGCGCAGGAAGCCGATGAACTTGGGGCTCAGGAACAGGCACATCAACAGGGAGGCTGTCCCTGCGATGAGGATGCGGCCGGACGACGCCTGGGTCACGCTGCGTCCCGCGCTCCGAGCGCGCTGCAGACCAGCTCCAGCCCCACGCCCCGGGACGCCTTGACCAGCACGATGTCGCCCGGCCGCACGAGCTCCGGGACGAGCGCCGCGGCCCCACCGGCATCGGCGACGGCATGGGTCTCACCGTCGAAGCGCGCTTCTGCCTCGGCCGCGAGCGGTCCGACGGTCACGAGCACGTCCACCCCGGCCGCCGTCACCGCCTCGCCCAGCTCGGCGTGAAACTCGCGCTCCCGCGGGCCGAGCTCCAGCATGTCGCCGAGCACGGCCACGCGCCGCCGGGCGCCTTGCGCGTCCGCGGTGGCCTTGAGGTCCCTGAGGGCGGCAACCATTGACATCGGGTTGGCGTTGTAGCAGTCGTCGATGACTGTTACCTCCCCGGGGGTTATGTAACGTTGGCCACGACCGGCGGACAGAGCCAGCTCGACCCGTCCGGACGGCGATACCCCCACGGCCCTCGCGGCGGCGACCGCGGCGAGCAGGTTGGATCGCAGATGTGCCTGCGTGAACGGGACTTCCAGGTCGATCCGCTCGCCGCCGGCATCGATCTCCACGGTCTGCTCATCCTGCGTGACGAGGCGGACATCGCCATTGTCTCCAAACGTGACGATCGTCACGTCACCGCGGAGGTGGGGTTCCAGGAGCTTCTCGCCGGCCGGGATGACCGCGGTCCCCCCTGCGGGCAGCCCGGCGATGAGCTCGGCCTTCGCCGCCGCGATGGCCTCGATGCTCCCCATCAGCTCCAGATGGACCGGGCCGATGCTCACAATCACGCCCACGTCCGGCTCGGCGATCTGCGCCAGCTCGGCGATCTGCCCGGCGCCGCGCATCCCCATCTCCAGGATGAGGACCTCGGTCTCGACGGGCGCGCTGAGGACCTCCAGGGGCAGGCCGATCTCGGTGTTGAAGTTGGCCCGCGACGCCACGGTGCGCCGGTGCGGCGCCAGCAGCGCCAGCAGCAGGTCCTTGGTGGAGGTCTTGCCGGTCGATCCGGTCACGCCGATGACGTGCGCCCCCAGTTCGCGCCGCCACGCCGTGGCCAGGCGCTGCAGGGCGCGGAGCGGGTCCTCGGCGGCGAGCAGGGTGCCGCCCGCGCTGCCGGCCGCGCGCTCGGCGTGAGCGGGAGTGACCAGAGCCCCCCAGGCGCCGGCGGCGAGCGCGGCGCCGGCGTAGGCGCCTCCGTCGGTGCGGTCGCCCTTGAGGCCGACGAACAGCGCGTCCGACGCCTGCCGCGAATCGACGGTCGCCCGCTCCGGGCCGGCGCCGTTGCGCGCGGGCGAGATCAGGCGTGCGCCGGCCGCGTCGGCGACCTGCTGTGGTGTCCAGTGCTTCATCAGGCGGGGTGAGCGGCGCTGACGGCCGTGCCCCGCAGGATCTCACGAGCGACGGTCACATCGTCGAACGGGATCTTGCGCCCGTTCTCAAACTCCTGGCCCTGCTCGTGCCCCTTGCCGGCGATGACGACCACATCACCGGCCGCCGCCCCGGCGAGCGCCTGCTCGATCGCGACCCGCCGATCGACCTCGTGCTCGACCTCCCGCCCGCTTCCGGCCAGGATCTCATCGACGATGGCCGCCGGGTCCTCGGACCTCGGATTGTCCGACGTCACGATCACGCGGTCGGCGAGCCGCCGTGCGATTTCCCCCATCTGCGGGCGCTTGCCCCGGTCACGATCGCCGCCGCAGCCAAAGACGACGTGCAGGGTGCGCTGGGTCAGCGGACGCGCGGCCCGGAGCACGTTCTCAAGCGAATCCGGTGTGTGGGCATAGTCGACGACGACGGCGAACGGCTGCCCCTCGTCGACGGTTTCGAATCGCCCGGGCACCTGCCCGGCGG
>DASSZQ010000307.1:0-9000 GCA_035702755.1 Solirubrobacteraceae bacterium | reverse complement strand
GGCGACCGACGACTGTGAGAGGTCCTCTGTCCAGCCCGCCTGCTCCCACGGAGACCGGCGGATCAGGGACGCCCGGCGCCCGTGGCGAGGGTGAGTGGCGGGACCAGGATTCGAACCTGGGAAGGCAGAGCCAATGCGTTTACAGCGCATCCCCTTTGACCGCTCGGGAATCCCGCCAGGAGCGGCTCAGTGTAGCGATGCCGCCCCCACCCGGAGCGGCTGGCCGGGCTCGATCTCATACTCGGAGTACTTGGGGCCGCCGAGCGTGATGTGCGACCCGCCGGCCACCGCAGCTGCGGGGATGAACCACCGGCGGCCGTCCGCGACCAGCACGAACAGGTGGTCATACCGCGAGGGGTCCAGGATCTTGACGACCCCGTTCCAGCTGCGATTCCCGCCTCGCGTGCACAGCGTCACCTCCCAACGGCGATCCCGGTACTGGGTTGAGGTCTTGACCTGGATGCGCTCCAGGCCATCGCCCAGATCCGCGACCAAGTCGAAGTCTGGGCTGTGGAAGACCGGCATGAACACGGCCGCTCCCAGGGAGCCGAGCCACAGCATCGCCGATCGCTCGCCCTGGTCCCCCTGCCCTCTTGGATCCCGCTTGCGCATTTCGTCCATGCGACAAAGATACGCGCTCCTCCGGACGGAAAAGCCCTGCAAAACGCAACAAAAGTGTCACAATTTCAGGCTCTGCGGCGAGGCCGTGACTGCGGCGGCGGAGCGGCACGCCGCCCAGGCCTCATCAGCGCGGCGGCCGAGCGGCCCGCCGGCACCCCGCTGCACGCCCACCCGTCGGCGGCGATCCGCAGACGATCGCCGCCAGCAGGCAGCCTCCCTTCCCCTGAACAGCCGCGCCCGGCGCGGCGAGCGCGTTAGGACGCGTCCCGCAGCCGCTGCGCCTCCGGCAGCGCCTCGAGCTTCTTCAGCGTGTGGTTCTCGATCTGCCGGATGCGCTCGCGCGTGACGTTGAACGCCCGGCCGACCTCCTCCAGCGTGTACGGCCGCTCCCCGGTGAGCCCAAAGCGCATCTCGATCACCTCACGCTCGCGCTCCGGCAGCGCCGCCAGCGCCCGGCGCAGGTTCTCCCGGCGCAGGTGCTCGGACGCGAGCTCAAACGGCGACTCCGCCGTCTGGTCCTCCACGAAGTCGCCCAGCGCGGAGTCGTCCTCCTCGCCCACCGGCTTCTCCAGCGAGACCGGCTGCTGGGCCATGCGCAGCACGTCGCGCACCTCACGGACGTTGACCTCAAGCTCGGCGGCGATCTCCTCCGGCGTGGGCTCGCGCCCCAGCTGCTGGATGAGCTGGCGCTCGACGTGGACGACCTTGTTGAGCTTCTCCACCATGTGGACGGGGATGCGGATGGTGCGCCCCTTGTCGGCGATCGCCCGGGTCACCGCCTGGCGGATCCACCACGTCGCGTACGTGGAGAACTTGTAGCCGCGGCGGTAGTCGAACTTCTCGACGGCCCGGATCAGGCCCATCGACCCCTCTTGGATGAGGTCCAGGAACGTCAGCCCCCGGCCCAGGTAGGACTTCGCGATCGAGACGACCAATCTCAAATTCGCCTCGATCATCTGCTGCTTGGCGAGCATGTCGCCCCGCTCGATCCGCCGCGCCAGCAGCACCTCCTGCTCGGCGGTGAGCAGCGACACCTTGCCGATCGCGCGCAGATACAGCCGCAGCGAGTCCAGTGACGGCTCCACCGTCAGATCGACCTCAACCTTCTTGCGCGCCTCCGGATCCGCGGACTCGGAGTGGCGGCGCGCGGCGCTGGCCTCCATGCTCTCGGCCTCGGACTTGGCCGGCTTGCCGTCGGCGCCGACGACGACGATGCCCTGGTCGTCAAGGTAGGCGTGCAGCTCCTGGACCTGCTCCTTGGTGACCTCGGCCTCCTCCAGACAGGCCTCGATCTCGGCGAAGGTCAGATAGCCGCGCTCCTGCCCAGAGGCGATCAGCGGTTGCAGCTCGTCGAGCTCCACGATCGGAGTCTCGTCGCTCAAAAGAACGATCTCATCAACGCTCACAGCCCCTGAGCTCCTATTCCAAATTGCCTCTGAGCCGCCCGCAGGACGACCGGCTCCCTCTCTCGTAACTCCCGATACGACCGGCCGAGTGATACCACAAAGACGGCAAATGTTGAAAACCGACAACCGGACGAAAAACGGCTTGTCAGGGCGCGGGCGCGGCCAGAACCCACGGCCTCTCTAGTCTTTAGAGCGCGATGACAACACTCAAGACATCTCCCCGGTCGCTCGTCGACGTGCAGTCGCAGTCGCCGACGCTGGCGCTCAGCCTCTCCCGCGTCGGCGTCACCTCGGTCGAAAAGGTGATCCGCCTCGGCCACAACGGCTCCGAGCAGCTGTTCTACGCCCGGTTTGAGTGCGTGATCGAGCTCGGCTCCGATCAGAAGGGCGCGCACATGTCGCGCTTTGAGGAGGTCGTCAACGAGTCGATCGGCGAGGTGGTGCTCGGCGACGCGCCGTTCCGCGCCGAGGCGCTGGCCGAACACATCGCCCAGCTGGTGCGCACGCGCCAGAACGCGCGCCGCGCCGAGGTGACCGTCGAGGCCCGCTTCCCGGAGCACAAGCCAGCGCCGGTCTCCCAGATCCTCACCCAGGAGCTGTACACGCTGCACGGCGTCGCCGCCGCCACCGAGCTCGGCACCCGCCGGCTCACCGGGGTCACCGCCCAGGGTATGACCGCCTGCCCGTGCGCCCAGGAGCTCGTCGCCGCCTCGGCCCGCGAGCGCCTGACCGACGACGGCTTCAGCGCCGAGGAGATCGACCGCATCCTTCAGGCGGTGCCCGTCGCCACCCACAACCAGCGGGGCCTGGGCACGCTGTACATCGGCTGCCCGGAGGACTGCACCGAGGAGATCGACGCCGAGGCGCTGCTGCGCATCGTCGAGCAGTCGATGTCATCAGAGATCTATGAGCTGATGAAGCGCTCAGACGAGGGCCACGTCGTCGAGAAGGCCCACCGCCGCCCCCGGTTCGTCGAGGACTGCGTGCGCGAGATGATCGGCGGCGTCATCGAGGAGTTCCCGCAGCTCGACGACGGCGCGTTCGTGTCGGCGCGGCAGGTCAACCTGGAGACGATCCACCAGCACAACGTCGTCGCCGAGCGCTTCGGCACGATGCGCGAGATCCGCACCGAGCTCGTCTCCGGCACGCCGGCCCCGGCGCACACCAGCCTCCAGGCCTGGCTCGCCGACGCCCGCTGAAAAACAGCCGCCGCCTACCCCTCCGGGCGTGGCGTCCCCGCGCCGCGCGACGCGCCGCCCCGGCTGCGCACCAGCCGCCGGAAGCCGAAGAAGTAGTCGGCGCCGGAGAGCACGGTGATGGCGACGGTGGCGTAGATGATCAGGTAGATCCACCACGGCCGGTCATCGATGGCGATGAGCACCATGACCATCGCCACCTGGGCGGCGGTCTTCAGCTTGCCCAGCGCGCTGGCCGAGATGACGACCCCCTGCTGGGTCCCGGCGGCGACCCGCAGCACCGTGACCGCGAACTCGCGGGCGATGATCACCATCGCCACCCACGCCGCCAGCCGGCCGCGTGACACCAGCGCGACGAGCGCGGCGATGATCAGCAGCTTGTCGGCCAGCGGGTCCATCAGCTTGCCGAACGTCGTCACCGAGTTGCGCGACCGCGCGAGCTTGCCGTCCAGCGCGTCGGTCAGCGACGCCACCGCAAACACGATCGCCGCCAGCACGTCCCCGCCGGTCGTCTTGGCCAGCAGCGCCACCACCAGTACGGGCACGAGCAGGATCCGCACCACGGTCAGCACGTTGGGGACGTTGAGCGGAACCATCCTGGCTTCAACGCTAACCGATCCCGCACAATTCACTCTCAATGCATGCGATGGTGCTGGAACGCCCCGGATCCCCGCTGGTCGCGCGGGACCTGCCGGACCCGGTCGCGGGTCCCGGCCAGCTGCTCCTCAAAATCGCCGCCTGCGGCGTGTGTCGCACCGACCTGCATGAGCGCGACGGCGAGATCGAGACGCCGAAGCTGCCCGTCGTGCTCGGACACCAGATCGTGGGGCGCACCGAGGACGGCACCCGCTACGGGGTGCCCTGGCTGGGCTGGACGGACGGCACCTGCCGCTACTGCACCAGCGGGCGCGAGAACCTGTGCGTCAACGCCCGCTTCACCGGCCGCGATATCGACGGCGGCTACGCCCAGTACACGGTCGCCGACGAGCGCTTCTGCCTGCCGCTGCCCGACGGCCTCTCCGACGAGCAGATCGCCCCCCTGCTGTGCGGCGGGCTGATCGGCTACCGGGCGCTGCGCCTCGCCGGCGACGCCGAGAATCTCGGCCTGTACGGCTTCGGATCGGCGGCCCACCAGATCTGCCAGGTGGCCGTGCACCAGGGCCGGACCGTGTTTGCCTTCACCCGCCCCGGCGATGCGTCCACCCAACAGTTCGCCCGCTCGCTCGGCGCCGCCTGGGCGGGCGGCTCCGACGAACCGCCACCCCAGGAACTCGACGCCGCCATCATCTTCGCCTCCGCCGGCGAGCTGGTGCCGGCCGCGCTCAAATCGCTCGCCCCGGGCGGAACCGTGGTCTGCGCCGGCATCCACATGTCAGACATCCCGTCGTTCCGCTACGACGACCTGTGGCGCGAGCGCACGATCCGCTCGGTGGCGAACTTAACTCGTGAGGACGGGCATGAGTTCCTCGCCCTCGCCCCCCAGGTGCCCGTGCGCACGACGGTCACCACCTACCCCCTGGCCGAGGCCGAGCAGGCGCTCGCCGACCTGCGCGCCGGCGCCTTCGAAGGCGCCGCCGTACTCATTCCATAGCGCATGTTCTAGGCTGCGGGCATGCCCCTCGTTCCCATGGTCATCGAGCGCACCGCCCGCGGCGAGCGCGAGTTCGACATCTACAGCCGGCTGCTCAACGAGCGCATCATCTTCATCGGCAGCCCCATCGACGACACGATCGCCAACCTCGTCGTCGCCCAGCTGCTGCACCTGGAGTCCTCAGATCCGGACAAGGACATCTCGGTGTACATCAATTCGCCAGGCGGCTCGATCTACTCCGGGCTGGCCATCTACGACACGATGCAGTTCATCAAGCCGGACATCCAGACGATCTGCGTGGGGATCGCCATGTCGATGGGCTCGCTGCTGCTGACCGGCGGGGCGAAGGGCAAGCGCTTCTCGCTGCCCAACAGCCGGATCCTCATCCACCAGCCGTCGGCGGGCTTTGAGGGGCAGTCGACCGACATCGAGATCCACGCCCGCGAGATCCTCAACATCCGCAAGCGCACCGACGAGATCTACGCGTTCCACACCGGCCAGTCAGAGGAGCAGGTGCACCGCGACATGGAGCGCGACCGCTTCTTCAAGCCGGACGAGGCCGTTGAGTACGGGCTCATCGACCGCGTCATCGAGCATCACTAGATAAAGGGAAGGGGATGGCGCATGCGCCATCCCCCGGCCGGCGCATGCGCCGGCCGACACACAGGGCCAAGCCGATCGGCCCGGCTACTCGACCGTCTGCTCGATCTCGCCCAGGCCGTCGATCGCGATCCGCACCCGGTCGCCGGCCTGCAGGAACTGCGGCGGGTCCTGCGCCTGGCCGACGCCGTTGGGCGTGCCGGTGAGGATCATCATCCCCGGCGACAGCGTGCACGTCTGCCCAATGAACTCGATCAGCTCGGTGCAGCCGAAGATGAGGTTCGACGTGTTGGCGTCCTGGCGCAGCTCGTCGTTGACCCACGTGCGCAGCCGCAGGTTGCCCGGATCTGAGATCTCGTCGGCGGTCGTCACCCACGGCCCAAACGGGCAGAACGTGTCCGCCCCCTTGGCGCGGGTCCACTGGGGCTCACGGCGCTGCAGATCGCGCGCGGAGACGTCGTTGGCGATGCAGAAGCCGCCGATCTCGCCGTCCTTGCCGATGATGATCACCAGCTCGCCCTCGTAGTCGAGGCGCTTGACGACCTCCGGGCAGCGGATCGGCCCGGAGGGGGGCGCCACCGAGTTGCGGATCTTGACGAACACGACCGGATGCTCCGGCGCCTGACCGCCCATCTCGGCGATGTGGTCGGCGTAGTTGAGCCCGATGGCGAAGATCGTGCTCGGCTCCGGGATCGGCGCCAGCAGGCGCACGTCGCCCAGCGGCCAGGCGCCGCCCGACGGGCCGGGGAGCCGGCCGCTGGCCAGCACCTCGCGCACGCCGTCTGGGCCGCCAAAGGCGACGATGCGATCATCCTGGATGAATCCGGAGAGCGGCTCCGAGTGTCCGGGAGCCTCGAACGTGGCGAGTTTCATCCGGCCACCCTACCCGGACGGGTCGAGTCGGTACTCGCCGCGGGCGACGATCACCGCGCCCCCGCCGACGGCCACGCGCTCGATCCGCTGCGTCGACCCGTCGGCCCGGGCGTGCAGCACCGACGGCCGCCCGATCTCCACCCCCTGGCGGATGACGATGCTCTCCCCAAACGCGATCTGGCCGTGGCGGGCGAGGTGGACGGCCAGCGGACCGGCCGCCGAGCCGGTGGCGGGATCCTCGGCGACGCCCAGCCCCGGTCCAAACATCCGCGTCTTGACCCGCCCCTCCCCGTGGGCAAAGCAGCTGACCCCCACCGCCCCCAGCTCGGTCAGCGCGCCCAGGTCCGGGCGCAGCTTGGCCACCGCGGTCTCGTCGGCGAGAGCCACGAACGTATGGCGTGGCCCGTTGTCATAGACGTCGATGGGCAGCTCCGAGCGCGCGACGCCGAGCGCGGCGAGCAGCGCGTCCGGGCGATCGAACGGCTCCCAGGTGGGGATCGGCTGCTGCATCTCGCCGTACACGGGGCGGCCCTCCCGGCGCTGCAGCGCCACCGTGACCGGCCCCGAGCCGGTCTCAAGGCGCACGGTATCGGCGCCGGTGCGCTGGCTGAGGACAAACGCCGTCCCCAGCACGGGATGCCCGGCGAACGGCAGCTCCACCGACGGGGTGAAGATCCGCGCCCGGGCGTCGGCACCCGCCTCACCGGGTGTCAGGAACACGGTCTCGGACAGGTTGAGCTCGCGGGCGGCCCGCTGCATGGTCTCGCCTGACAGCCCGGCGGCGTTGGTGAACACGGCGACCGGATTGCCCTCCAGCGGCACCTCGGTGAACACGTCGGCGATCACGTACGCGCGCATGCTCTATTCGTCCGCCATGGTCAGCAGCGTCGTCACCGTCGTCCAGTTGCGGGCCGTGCCGGCCAGCCGCCGGTCGGCGATCGCCATCGCCATCTTCGAGCGGCCGATGCCGTCCGGGTGCCAGGAGTACAGCTCCCGGCCGTGGGCGACGATCTGCTCCTCGCCGGCCGCCGCCGCCCGCAGCCGCGCCACCGCGTCGGCCGGCACGTCGGCGGAGAGAAAGGTCACCTGGTAGCGCTTGGGATCGGCGGCCACCTCGCCCAGTGGGTTGCGCGCGACGACGGCCGCCAGTTCCTCGCGCGTGCGGGCGATGACCGGCACATCGAAGCCAAACCGCTCGGAGATGAGCCGGCCGGCGGTCGCCGCCACCGCCGCCGGGTCCTCGGTGGCGTCGAGCACGATGTTGCCGCTCTGCACGTACGTGCGCACCCCGGCGTATCCGGCGTCGTGCAGCAGCGCTCGCAGATCGGCCATCGGCACCCGGCGCTTGGGGCCCAGGTTGATCCCGCGCAGGAGCAGGACGTGGCGCATGCGGGCAGTCTATGGGGACAACTACGGATCCTCTGCACGCCGGCGGCCGTTAGCTTCCAGCCCGTGGGCACGGCGACCGGGCAGATGACCGTGGTGGGCGCCTCTGAGATAACCCGCCGGTTCGGAGAGGGCGACACCGCCGTCACCGCGCTGCGGGACGTGTCGGTGGAGATCGAGCGGGGCAAGCTGACCGCGGTCATGGGACCGTCCGGCTCCGGCAAGTCGACGCTCATGCACATCCTCGCCGGCTTGGACAAGCCGACCGCAGGCTCGGTGACGATCGAGGGCCACGAGATCAGCGCCATGGGCGACGACGAGCTCACCCGCCTGCGCCGCGACCACATCGGCTTTGTCTTTCAGTTCTTCAACCTGCTGCCGATGCTGACGGCGCGGGAGAACATCGTCCTGCCGCTGGCGATCGCCGGGCGCCGCCCGGAGCCCGCCTGGTTTGACACCGTGATCGACGAGACCGGCCTGCGCGACCGGCTCACCCACCGTCCGGCCGAGCTGTCCGGCGGCCAGCAGCAGCGCGTGGCCATCGCCCGCGCGCTGCTCAGCCGCCCCACGGTCCTGTTCGCCGACGAGCCGACCGGCAACCTGGACTCCACCGCCGGTCATGAGATCCTGGAGCTCCTGCGGCGCTCGGTCGACTCGGTGGGCCAGACGGTGGTCATGGTCACCCATGACCCGCGGGCCGCTTCGATCGCCGACCGGATCCTGTTCCTCGCCGACGGGCGGATCGTCAAGGAGATGCAGGTGGCGGGCGAGGAGCAGATCGTGGATGCGCTCAAGGAGCTGGCCGGGGCACCCTGATGGCCCATGTGGCGCTCAAGGGGCTGGCGGCCCGCCGGCTGCGCGCCGCGCTCACCGCTCTGGCGATCGTGCTGGGGGTCGCGCTCGTCGCCGGCACCTATGTCCTGACGGACTCCATCACCGGCGCGTTCAGCAGCATCTATCAGAACATCTACCAGGGCACCGACGCCACCGTCACGGGGCGCAGCGCCATCGGCACCGGTGGCGCCAACGCGTTCAGCGCCACCGCCCCCGCGTTCTCTCAGTCGCTGCTGGCGCGGGTGCGCGCCCTCCCGGATGTCCGGGTCGCGGCCGGCGACGTGTCCGGCAGCGTCCAGCTCATCCAGCACGGCAAGGCCATCTCCTTCGGCGGCGCCCCCACGATCGGCTCCAGCGTCGATCCCGCCGAGCCGCGGTTCAGCGCGCTGCGCCTGGTCAGCGGCCGCTGGCCGGGTGTCAACCAGGTCGTCGTCGACACCAGCACCGCCTCGCGCAAGGGGCTGCACGCCGGGCAGCTGATCGGCGTCCAGGG
>DASSZQ010000156.1:0-2284 GCA_035702755.1 Solirubrobacteraceae bacterium | reverse complement strand
TCTGGTCGGGCCTCGGGGTCGGAGCCGCGCTCGGCTTCGTCTGCTTCCCGTGCGCCGGTCCGATCCTCGGCGCGGTCATCTCGGTCAGTGTCTCGGGAGGCGCGTCGGCGCGCGTGGTCCTGATCGCCCTCGCCTACGCCGTCGGCCTGTCCGCCGTGATGCTGCTGTACGGCCTCGGCGGCCGGGCCGTGCTGAGCCGGATCCGCCGTCGCGCCCAGGGCCACACCGTCGAGCGGGCCCTGGGGGTGATCCTGGTCGTCACGGGGATCCTGATCGCCACCAACGTGGACGTCCGCTTCGAGGAGGCCCTGGCCCGCGACACGAGCCTGCCGGCCATCCTCGTGGACCCGACACGGAGCCTTGAGAACTCAAGCGCGGTGCAGAACCAGCTCGCGTCGCTGCGGCCCGCCTCGCGTTTTGCCCTGCGCCAGCAGCGCGAGGCGGCCGCCGTCCCGGTGTCCACGGCCCCCGGCGTGGCGATCCCCGGCGTGCGCACCCCCTCCCTTCCCCGCCTGGGCCCGGCCCCGGATTTCACCCGCACCGAGCGCTGGTTCAACACCCCGCATGGCGCGCCGCTGCACCTCGCCCAGCTGCGGGGCAAGGTCGTGCTGGTCGACTTCTGGACGTACACCTGCATCAACTGCATCCGCACCCTGCCCTTCCTCAAGGGCCTGTGGGCCACCTATCACCGCTACGGCCTGGAGATCGTCGGCGTCGAAACCCCTGAGTTCACGTTTGAGCAGGAGGCCGGGAACGTCGCTCAGGCGATCGCCTCCGACGGACTGCGCTATCCCGTCGTCCAGGACAACGCCTACGGGACCTGGAACGCCTACCAGAACCAGTACTGGCCGGCCGAGTACCTGATCGACGCCCAGGGCCAGGTCCGCCACACGCAGTTCGGGGAGGGCAACTACCGCGCCGACGAGGCGGCGGTCCGCAGCCTGCTCTACGCCGCCGGCGCCCATCACCTGCCGCCGCCGATGACCGCGCACGCGATCGTCCCCTCCGCGCAACTGGCCACGCCCGAGACCTACCTCGATCCCCAGCGGGCGCAGGGCTTCGCGCAGCCGCTGCGGGCCGGCGTGCACTTCTACCCCGGCGTGATCAACCCGCCGCTGGACACCTTCGGGCTGCACGGCACGTGGCGGGTGAGCAGCCAGTCGGCCACGCCCACGTCGGCCGGAGCCTCGATCACCGCGCGCTACCAGGCCGCCGACGTGTACCTGGTGCTCACCTCGGCCGGCGACCGCCCGCGCACGGTGTCCGTCACCGTGGACGGCCGCCCGGCGCCCCCGGTCACCGTCCAGGGCCAGCATCTCTACACGCTCGTGCACCGGGCCGCCGCCGGCCCGCACACCCTGACCGTAGGGATCCCGCCGGGGGTCAGCGCGTACGACTTCACCTTCGGCTAGCCGGGGGCTGGCCGCAGCCGTCTCCGGCGGCCGCGTCGCCCTCCCGGTCCGAGAGTCACCCTCCGGCCAACCGCGCCTGCGCCGCGGCCAGGTCCGCCGGGGTGTTGACGTTGGCCAGTTCGGCCTCAGGGACGGCAACGCTGACCGCACCGAGCCCGGCCGCCAGGGCGCGCATGGCCGGCAGCGGCGCCCGCATCAGGGCCTGCTGAAGCCCCGTGAGCGCGCCGGGCTCCCAGCGGCCCAGCAGCGGCTGCAGCCCCGAGTCCGGGCCGCAGGCGAGCACGGCGACAGCAGACGGCCCCGCCGGCACCGTGGCCAGCCGGGCCAGCGTTTTCACGGTGACGAACGGCAGATCGACCGGGCACAGGAGCACCGGCCGGCCCCCCGCCCGCTCCAGCGCGCAGACCAGGCCGGCGAGCGGGTGCCGGGGCGAGTCGGGCTCGCGCCAGACCGCCGTGCCGGGGCGGTCGGGCAACGCGGTGTCGCCCTTGGCCACCACAGCGACCGCGGCGGCGGGCCCCAGGGCCTCCCGCAGCGCGCTCAGGGGCCGGTCCAGCAGAGGCGCCCCGGCCAGCCGGACGGTGGCCTTGGCCCCGCCCAGGCGGCGTCCCCGCCCTCCGGCCAGGATCACCCCCACGGGCTCGCGCATCGCCGCCGAGAATAGCCCTCGCAAAACCCCTCGGAGCGCCCGGATCCGGGTCCGCGGGCGCCGGACACTCCGCAGGGCGTCCTACAATCGTGGCGATGGAGGGTTCCACGGAGGTCCGCAGCTGGCTGCGGTGCTACCGCTGCTGGTCACAGAACCTCGAGGTGCAGGTCCATTACGAGGGGATCCATCGGATCGACCCCGAATCGGGCGAGCGCGGCGAGGT
>DASSZQ010000278.1:0-11575 GCA_035702755.1 Solirubrobacteraceae bacterium | reverse complement strand
GGCGGGGACGCCTGAGGCGTATGGGGGTGGTGGTTTTATCAATCGGACGGGGACTAACAGCACCAGTGATGTGGTGACGTTGATGTCGTCGTATCCGGGGCTGTATCAGTCCTCTTCGCATGTGACGCCGATCCCGTCGGGTAATGGGGGTCAGCAGTCCACGCAGCCGGCGAATGCGTATGAGGCGGATGCGGTGATCACCAATTACAACGCGGGGGACACGATCACGGTGCAGTCCTACGTGGTCTGCGGCCCCTAGGTAGCCCCCCTGTCGGCACGCACGATGTCTCCGGGCCCGGTCATCGACCGGGCCCGTGCCGTGCCCCGGGCGATGTCCGCGGCGCTCATCGCGGCCGTCGCCGTGCTCGTGCTCGTGCTCGCGGCAATGCCGGCGACGGCCTCGGCTGCCTTCAACTGGGGGGCGCCGATCGCCGCCGACACCGCCGGGACCGGGCCGGCCCTGGTGGCGGTGGGCTGCGCAGGCCCCTCGCAGTGCACGGCATTGACCGCCGCCGGCGGAGCCGTCAGCTTCGATCCCGGTGCGCCCGTGCCCGCGACCCCAGCGCCGGTGACCGGGTCGGCGCCGACGGCGGTCAGCTGCCCAGGCGCCGGTCGCTGCGTCGCCACCGATCTGGCCGGGGGCGAGGCCACCTTCGACCCCTCCGCGCTTGGCCAGGCGACCCGGGCGACGCTCGACGCGGGCCAGGTTCTCACCGGCCTGGCCTGCATCTCGCCGAGCGCCTGCGTCGCGGTGGACGGGTCCGGGCACGAGGTGAGCTTTGATCCCGGCGCTCCGGCCGGCAGCCCCGTGCGGTCCGTCGATGCCGGTCAGACCATCACCGCCGTCGCCTGCCCCGGCGCGACCCTGTGCGTCGCCGTCGACGCCGGCGGACGTGACGTCACCTTTAACCCCGTGACCGGCGCGGTCAGCTCGCAGGCCACCCTGGACTATCTCAACGGCGGACCGCGAGCGCTGACCGCACTGGCCTGCATCTCCAGCCAGCAGTGCCTGGGCTTCGACGGGAAGGGAGGCGAGTTCGTCTTCAATCCCCAGAACCCCGGCAGCCTCACCTCGCTCACCGTCGATCCCGGCCACGGAATTCTGGCGGCCGCGTGCCCGGGCTCGGGGCAGTGCACCGTCATCGACGACGCTGGGGCCGAGCTGACGTTCGCCCCGGGGGCGCCGGCGAGCAGCCGTCGGACGATCGACGCCGGCGCCTCGCTCACCGCGCTGGCCTGCACCGCCGCCACGGCATGCCAGACGGTCACCAACCAGGGCAAGCTCATCACCTACGATCCGACGGCCGCCGCGGCCGCGAAACCCGTCCTGCTGGACGCGATCGGGTCCTACACGGCGGTGGCCTGCGCCTCTTCGGGCCAGTGCACCGCCGCCGACCGAAACGGCGCGATCGTCACCTTTGACCCGGAGACCGGCGCCACGCTGGCCACCGCGACCATCGACCCGGGCACCCAGCTGGTCACCGCGATCGCGTGTCCGACCGCCCACCAGTGCACGATGACCGACGAGGAGGGCAACGCGGTCACCTTTGACCCGTTGAGCCCCGGGACGCCCTCGATCGCTGCGCTCGTCCACGGCCACCCGCTGCTGGCGGTGGCCTGTCCGGCCGCCGGGCAGTGCACGGTGGTCGACGACGATCGCGCCGAGATCACCTTTGATCCCGCGGCTCCCGCCGGCGCCACCTACGTGCTGCTGAGCACCCCGCCCGGCGCCAGCCTCACCGGCGTCGCATGCCCGGACGCCGCGCACTGCACGGTGGTGGACGGGACGGGCCGAGTGGTGAGCTTTGACCCGGCCGCCCCCGGCCACCCCCCGGCCCAACCGCTGCTCAGCGCCGGCGCGGTGGCGGTCGACTGCCCGGCTGTCGCCGCGTGCGTCGCGGTCGATGCCGGTGGGCATCAGGCCAGCTTCTCTCCGGCCAGCCCCGGAACCGCGCTGAGCTCGCGGATCGACCTGGCCCAGCCCAGCGCACTGGCCTGCCTCACCGGTACGTACTGCATGATCACCGACGGGGCGGGGAACGCCGTCGAGTTCGATCCCCACGGCTTCGGAGTGCAGGCCGTACGCTCGATCCCGGCCACCGGGACGCTGACCGGCCTGGCCTGCCCAACCGCGACGGAGTGCGTCGTGGTCGACAGCTCCGGCCACGCGACGGTGGGGTCCACGGTGCTGCCAGGCCTTCCGGGCGCGCTCGGGGCCCCGGCGCTGAGCGGACCCGCCCGCCTCGGACAGACCCTGACCGCGACGAGCGGAAGCTGGTCGGTGGCCCCCACCTCGTACGTGCGTCAGTGGCTGCGCTGCTCGGCCGCAGGCACGCGGTGCATGCCGATCCGCGGGGCGACCGGCACGCGGCGGACGCTGGCCACCGCGGACGTCGGCCACCGACTGCGCCTGCGGATCCAGGCGGCCGATCAGGCCGGCTTCGGCGCCACCCAGATCTCACCGGCCAGCGTCCGGATCGCGCCGGCCCCCGCCCCGCCCGTCCTGTCACGGGCGCGGCTGTCCGTGGTCGGCGCCGGCGTGCGGTTGACCGTCGCGGTGGCCGCGGCACGCTACGGCCCCCGTCTGCGAGTGTTCACCGTGACCCTGCCGCGCGGGCTCTCGCTGCGCCTGGAGCCGCCCCGCCGCCGGCTCCGGGACGGGCTGGCCGTGAGGGTCGGCGGCCGTCGCGTCACCGCCTCCGCCCGCGCCCGCGGGGGCAGCCTGCGGATCGTCCTGGTGCGAACCGTGCGTTCCCTGACGCTGACCGTCGGACCGCACGGCCTGAGCGCGTCGCGCGCTCTGCGCCGCGCCTTGCGCGGGCGGCGGCCGTCGCCACTGAGCGTGTCGATCAGCGTGATCGACCGGCATCGGCGGCTCGGTGCGCACGCGCCGGTGAGCACGCGGTGATCGTGCGGTACATTCCCTTGTCCGTGAGAGGGCTACGGATGGTGCTGGGGGCACTGGCCGCGACGGCTGTCTGCGCGTTCGTCGCGACGCCGCTCGCCTCGGCTGACGCGTTCCTGCCTCACCCGGCCGGGGCCCTGTGGCAGTACCGCTGGACGGACTCGACCTACAACCCGGGCGGGACGACGGAGAACGTCGTCGTCCAGCAGCAGGCCGGGAACGCCTTCACGCTCTCCTGGGCGGACCCGTCCGCCCAGCCGCCGGTCGCCAACGCCACCTCGATCTCGTGCCCGCAGGGTGCCGACCTGGGGGAGATGTCGTTCCTGGACACCAACGCCGGTCTGCTCAACGGCAACTGGAACAGCTGCCCGCCGCCGAGCGACGAGCCGATCCTGTGCCCGACGACGACATGCGCCAACGCGCTCTCGAGCACGCTCTACGACCTCATCTGGGGGAGCCGGGCCCCGACCCTGGCCGAGCCGTTGCTGCGGGGGGATCAGTGGACCTCGACGGGGGGGGCGAGCAACGATGTGACCAGCGCGTCCGAGTACGAGGGGCTGCAGCTCGTTCGCGTGCCGGCCTTTCCCAACGGGGTCCAGGCCGCGGTGGTGCGCTCCAACATCGTGCAGGCCGGGGCCCTCGGGGATCCCTACGGCAGCGGCATCCGGACCGTCTGGTGGGTGCGAGGGGTGGGTCCGGTGCGGATCGTCATGCAGCACGCCGGCGGCAGCGGAGCGCCGGTGACCGAGGCCCAGCTGCTGGCGACCAACCTCAAGCCGGCCGCGGTGCTGCCCGACGTCAACTACTTCCCGCTCAAGCTCGGTCTGACCGGCACCTACCGGTGGACGAACACGCGCTGGCTCAAGCGTCCGGAGATCGAACGGGTCGCCGTCACCGCGGTGGCCAACCAGTCCGCCCGCTTCACCGTCAAGAGCGTCTCGGGCCCGCTGCGGGTCATCGGCCAGTACGGGTTCACCTCGCGGCTGGATGGCGTGACCAGCCTGTTCGGCTCAAGCTCGGCGTCGTCGCTGGTGCACTTCCCCGCCCTCGGGCACCACCGCCATTTCTTCACCCCGTTCGACCTGCTGACCTTCGGCTTTAACCCGTTGATCCCCGCCTACCCGAACCCGGGCGACAGCTGGCACTCGGGCAACGCCATCGACCTGTCCCTGTTCGGGGTCAGGGGCCGCACCCAGATCGTGGGGGTACGCGCCGTGCGCGTGCCCGCCGGCCGCTTCTCCGCGCTGGAGCTGCGCTCGACGCTGACCCAGAGGGGGTCGCGCTACGGGAGCGGCGTCCGCACCGTCTGGCTGGCGCCCGGCCGTGGTCTGGTCAAGCTCGTGTTCGCGCACCGAGACCGCAGCGTCTCGACCATCGTTCTGCAGAAGTAGCGCGGGACCGCCGGGCGCCCGCTCCGGACGAACTGCGGCCCCGGTAGGGGTTAACCCGAAGAGGGCCGACCCGCCGGGGCAACCCTCGACCTCGACTTCAGACCGCGGAGGCCGCGTTCTCCCGGTTCGGCACCACCCCGCCGACCCACCGGATCGAACATTCGTCCAGACGCGTCTCGCGCGTTGACAGATCGGGAACTCGATGCGACCTTTCGGAGGTCGATCTGGTTCGAGCCGGGGAACAGAAACCAGATCGAGGCAAACGCTTGGGGGCCCAAGCAGCAGCAGGGGAAGCCGCGTCGGCGTGTCCGGCGGGGCACACGATGAACGTCAAGAGCACTTACACGCCCGCATTCGCCGGAGCCTCCGGCTCCGGCGTCGGCCGTTCCCCCGGCTTCGGCGTGCTCGGCTCGCGCCGCAACCGCTTCTGGTTCGGCGTCATCGGCCTGCTCGTCATGCTCCTCCCGTACGCGAGCCTGGGCACCGCCTCGATCAAGGCGATGCTCAACCCGGCCACGGTCCTGGAGCCGCTGCCCTACGTGGGCCTGCCCGCCGCCCGCTTCCCGGTCCTGGCCGTTCCCAAGGGCGTGCGCGGCGCGCGCGGAGGGCAACCGCGGGCCGGGCTGGTCGCCCACACGCCCTCGCCCACCACGGCGGCCCCCGGCACCCGTCGTATCACCCGCACGCCGGGCACCCGGCGCCTGGTCCACCGGGGCGTGGCCCGGCGCGGCCCGGGACGGCGCATCCCGGTCCAGCAGAGCACGTATTCCCTCGCGGCCGCGCCGGTCAGCCACGCCCCCGGCACAGGCTCGGCCGCGGTGTCCGGCCTGGCCCACGCGATCTCCGGCGCGCCCGTGGTGGTCAACACGCAGCCGCCGCCCCCGCTGCCCACCCCGCCCCCGCCCACCGTCGTGCCGGCCCCGAGCGCACCCGCGGGGGCCGCCGCACCGACGCCCACGGTCAGCGTCAATGTGAGCCAGGGTCATCTGCGCCGCGCCCGCGCGACCATCGCGGCCGCACAGGCCACGGCCGACGCAACGTCGAACACCACCTCGGCCGCGTCGACGCAGACCGCGTCGGGCACGACCGCGACGCCGACCCCGGCTCCCGACACGCCCGCGGCCCCGGCCACCGACACCACCGCGCCGCCGGCCCCGGCCGCGGCCTCCGACACGACCGCGACGCCGGCCTCCGACACGACCGCGACGCCGGCCACCGATACGACCGCGACGCCGGCCACCGATACGACCGCGACGCCGGCCACCGATACGACCGCGACGCCCGCCACCGATACGACCACGGCCCCCGCCCCGGCGGCTCAGATCCAGGCCGGCGAGCCGAGCAGCCCGTCAGGCTCCTCGGACACGTCGAGCGTCGCCCCGCAGCAGGCATCCGTTGCGCCCGCGAGCTCCTCCTCGTCTGACCCCGCCTCCTCGGATACCGGGGCGCCCGCCGCTCCGGCCGGCTCGAGCCCGGGCACGAGCGGCCCCAACCCGGACCCGGCCGCCAGCGTCACGCCGCAGGCCGCTCCGGTCCCCGCCGGCGACGCGGCCGCCGGCGACGCGCCCGGTTCGGTCGGCGCGGTCAGCGGTGACACCGGGATCGCCTACGCCGGCACCGAGGGCGTCGGCGACACCATCGCGGTGCCCGTGGTCGCCGCCACGGTCAGCGTGACCGGCGTTCCCACCACGGTGGCCGCGGGCAGCACCGCCACCGAGCTGCCGGGCGCGGCCGGCCCGGTCGTCAGCACCACCGGTCTCGTCCCGGCGGCCGGGGCCACCGACCTCGCCACGACCGGCTCGATCGCCGGCGCCCCGGGCCAGACCACGCTGGCCGGCGCGACCTGGCTCGCCGGTCCGGGCGCCCCGAGCGCCGGCTCCGGCAGCGACAGCCCGGCTCTGAGCCCGGCGGTCCTCACCGCCGCCGGTGCCGCCGCGCCGCCGGCCGGCGCCCCGGAGGCCAACCAGCTCACCACCACGACGCCGCCGGTCTCCGGAGCCGACGCGCCGCTCGCCGCCAACCAGATCCCCGCGTCATCGCCTGCCGGCACCCTGGGGGCGCGGGGGCCCCCCGCGGTCTACGGACCCGTTCTGATCTCGGCCGCCCAGGGCGGTTCGATCACCGCGGGCAACGCCACCCTGACCTTCGCGCCCGGCGCCCTCCCGCACGACGCCGAGGTCACGGTCAGCGTCTCCAGCGTCTCGGTGCCCGGGCTCAGCGCGCTGTCGCAGGCCTATGACCTCAGGGCGGTCGACACGGCGACCGGTGCCCTCATCGAGCACTTCGCCGTCGCGCCCCAGCTGACCATCGGAGTCGGCGCCGGCGCGACCTCGCCCTCCATCTACTACCTCGCTCCGTCCGGCGGCCCGGTGGCCATCGCCTCCGCCTATGACGCGAGCACCGGCACCGTCACCGCCGGCTTGCCGCACTTCTCCACCTACGTCGCGGCGAGCACCGTCTCCGACCTGTTCGGCTTCATCCAGACCGAGCTGGGCCAGTACGTCTCCGGCGTTCTCTCCGGAACGACGACCATCGCCGCGCCCAACGATCTGAGCATCGGTGGCGTCGTCGAGCTCGGCGCCCCGTCGGTCACCTTCTCGAACATCAGCTGGACCGGCTCGGGCACCGGCGCGCTGTTCACCGGGACGATCACCGTCAGCTCCAGCGGCGGCGGCATCGCCACCGGGGTGATCAACGCCACCGTCGGCCAGATCACCGGCACCTACACGCTCGCCGCCCAGACGGCGACGGCGGGGACGCTGACCGTCACCCTGGCCAATCCCAGCATCACGGTCCAGAACTTCGTCACCGTCACCGCGGCGACGCTCAAGCTCACCTACGGCGACGACGGCACGACCAAGCAGACCGCGCTCGGGGCCACCGGCATCAGCGCCGTGCTCACCGCCGGCTCGGGCCCGAGCCTCACGCTGGCCAACGGCAGCCTCGGCCTGGTCGCGCGCACCCCCGACGCCGCGGGCACCACCACCTATGCCCTGCTGGCCGCCGGTGACGTGAGCCTTTCCGCAGCCACCGGCCTGACCCTGACCGGCACCGGCTGGTCGGCGGCCTACGACGCGTTCGGCGACCTCTCAGCCGCGCCGATCACCGTGGACACCGGCTCGGGCACGGTCCTGCTCAACATGGCCCAGCCCACCGGGGTCACCGGCGCCTGGAGCACGATGAGCGGCACCGCGGCCCTCGCCGTCGGCGCACTCGGCACGCTCACCGGGCAGTTCGCCGCCACGGTCTCCGGCTCGTCCTTCTCGATCGTCGCCTCCGGCGTGAGCTCCCAGATCGCCGCCGGCTCGGCCGCGGTCACGCTCACCGGCGCCTCCGGCACGCTGACCGTCACCTCGGGCGGCGCGAACGGCAACGCCGCCGGCGCCGTACGCCTCTCCGGCGTGCCGGCGCTCACGCTGGCCGCCAACCTCACGCTCAGCTTCGACACGAGCACCTCGTCGTTCGCGATCGCCGGCACCGGCTCGCTCGAGGTCCCCGCCTTCCTCGACCTCACCGGCACCCTGAACTTCTCCCGCTCGGGGGCGCAGATCCTCGCCAACGTCCAGGGCTCGGCCGGCACCGCCCAGCTGCAGATCAACGCCGATGGCACATTCGCCGCCACCGGCACGATCGACGGCGCTCTGCCCGCGGTCGTGGCCGGCCTGTCGCTCAGCGGCTCCCTCTCAGTGTCGATCAACACCAGCACCTCCCCGGCCGTGTTCACCACGCCGGCGGCCACCGTGCCGGCCTCGACCTTCACCCTCACCGGCACGCCGAAGCTCGTCACCCCGCTGGGCGACCTGACCGGCAGCTTCACCTTCACCCGAGACCTGGTCTCGCGCGCCGACACGATCGATGTGACCAGCGCCCAGCTGTTCCTCGGCCAGCGGGGTGCGAGCGCGGCCCAGGACGTCGGCGTCCAGCTCAGTGGCTCGGTCGCGCACCTGGTCATCGAGGCCAACGGCACCTACGCCTTCCGGGTCGAGGGCACGGCGAGCGTCGCCAACGTCTCCTCGCTGGCCTTCACCGGCACCTTCCGCGCGCAGGCCAACACCACCGGCGCCGACGTCACCCTGCCCGACGAGGCGGCCGGGGCGCCCGCCCCGGTCACGGCCGGCAGCGCCTCGCTGACCGGCGCCAACACGACCCTCGCGGTCGGCGGCTTCAGCCTCGCCGGCAACTTCTCCGTGGCCAGGAGCCCGGGCACCGGCGCGGCCAGCAGCACCGAGCTGCTCGTCGGCGCGACCGGCGTCAACGCCTCGATCGGCGGCAGCGGCACCCAGCTGACCGTGGCCAACGCCGGCTTCGGACTTGTCGTCGAGGCCGATCACAGCTACGCGCTTCAGGCCAGCGGACAGGGCGCCCTGACCGGGATCAGCGGCGTCACCCTGTCCGGCCTGCTCGGCGTCCAGCGCAACACCGAGAGCACCGCCGTCGCGCGCCAGATCCAGGTCGGCTCGGGCGCGTACACGATCGACGTTCCGGCCGGCCCGGCCTTCTCGCAGTTCGGCGGCCAGGGCATCACGATCGCCGTGCTCGGCCAGACGCTGACCGGCGACCTGCAGGTGACGACCTCGGGCACCGGCGTGTCGATCACCCTGGCCAACGCCGCCGCCTCGCTGGGCAACGGGCTGGCCACGGTGAGCGGCGCGAGCGGCACTCTCACCGCCGACCCGACCAGCGGGACCAGCGCCTCCTTCAGCGCCAGCGCGCTCGTGCTCTCGGTCCCCGGGATCACCGCGGCGGGCTCGGTCAGCGGCTCGATCGCGGTCCCGGCCTCGGGCACGGGCGGGCACTTCACCTTGACCGTGACCAACGGGAGCAATCCCGTGCTCGCCGTCGGCCCGGCCAGCCTGACCGGCAGCTTCAGCTTCGCCGGCGGCGCGGGCGGGGTCACGATCACGACCAGCGACGCGGGGCTCAGCTTCGGCAGCTACGTCACCGTGAGCGGCGGCAGCGGGAGCCTTGCCCTCAGCTCAGCCGGCGTCGTCGCCGATCTCTCGGCCACGACGGTCAGCGTCAGCCTCCCGGGCTTTGCCCCCAGCGGCATGACGGCCACGATCCAGGTCAACACGACCAGCGCGCCGACGACGGCGGCCGACGGGGCAGTCCTGCCCGCCGGCCCGTTCATCCAGGCCGCGGTCACCGTGCCCCAGACGACCGTCTATGACCCCGCCCACCCCGCGACGGTGATGGGCCAGCTGGCCGGCAACTTCCTCTTTGAGCAGCAGCAGGTCAACGGCACGACGACGACGATCGTCGGGCTGAGCGGCGTGTCGGCCTGGATCGGCAGCGCCTCGTCGGCCACGGTCACCAACGGCGAGGGCCTGTTCATCATCTCCTCGGCCGGGCTGGCCGGCTACATCTCGGGCACCGCCCAGGCCGGAGGAACGGGCTTTGCCGCCGGCGGCAACGTGATCGTCCAGTTCAACACCACCGGGGCGGCGGTCAACGCCACCGTCACCCTCGGCGGGCGCCAGCTCACCGTCGATTACGGCTCCGGCCAGTCGGACTTCTTCAGCGTGTCGATCTCGGACCTCACCATCCAGATCGGCCAGGCCATCTGGCTGTCGGGCAACGTCTCGCTGACCACCGGCGTGACGGTCAGCGGCATGACCGGCAGCACCTTCGCCGGCAGCGGACTGACCGTGTTCTTCGGCAACGGGCCCGGCCTGCTGGCCAACGGCGACGTCAATCCCCTGGCCGTCGGACTGCTCATCAGCAACGCCAGCGTGGTGCTGTTCAAGGACGACGCGACCGGTAAGTACGCGCTGGACGCGAGCGGCACGGTCTCGCTGGTCGGCGTGCCCAACGCGACGGTGGGGGGGACCGGCCGGGTCCGCATCAACCCGTTCACGCAGGCGATCAACGCCACCGTCGCGCTGCCCGGCTCGGGCACCTCGCTGCCGCTCGTCTTCCTCGCCCCCGGGGAAGCGGCCACCTCGGCCACGGCTCCGTTCGTGTCGGCCGGCGGCCTGGGGCTGAGCCTGAACCTGTACGGCCAGGCGATCGGCGGCGACCTCAGCCTCACCGACTCGGCAGGAGTGATCACGGTCGGCATCGCCAACGCCTCAGTCTCGCTCTCGGACGGCTCGGGCAACGTCTCCTCGCGCGGGCCCCCGCTCGCCTCGGTCACCAACGGCAGCGGCCAGCTGCAGATCAGCCCCAGCGGCGTCGTCGGCGGCCTCACCGGCACCGTCGCCGTCACCCTCCCCGGCGCCAGCGTGACCGGCACCTTCTCGGTCCTGGTCAACACCACCGGCGCCGCCCCCAGTGGCCCGATCAACGGCCAGAGCATCCCGGCCGGCACCTTCTTCGAGCTCACCGCCTCAGGCGCCTCGATCACGATTGGCGGCCAGAGCCTGAGCGGCACGCTCACCCTGGCCCGCAGCACCAGCCAGGGCGTCACCACGACGACGCTCACCGTCGCCGGCGGCGGCCTGAGCATCGGTGACGGCACGACCACCTTCCTCGCCCTGGACCAGATCGCGGGCAGCCTCACCGTCTCGAGCGCCGGCATCGCCGGCTCGCTGAGCGCGCACGTGAACACCAGCGCCCTGCCCGGCCTGACCGTCGGCACGATCTCGGTGGCCGTCAACACCACCTCGGCCGCGGTCAACGGCCTGCCCGCCGGCCCGTACCTGCGCGGCGAGCTGACCGGCGCCAGCCTGACCGTCGCCGGTCAGACCGTCTCCGGTGACTTCGGCTTCCAGCGCACGACCGACGCGACCAACGCGACGGTCGTGATCGCCGCCATCACCAACCTCACCGCCGTGCTCGGCGGCGGCGTGGCCACGCTGAGCAACGGCACCGGCATCGTCGTCGCCTCCTCCGCCGGCCTGGCCGGCAGCGTCGGCGGCACGCTGACCCTCAACGTCCCCGGGATCACCCTGGCCGGGACGCTCAACCTCCAGGTCAACCAGACCACGGCCCGGGTCACGGACAGCCTCACCGTCGCCGGCACCCCGATCGGCATCGACGTCCCCGCCGGGCCCGCCATCAGCGTGGCCGGCACCGGGATCACGATCACCGCCCTCGGCCAGTCGATCAGCGGCGACGTGACCCTGACCTCGGCGAGCGGGACGACCAGCCTCACCCTCGCCAACGGCGCGCTGAGCCTGGCCGGCGGGGCGGTCACCGTCTCCGGTGCGGCGGGCCAGCTCACGATCGACGCCGGTGGGGTCAGCGGCAACCTCGACGCCACCGTGACCAGCACGCTGAGCGCGCTGAGCTTCTCCTCCGGGCTGCAGCTGGCCATTGACACCCACCCGGCCACGGC
>DASSZQ010000261.1:0-30667 GCA_035702755.1 Solirubrobacteraceae bacterium | reverse complement strand
TGGAGCGCTGGGAGTCGGCGATCGCGCAGTGCAACGGCGAGGTCTGACCGGCGGGTTGCGGTCGCCGTCGCCGTGAGTCCGGCACTGGACGGGGCGGAGGCCCGTGAGCGCTTCACGGCCGCGCCGGTCGCCCGGCTGGCGACCGCCGGGGCCGACGCGCGGCCCCATCTGGTGCCGGTGGTGTTCGCCGTCGAGGGCGACACCATCTACAGCGCCGTCGATGCCAAGCCCAAGCGGACGACGTCGCTGCGCCGGCTGGCCAATGTGCGTGAAAACCCGGCGGTCGCCCTGCTCGTCGATCACTACGACGACGACTGGACGCAGCTGTGGTGGGTGCGCGCCGATGGGCGCGGGCGCGTGCTTGACCCGGAGGCCGGGCCGGATGCCGCCGAGGCCCGGCGCGCCGTCGCGCTCCTGCGCGCGCGCTACCCCCAGCAGCGGGCGGCCGGCGCCGTGCTCGCCGTCGATGTCGAACGCTGGAGCGGCTGGTCGGCGCTGGCGCCGGGGCGCCGGGGCGGTTAGGGTGCGCACGGGGCCGTCACCTCACGACCTGGGAGAGCCGTCTTGCGACGCAGTCTTCGACCGGCCGCCGCCGCGCTCGGCGTGGCGGCCACGCTCGCGCTGCCCTCCGGCGCGCTGGCCGACACCGCTCAGAACCTGCAGTGTTCCGGTACCTACACCGGGACCTATGACAACGTCACCGTGCCCTCCGGGCAGGTGTGCAACATCTCCGACTCGACGATCCGCGGCAACGTCACCGTCCAGTCCGCCGCGTCGCTGACGCTGAGCGGAAGCGGCAGCGTGGGCGGCAACCTGTTCGTCGGCCCGCAGGCGGGCGCCTACGAGGACAGCGGGTGGGTGATCGCCGGGACGGCGGCGGCCGAGCGGGCCGGCGACCTCTCGATCACCGGCACCGTGCACGGCCTCCTTGCCAACGGCACCGACTCGCTTGACATCCAGAACGCGACCATCGACGGCAACGTCGTCTCCAACCGCGGCGTGTACGGCGGCCTGATCAGCTCCAGCGTGATCCGCGGCAACGTCGTCGTGAACGGCACGACCGGCACCACGGGGATCCCGGCGGCCTGGTACATCGCCGGTCCGCAGCTCGACGGCTCTCCGCAGGAGATCGACGGCAACCTGGCTCTCACCGACAACCAGGCGACCATCTACAACATCGACAACCACATCCATCAGAACCTCGTGTGCCTGGGCAACACGCCCGGGCCCGTTGATCTCCAGAACACCGTCGACGGCCGGAGCATCGGCCAGTGCGCCGCGGGCTCAGGCAGCGCCGGCTGACGGCGGACGGCTGGCGGTGGACGCCGTCGCGGGCTCTACTCGGAGCTGCGGCTGCGCAGCTCAGCCAGCCACAGGCGGCGCTTGGCCTCGTATTCCGGCGGAAGTGCGCCCTGCAGCGCCTGCGCCGCGTCCAGCGAGGCGAGCGCCGCCGCGTAGTCGCCCCATTCGGCGTCGCCGTCGGCGAGCATCAGCGCCAGCTCGACGGCGTCGGCGAACTCATGATCGGTCAGCGCCGGCCCCGGCGACGGCCGCCGGTCCTCCAGCGGCTGGGCGGTGAACGTCAGCGCGTGGGCGGTGGCCAGGTGGGGAGCGAGGTAACGGCCGGCGATCTTGGCCGGTGGCCACCACAGCGCCTGATCGGAGGCGATTGAGGCTCCCTCGGTCATCGCCCGGACCGCCGGCCAGCGGTCGTTGATCGCCACCGAGGAGCGGCGCGCCAGACGCTGGGGCTCGGCGCGCAGGTAGACGGGTGCGCCGGCGGTGATCAGCAGCCCTCGCAGGACGGGCGAGAACCGCCGCGGCGTCACGGGCGCGCCGGCGTCGTGGGCGATCTGCTCGGCGACGGCATCGGCCTGCTGGGCAGCGAGGCCGCCCTGCTTGAGCGGGAAGGTGGTCACGTCGCCGACGGCGTGCACGCCGGGAGTGCCAAGCACCCGGCCGTGGGCGTCGACGGGGATGAAGCCGTGATCGTCGGCCGGAACGCCGGCGAGGTGCGGGCCCCGCAGCGCGGGCAGCGTCACCACCCGGTCGGCGCTGACGGCTCCACCGCCGGCGAGCACGAGCTCATGGAGCCGGACGAACGCCGGCATCGCCGAGCAGCGCACGGTGATGCCGAGGGCGGCCAGCATCAAGGAGATCGTCTCGTCAGCCTGTGGTCCGAACAGGGCCAGCGGCCGCTCCTCCGGAGTCACCAGCGTGACCCGGGCGGGGCTGCCGTGTTCGCGCAGGTGATCGGCGGTGAGCAGGGCGAGCTCGTAGAGCGGCATCGGCCACTCCTGCGCCGAGCCCAGCGTGAACGCCACCGAGCGCGCGGTGCCGGCGACAAGCTCGTCGACGAGCTGGCGCAGCGCCGGAACGTCGGCCCGGCCACCGAAGGCGAGCGCGCCGGGGAGCACCGGCGTCTGCCGCGCCCCCACGGCGATCACGAGGCTGTCGTAGGAGAGCTCGTCGCCGGTGCCGGTGAGCACCGTCCGGCTGAGCGACTGCACGCGCTCCAGCGAGTCGTGAACGTGCTCGACGGCCTGGTCGGCGAGGATCTCATCGATCCGAAACGTGCGCGCCTCGCCGCGGCCGAACGCTTCGGCGACGGTGACCGGCCGGTAGAGCAGCTCGGCGCTGGGCGTCAGCAGAGTGATCGAGACGTGATCTGAGGCGAGCGCGCGCAGGGCGAGAACCGCCTCCAGGGCGGCGACGCCACCGCCGGCGACGAGCACGTGGTGACGGTGGCGGGCCGCGACCATCAGCCGACTGCGCTCACCTTCTGGGACATCGTTCGCCATCGCCGTGCCTTTTGCTGCCGCCGGAGGTGCCAGCAACGCTAGGGGGGCGCGTCCGCTCGGACATCCGCGGGGCGCCTCACCGGGTCGGCCGAAAATCACGGATGGCGCGACGCCGGTCCCACGGGAGCATGGGGTCAGGGCCCACAGCAGTATGCGGAACACCGCCGTAGACGTTCGATGGGCTGGTTGGCCGGTACCGCGGCCACGATGTCCGCCAGTCCCTCAGGGCGAGACCAGAAGGGCGTCCGGGACCGGGGCCGGGCGTCCTTCTCTCTGGTCTCAGGCCGCCTCGTCCCCGCCGGGGTCCTCGAGGCGCTCGCGCTCGTCACGAGCCGCCCACTCCAGCAGCGGCTCCAGCGAGAACACGGCGTCGTCGATGCCGGCGTGCAGGTCCCCCAGCCGGGCGTAGCGCTCCGGCATCGTGGCGATCGTCAGCTCATGGGGGTCGACATCGTCGACCTCGTCCCACCGGAGCGGGGCCGACACGGTGCCCTCAGAGACGCCGCGCACCGAGTAGGCGCCGGCGATGGTGTGGTCGCGGGCGTTCTGGTTGTAGTCGACGAACACCCTGTCCGGTTCACGATCCTTGCGCCACCACGTCGTCGTGGCCTCAGCGGGCGCCCGGCGCTCCACCTCGCGGGCGAAGGCCAGGGCCGCCCGGCGCACGTCGCCAAACCCCCAGCGGGGCTCGATCCGGACATAGATGTGGATCCCCGCACCGCCGGATGTCTTGGGCCAGCCGACGGCGCCGATCTCGTCCAGGACCTCGTGGGCCACCGCGGCGACGCGGCGCACCCGCTCCGGCGGGCAGCTGGGCATCGGATCAAGGTCGATTCGCCATTCGTCCGGGTGCTCGACGTCGGCGCGCCGCGAGTTCCACGGGTGAAACTCCACCGTCGACATCTGTACCGCCCAGATGACGCTCGCCAGTTCGGTGACGCACAGCTCGTCGGCGTGGCGCCCGTAGCGCGGGAAGGTCACCCGCACGGTCTCGATCCAGGGCGGCGCCCCGGGCGGCAGCCGCTTCTGGTGCACCTTGTCGCCGTCGACGCCGCGGGGAAAGCGGTGCAGCATGCACGGTCGCTCGCGTAGCGCGCGCACCACGCCCTCGCCGACGCTCATGTAGTAGCGGGCGAGATCAAGCTTGGTCTCGCCGCGGATCGAGAAGTACACCCGGTCCGGGTTGGTGATCCGCACCGTCCGCTCGCCGACGGTCAGCTCAACCGGCTCGCTCTTGCTGCTGGCGCCCATCTCGCCCCCCATCGTGACAGGCAGGCCGCCGCGGGTCTGCCGGGTGCCCCGCGCCTACAGCGAGGTCAGTCCCAGGCTCGTCAGCCCAATCGCGGTCAGCCGGAGCCGCCGGTCACCGGAGAGGGCCGCCAGCGGGATCAGCCACGCGATGTACCACGGCATCAGCATGCCGGCCGACACCAGCAGCCAGACGGTGGCCCAGCCGGCGGCGGTGATCCAGTCCAGCTCGCCGATCCAGACGCGGCGGATCAGCCACACGAGCGTCAGCGCGTAGCCGACATGAAGCACGTCGCTGAGCACGGCATTGAAGCGGCCGAGGCCGACCGCGCTCAGCAGAAAGCCGGTGACGCTCTGCGCTCCCCCGCCGCTCTGGACCCCGGCGAGCGTGGCCAGGAGGTGAAGCGGGCCGGCGCCGAACAGGGCGGTGCCGAGGACACCGAGGACGATGGCGGCAATGCCGGCGCCGGCGACGATCCGGGCCCGGCTGGAGTTCGCGAACTTGCGGCCGGCGCCGGCGGCGACGGCGAACGGCAGCAGCATGCCGGCGGTGAGCTTGACCGCGGTGGCGGCGACGATCATCGCTCCCCCGGTTCCCTGGCGCTGGCGCAACAGGACGTAGATCCCGGCGACCATGATCGCCAGCATGAGCAGATCGTTGTGCCCGCCGCCGACGCCGTAGACGATGATCACCGGGTTGAGGCCGACGAGCGCCACCGCCTTGACCGGGTCCATCCCCCGCAGCCGGGCCGCCCGCCAGACGAGGGCGACGATGGCCAGGCACGAGAGGGCCGCGATACCCTTGTAGACGAACACGTTGGCGGCGATCCCCAGGCCGGCGAGGGGATAGCTCACCGCCGTGAACAGGGGCCCGTACACGGTGGGGGTGTGCGTCCAGTGGACGCCGATGAGGGGATACAGGTGCCCAAAGGCGATCAGGTTTGGGCCGTGCAGGTACGGGTTGATCCCGTACAGCGCGCCCAGCCGCGCGTAGGCGATGTAGCTGAACAGATCGGAGGACAGCAGGGGCGGCGCGACGAGCACCAGCGCGTTCAGCGCGGCAATGCTGATGAGGACCGCGCGCCGCGACAGCTGCCGGGTGGCGCCGACGGCCAGCGCGTAGGACAGGAACATGAGCGACAGCGCGATGATCAGCCCGGGCAGGCCGATGTCGAGTCCCACGTTGCCGAAGGCCCCGGCCAGCCAGCGGGGCACCGGTCGCAGCGACGTGGGGAGGAGAAACTCGGTATGGGCCGCCGACAGGGAGATGAGCAGGCCGGTGATCAGCAGCCCGGCGAGGCCCAGGCGCCCCGCGGGCGAGCGCAGGAATCCACGGCCGCCACTCTCGCCGGCGTCCAGCTCAACGTCCCCGGCCGGCGCTGTGGCAGCCAGCGGCTTGCGCGCGCTCATGAGTCCGATGATGGCAGCCGGTGCAGCGGAATGCACCGCACCGGATACCGGACCAAAACGGGTCAGCCCCCGCGGAAGAGCGACGGCAGCGCGAGGACGAGCCGCGGGAGGTCCCCGCGCGAGGCCGCCAGTGCCTCGGTGAGCGCCGATGCGGCGTCGGATTCGATCGGCGGGCCGTGGCCGACGAGCAGGCGCTCCGGGCGGTGGCGGGAGAGCGCGTCCCGCGGCGGCGTGATCCGCAACATCGGATGCACCCCCAGCCGGCGCCCGAGCGCGAACAGCGGGGCGGTCCCCACCGCCTCGGCGACGACGAGCGCCTGCTGCTGCTCCCACCACAGCGCCACCTCGCGCCATCCCGGCACCGAGACGACCGATACGACCGTAAACGGGCTGTCCGGCACTGTGCGCGGCAGGCGCCACAGCGGGACCTCAAACCGCCGGGCGAGCGCCGCGCCGTCGCGGTTATGACGGTCAAGCAGCTGGATGACGCCCACCGGGCGCCCCAGCTCGGCGGCCGCGGCGAGGGCGGCGTCGTCGGTGAACGGGTCGATGAGCCAGACGCGCTCGCCGTCCCGGAGCGCGTGGGCGGTGCGCTGCATCCCGCCGGCTTCCAGCCAGGTCAGGCCCAGCTCGTGGTGGTGGATGGTGGTGGGGCTCATCGGCGAGACTCTGACCTTAGAGTTTGACGCCTTCCCATGCCGCCCGCCGACACCGAGCCCATCCTGCCCCATTGGCCCGCGGGGACCGTGATCGTCCTGGTGACCGCCGGCGCGGAGCCGCACGCCATCCCCGTGTCGGCGGCCGTGCGCGCGAGCGCGCGGCGGGTGCTTCTCGGCCTGGCGAACACGCGCCGCTCGCTGGCGCGCCTGCGCACCGATCCGCGGGTGGCGCTGGCCATCACCGCCGCCGGCGATATCGCGGTCACCGCCTACGGGACGGCCCGCGTGCTGGAGGCGGCGCTCCTCGACGGGGTGGCCGCGGTGGAGGTCGGCATCGATCGCGTCCAGGACCACAACCGGCCGACGTTCGTCATCGAGGCCGGAGTGGGGTGGAGGTGGACGGACGCCGAGGCCGAGGAGCGCGACGCCCAGGTCAGACAGGCGCTGGCCCGCCTGGCGGGGGATCCGTCCTAGCCTGAGAAGAAGAAGCATTCGATGCCTGAACTGCCGGAAGCCGAACGCGCCCGTGGCGCGCTGGAGCAGGTCCTGGGCCGGCGGATCGTCCGCGTCCAGGACGACGACACGTACGTGTGCCGCCCCCACGCGCCCGGCGAGATCGCCGATGCGCTCATCGGCCATGAGCTGAGCACGGCACATCGCCGCGGCAAGTTCCTGTGGACCGAGACCGCCGACGGACCCGTGCTGGGGCTGCACCTCGGCATGGCCGGGCACATCGTCGTCGACGGTCTGGACAACGCCTCGCGGTACGACCGGTTCGCGATCGAGTTCGCCGACGGCACCCGGATGGCCCTGCGGGACAAGCGGCGCCTGAGCCGCGCCGTGCTCAACCCGGACTTCAGCCACGTCGGCCCGGACGCCGCCGACGTCGGCCGCGACGAGTTCCGGCGCCGGATCGGCGCCGGCCACACCGCCGTCAAGGCGCGGCTGCTCAACCAGCACGCCATCTCCGGCGTCGGCAACCTGCTCGCCGATCAGGCGCTGTGGCAGGCGCAGATCGCGCCAGGCCGGAGCACCGACGATCTCAGCGAGGACGAGCTTGACCGGTTGCGCCGCGAACTGCGCGCGGCGGTCCGCTCGGCCATCCGCCGGGGCGGTGTGCACACCGGCGCGTTCATCCCGGCGCGCGGCCGGGAGGGGACATGTCCGCGCTGCGGGCACCACCCGCTGTCGCGCGACCGGATCGGCGGGCGCACGACGTACTGGTGCCCGGTCTGCCAGACCTGACGGGCCGCAGCCGCCTCCGGCGCCGCCCCGGCGATGACCGTGGCGAGCACGGCGATGCGCGGGAGTGCGCGGTGGGAACGACAGCGATGAAGGGGGCCGGGGGGCGTGGCGGTGACGGTGCAGCGACCGTTCTGTTCGAGATCCGGTTCGCGGCCGCGGATCTTGAACATTTCGGCTGCTCAGCGCGCTTCCGGGACGAAATTCCGAGGCGGCGAACCGGATTTCGTACACACCTGATGCTCTGGGACGCCGTCCGCCCCATCGCCGTCGTTGTGAGCCGAACGGGGACCCACACCGCAGTAGCCGAGTTGTGCGAAAGGATTGCGCCGGCATCCCGGACCCTCGCCCCGGGCCTCTTTGATCGACCGGAATTCGCCGCATCGTGGGGAGCGAGGCGCCTGGGCGGGTAGACGACACAGCGACCATGACCCTCTCGCCTCCCGCCACGCTTGAACAACTCGCCGCCCGCTATGACCCGGCGGTGTTTGAGCTGACCCGGCGCTCGGCGCGGGTGCGGCTGGTGGGCGCCGGAGCCGACCCGGTCGACGCCGTCCTGGATGACACCGGCGCCCGGCTGGAGCCGCCCTCCGGCGGCCGCCCGGATGCGCTGCTCAGCGCCGACGCGGCCACCTGGGCCGAGATCGCCGAGGACGTGCGCGGCGGCATGGCGGCATTCCGGTCACGCCGACTGAAGGTCCGCTACGACCTGCACCTGGGGGTGGGATTCCTCGCCGCCACCGCCGATGCCGGCCGGTACGGACTGCGCTTCTGGAACGCGCGCACGCGGGAGGGCGCGATCTCGGTCAGCGAGGCGGGGTCCGGGCCGCCCGTTCTGATGATGCACGGGCTGGGGGCGACCAAGGTGTCGTTTCTGCCGACCGTGGCCGCGCTGGCCGGCTCGCACCGGGCGATCGCCGTCGATCTGCCCGGCTTCGGCGATTCCGTCAAGCCGATCCGCGCCGGATACGACGCGCCGTACTTCGCCCGGACGATGATCGCGCTGCTCGACGCCCTGGATATCGACCGCGCCCATCTCGTCGGCAACAGCATGGGCGGCCGCGTCGCTATCGAGATGGGGTTGGAGGCGCCGGACCGGGTCAGGCGCCTGGGGCTCCTGGCGCCGTCGCTGGCCTGGCTGCGCGACCGGCCCTGGGCACCGTTTCTGAAGCTGGTCCAGCCGCGGCTGGGGCTCATCCAGCCGGCGCCGCGGGCGGTGGTGGAGGCGATTGTCCGCCATGTGGTGCCCGCCTCGGACGAGGAGTGGACGGCGGCCGGGATCGACGAGTTCCTGCGCTCCTACCTGACGCCGCGCGGCCGCTCTGCCTTCTACACCGCGGCCCGCAGCATCTATCTGGAGGACCCCGGCGGCCCGGGCGGCCTCTGGACCCGGCTGCCGCAGTTGGGCGCCCGGAGCCTGTGGGTGTGGGGACGGCGCGACACGCTGGTGCCGATCGCCTTCGCCGACCACGTGCGCCGGGCGCTGCCGGACTCCGAACACCTGGAGCTGGAGAGCGGTCACGTCCCCCAGCTGGAGAGCCCCAAACGGACCCATGACGCCCTGCTGCGGTTCCTCGCCGGCCGCTGACCCCCGGCCGCTCGCGCACGTTCACAACCACTTAGCACGACGGCTGCAGGGATTTCGTTCTATGGTCGATAACCGACATAAAGATCCAACAGGAGCAACGATGACTTCCGTAATGAAGCCTGAGGCCGACCAGTCCGAGGTCGCCGACCATCTCGCCCAGCTGATTCGACGCCGCGGCGAGCTACTGCCGGCAGCTGACGATGCTCACGTTCTCAGTGAGCTGACCAGCATCCAACGACAGATCAACGCCGCCAGGACGGGCATTCCCGCCTACGACCTGGCCGCCTGATCGCCCACGGACGGTCTGACCCGCCTCCTGACCCCCCGGGGCACGGAGGCGGGTTCAGCGCCCGGGCGTCGCTGTTCACACCGCCGCGAGCGCTCCGGGTCCAGCGCCCGGGCCACATCCCCGCCGGGGATCCGGGCTCAGCCCGGCCACTGCTGATTGGCCACCGCGGCCATCAGCAGCATCCCGCCGTCGACGACGAACGAGTGTCCGGTGACATACGAGGCGCCGCTGCCGGCCAGGTGGGCGATCGCGGCCGCGACCTCGCGGGCGTCCCCGGGACGACCGGCGGGAATGCCGGGACGGCGCAGCGTGTGGGGATCGACATCCTCGTTGCCGGTCATCGGCGTCGCGATCTCGCCGGGGGCGACGGCATTGACGGTGATCCCGTGCTCGGCCAGCTCCAGGGCCATCACCTTGGTGAGCAGCCCCAGCCCGCCCTTGGCGGCGCAGTACGCCGCCGCGCCGCGCAGCGGCACGTGCTCATGCACCGACGTGACGTTGATGATCCGGCCTCGTGATCCCGCCTGCACCATGCGACGGGCCGCCGCCTGAGCGGCCACGAAGGTGCCGGTCAGATCAACCTCCAGCACATGGCGCCACGTCTCGACGCCGAGCTCCAAGAACGGCGTGGAGTGGCCGGTCCCGGCGCAGTTGACCATCACGTCCAGCCCACCGAGCTCGTCGGCGAGCCGGTCGACGGTGTCGGCGATGTGCGAGGTCTGCACCAGGTCCAGCTGCGCCATCGCCGTCCGGCGCCCGTGGTCGCCGATCTCAGCGAGCGTCTTCTCGGCACCGTCGCGGTCGGCCTCGTAGGTGACGCCGACGTCCAGGCCGGCGGCGGCCAGCGCAACCGCGGTCGCCCGGCCGATGCCGGAGTCAGACCCGGTGACGATGGCGATGCCCATGCTGTGAATGCGCTGCCCGCAGTGCGGGCACTTCAATCGGCGTTGATGGTTTGCCCCGCCACAGATGCCCGGTTGCTGTGCTGGAACGTCGCCGGCAAGGTGCGCCGCCTCGTCGACCAGGCCGCCCACGTCATCTCGCTGGAGCCGGACGTCGTGTGCCTGCAGGAGGTCACCGCCACGGCGGCGCCCCAGTGGATCGCGCTGCTGCGGTCCCGGGGGCTCGGCCACGTGGCTGTCTCCGATCCCGCCGACGCCGCCGCCGCCCGGCGGTCGCGGCCGCTGCTCACGCTCACCGCCGCGCGGCAGCCGCTGGCTCCCGTCGCGCTCGACGGCATCCCCTGGCCTGAGCGGGTGCTGGCGACGCGCCTCGCCGGCGCTGAGATCGTCAACGTCCACTCGCCGATCAGCACCAAGCCCGGGCTGGTCAAGGTGCTCACCCATGAGGCGGTGCATGCCCACGTCGCCGCCGGTGCCGGGCCCCGGATCGTGTGCGGAGACCTCAACACGCCGCGCAAGGAGCATCCGGATGGGCGGGTGTGGACGTTCGCCCGCGACCGCTACGGGCGCCTGGTCCCGGAGCGCGGCCCGCGCTGGGACGAGGCCGAACTGGGGCTCATCAAGGGACTTGAGCCATACGGCTTTCAGGACGCCTACCGCGCGCGGCACGGGCGCGAGCGCCGCGAGTTCAGCTGGGAGTGGCCGCAGTGGGGCGGGGGATACCGGCTTGATCACCTGATCGTGTCGGCCGAGGTGGAGGTCAGCGACTGCCGGTATCTGCACGAGTGGCGCCGCTCCGGGCTCTCTGACCACTCGCCGCTGCTCGCCGAGCTGGCGTGGCCCGGCGGCGAGTCCGACCGCTAGACCGACCGCCCGTCGATCTGGGGTGACCCGGCGGCGGCGACCGCTAGACCGACTGCCCGTGGTCCTCGTGGCCGGCGGGGCGCTCGATGAAGTCGCGCAGCGCCGACTTGCCGCCACCGGTCAGCGGCTCGCCGTGGGCGAACAGCAGATGGGCGAAGTCACGCTGCAGCAGGCCGGCAAACGACTGCTTGAGGCCCTCCTTGACCCGGTCCGGATGCTCACCGAGCAGCTCGTCCGGGAAGAATCCGAGCGCGCCGCCGTACCGGTTCAGCCCGTCGGCGAAGGCAATCGCGCCGGCGTCGACGGCGATGTGAAACGCGCCCTCGTCCCTGGAGAGCTTGCCGATGTGGATCGCCGTGATGCCCGGCGCCGGCTCATCGCCGTCGCCGAAGGTCTCCACCGCGAGTTGGCCGTCAAGATGCTCGGCGGCCTCGCGCGAGGCCCGGATGGGGATCCCAAACGCCTGCGCGCAGTCCTGGGCATCGCGGGAGTGGTGGCCGCTGGTCAGCAGCACCTGTTGCGGGCGCCCGGGCAGGTCGTCCCAGCCGCCCTCCGGAGTCTTGGGGTCAAGCACGACTGCCGCCGGCTCGATGTAGTACGAGCTGACCGACGCGCTGATCGGCGGGTGGTGGGCGGTCCAGTGGTAGATGCCGGGTGCGATCTCGTTCATCTCGGCTCGGCCTACCCAGCGCCTGCGTGAGCAAACCGGCGCGGGAGGTGTGAGAGGATCTGGGCTGCACAGAGGGGTGGTCCGTGGGTGAGCGAGGAGGAGAGTCGATGACCAGTGCCGTTCGGTGGCTCCGGGCCGTGGGGCTGACGGTCGCAGTTGGGTGCGTGGCGGCGGCGGCGCTCGCCGCGCCGGCCGGCGCACGGCCGCTGCACATCACGTGGATGCGCGGCTACCGCGCGCCGGGAACGCCGGCCCGCTATGACCGCGTCGGCGTCCTGAAGATCGGCCGCGCGCGAGCTCGCAACGTCCTGGTGCTGGAGCCGGGGACGTCGGCCGGCGCCGCCTACTTTGCGCCCCTGGCCCGGTGGATCGTGTCGCGCCAGCCGGGCTGGCAGGTCTGGGCCGTCGAGCGGCGCGAGAACCTGCTGGAGGATCAGTCCGCCCTGAACCTCGCCAAGGCGGGCCGCGCCAGCGCCAGCCAGGTCTTCGACTACTACCTGGGGTGGCTCAAGAACCCGGCGATCACCCACCACTTCACCTTTCTCCCCAACGCGTCGGTGCGCTTTGCCAAGGGCTGGGGGATGCGGGTCGCCGTCGAGGATCTGCACGGCGTGATCGCCGCCGCCCGGAAGCTCGGCGGCCGCGTCGTGCTCGGCGGTCATTCGCTCGGCGGGTCGGTGGTGACCGCGTATGCGACCTGGAACTTCCACGGCCGCCCGGGGGCCGATGCGCTCGCCGGGCTCGTCTACATCGACGGCGGCAGCTTCCACAGCGAGTCAGCCGCCGCGGCCCGCAGGGCGCTGGCGGCGCTTGACGCCGCCTCGGCCTCGCCGTGGCTGTCGTTCGGCGGCATCCCGGCGCCGCTTGCCGGCCTGTACAACGCCACGGGATCGCTCGGCGCGCTGCTTGACCCCAACGGCGCCTCGCTGGGCCAGCAGTCCGGCCTGCTCAACGGGATCGGTCTGACCCCGCCGGTCCCGGTGACCAACCTCGGCCAGTACGGCTATGCCCTGAACGTCGGCACCTCGCCCGCGGCCCTGATCGCCGCCCAGGCGCATCTCGGACGCGGCCTGGACACGAGCGGCAGCCCGCCGTACGGCTGGAACGGGACGGGGGCGCTGACCCCCATCCGCCGCTTTGCCGAGATGTTCGCCGGCAGCGGGGTCACCGGCGCCGACGGCACCGAGTGGTACTTCCCGGCCCGCCTGACGCTGGATACGGCGGCCGTGGACAACGGCATCGCCAACCCGGCGCAGACGGTGCTCGGCGAGCGGGCGACGCTCGGCCGCCGCCTGCCGCGCCGCCTGCGCATCTACGCGTTCGGTGCGGCCCTCGCCGGCCCGCACGAGCTGTTGATGAAGGCGACGCGGGCCCTGGCCCGGCAGTCGCACATCCCGGCGCGCAACCTGACGCTCGTCAACCGGCCGTCCTATGCCCACAACGATCCCGCCGGCGCCTATCCGCGCAACGTCTTCTTCACGCACCTGATGGCCTTCTTGAAGGCGATCGCCGGGCGCTGACCGAGGCCGCGAGCGCGCGGGGACCGCAAAGCTCCACATCAACGCATCAACCGGCGGGCGGCCCCGGGCGGCGGCGTAGACTCGCGCCGTCTGTACGCCGACCGATCCAGGGAGGACAGCCATGGAAGCATCGGACCGCGTTCCCGTTCCCGGGAGCGAGCGTCAGATCGATCCCGGCCACAGCCGGATCGGCGACGTCGACCCGCAGGAAGAGGTGCAGCTGACCGTCTACGTGCGCCCGCAGTCGCCGGCGGACTGGGTGGACGCCGAGGCGGAGCGACCCCCCGCGCAGCGCCGGCGGCCCACCCGTGAGGAGTGGGCGAGCGCCCACGGCGCCTCCGACGCGGACATCGCCGCGGTGCGGTCGTTTGCGCAGGACGCCGGGCTGACCGTGGCCGCGGTCGATCCCGCGCGGCGGGCGGTGCTCCTGCGCGGTCCGCTGCAGGCCGTCACGACCGCGTTTGGGGCGCAGATGGAGGGGCGCTTTGCGCCCGCGGAGGGCGCCCCGGCGTACCGCGGGCGCAAGGGCCCGCTGACCGTGCCCGCGGCGCTGGGAGATGTGATCACCGGGGTCTTCGGCATCGACGACCGGCCGCAGGCACGCGCCCAGGTCCACCGCGCCCGGGCCGCCGCGGTGTCGTTCACGCCCGTGCAGATCGCCGACGCGTACGCATTTCCGTCCGGCAGCACCGGGCAGGGGGAGACGGTGGGCATCCTTGAGCTGGGTGGCGGGTTTCGGACCTCCGACCTTGACACCTACTTTCAGGGGCTGGGGATCACGCCGCCGTCGGTGACCGCGGTGGGCGTCGACGGCGGTGCCAACTCGCCGGGAACCGACCAGAACGCCGACGGTGAGGTGATGCTCGACATTGAGGTCGTCGGCGCCACCGCCCCGGGGGCGCGCATCGTCGTCTACTTCGCCCCCAACACCGACCAGGGCTTCATCGACGGGCTCTCGACCGCCGTCCACGACACCACCCACCGGCCGTCGGTCGTCTCGATCAGCTGGGGTCAGTCAGAGGACGCGTGGAGCGCGCAGGCGCGCAGCCAGATGGAGCAGGTGCTCACCGAGGCCGGCGGTCTCGGTGTCACCGTCACCGTGGCCGCGGGCGACAACGGCTCCGGCGACAGCGTCGGCGACGGCCAGCAGCACGTCGACTTCCCCGCCTCGGCGCCCCACGCGCTCGCCTGCGGGGGCACCTCGCTCCAGCTGTCCGGGACGCAGATCAGCTCCGAGACGGTGTGGAACGATCCCGGCGACGGCGCGACCGGCGGCGGCGTGAGCCGGCAGTTTCCGCTGCCCGGCTACCAGGCCAACGCCAAGGTCCCGGCCAACGTCAACACGGGGTCCCCGGGCCGCGGCGTGCCGGACGTCTGCGGCGACGCCGACCCCCAGACCGGCTACCAGATCCGCGTCGACGGCACCGACGAGACGATCGGCGGCACGAGCGCGGTGGCGCCGCTGTGGGCGGGGCTCATCGCCCGGCTGAACCAGCAGCTGGGTGCGCCGGTGGGTTTTGTCCAGCCGCGCCTGTATCCGCTGCTGGGAACGAGCGCGTTTCACGACATCACCCAGGGCGATAACGGCTCCTACGACGCCGGCCCGGGATGGGACGCCTGCACCGGGCTGGGCTCGCCGGACGGCGCGGCGCTGGCGTCGGCACTGGCGGCGCCCGGGGGCGGATAGCCCGCGTCAGGGCCGGGCGCGCAACCGCGCCCCCAGTCCGGAGGCCCGGGCCACCGGCCGGGCGATGGCGGCCCGCACGGCCTCCTCGGTGCCGACGATGATCAGGTGGCGCTGGGCGCGGGTGGCGGCCGTGTACAGAAGCTCGCGGGTGAGGATCCGCGATCCGGGCTCCGGCAACAGCACCGCCGCGGTCTCAAACTGCGACCCCTGGCTCTTGTGGATCGTCATCGCGTACACGGTCTCGATCGCGCCCAGCCGGCTCGGCGGGTACAGCGCCGCCTCCCCACCCCGGGGGAAGGCGGCCAGAACGCGATCCTCGGCGGTGTGAACGATCACGCCGGTGTCGCCGTTGTTGAGGCGCAGCTCGTAGTCGTTTTCGTTGACCAGCAGCGGGCGTCCCGCGTACCAGCGCTCATCCGGATCAAAGCCGGGCAGCTCGGCCGACAACCAGCTCTCCATCCGCGCCGTCCAGGTGGAGACGCCGTAGGGCCCGCGGCGGTGGGCGCACAGCAGGCGGAACTCGTTGAGCGACCGCAGGGCGGCGCCGGCCGCGCCGGCGCGCGCCGCCTGCACCGTGGCGCGCGCCACCCGCAGCGCGGGCTCGCGCACCGCCGCCGGGGCATCGGTCTCGGCCACGTCCTCCGCCAGCCAGCTCACGTCGGCCGGGGGGTCGCGCAGGAGGGAGATCGCCGCCTCGGCGTCGCCGGCCCGGATCGCGGTGGCCAGCCGCGCAATCCCGCCGCCGAAGCGGTGGACCCGGTCGAGCACGACGATCCCGGGCAGCGGCCGGTCGCCGGGCGGCCCCACGATGTCGCCGAGCACGGCGCCGGCCTCGATCGAGGCCAGCTGCCCGGGGTCCCCGACGAGGATCAGGCGCGCGCCGGTTCGCAGCGCCTCGATCAGCCGCGCCATCAGCGACAAAGACACCATCGACGTCTCGTCGACGATCACCACGTCGTGGGGGAGCCGCTGGTGGTGGTCGTGACGAAACCGGCTGGTGCTCCCGGGGCGCCAGCCGAGCAGGCGGTGCAGCGTGGACGCGGGCAGCGCGCGCAACTGCTCGCGGACGGCCGGGGCGATGTCCAGGCGCTCCGCCTCGGCGTGGACGGCCTCCTCCAGGCGGGCGGCCGCCTTGCCGGTCGGCGCGGCCAGGGCGATCAGTGGCGCGGCGGTGCCGGCGGCCGCTGCCTGCTCGCAGATCAGGGCGACGATCCGCGCAACCGTCGTCGTCTTGCCGGTTCCGGGTCCGCCGGCGACGACGGCCAACCGGCGCTTTACCGCGGTGGCGGCGGCGAGCGCCTGCTCACCGGCCGCGTCGCCGCCGAACAGCCGGGCGACGCCGTCGGCCAGCAGCCGCCCGTCGACCCCCGGCGCCTCGTCGGCGGCCATCGCCCGCAATGCCCCTGCCACCTGGACCTCCTCGGACCAGTAGCGGTCCAGATACAGCCGGCTGCCGGACAGGCGCAGCGGCCGCAGGCTGGTGGCGGCGGCGACCATGGCGACGGCGGCGTCGCCGTCCGGCTCGCCGTCGGTGACCAGGGGGCTGCGGCGCACCCGCGTCACCCAGTCGGACTCCTGCGGCCAGTCAAGCCCGGAGATGTCGACCGGCTCCTCGGCGTCGACGGCCGCCGTGTCGCGGATCTGTCCCAGATCGACGTGCACGTGCCCCAGCCGGGGAGCGCGGACGGCGAGGGCGATGCCGAGCAGGACCGCCTCGTCGGCCTCGCCGGCGAGGACTCCGAGGCGGCGGGCGACGTGCACGTCGGCGGCGTCGATGACGCCGGCCTCGTTGAAGGCGCGCAGCAGCCCTGACGCGCTGCGGACGAACCGCGACTCCAGCGGATCACGCTCGCGCGCGGCCTCGATCACGCGCTCGTCTCCTCGCCGTCGAGGGCGTCGCTGAGGGCCGGCACCAGCCCCGCGGGCGCCGGCCAGCCGAACACCCCGGGCGGGGTGCCGTCGGCGGCCGGTGCGCCGGGGCCGGTCATCCCGCGCACAAACAGGTAGGCGGCGCCCGCCAGGTGGCGGGCCGGGTCATAGCCCGCGAGGCGCCAGCGCAGGAAGCGGTGCAGGGCGACGGCGTACAGGAGCGCCTGGAGCGCGTAGTGGTGGCGGAGCATCTCGGCCGCCAGCGCCTGCGGGCGGTAGTGAAAGGCGGTCAGCGGCTCGTCCGGGCCGGCGAGCCAGTTGGTCTTGTAATCGACCACCGCGAAGCGGGGGCCGGGCAGGCGGACGACCAGGTCAAGGCTGCCGTTGAGGTAGCCGCGCACGCTCTGGCGCAGCCGCGGATCGGCCAGCCGCTCCGCGTAGGCCCGCAGCGGGTCGGTGTCGGCCGTGTGCTCGCGCAGGACGGCGGCGATCCGGCGCAGCGTCAGCGCCCCGCTGGGCCGGTCGCCCCCGGCGAGGGGCAGCTCGAACCCGAGCTCGTCGAGGCGGTCGGCGCGCGCCACGTCGCGCAGGCGGGCGCCGCCCAGGACGGGGCCGAGCGGCGTCTCGATGACCGCGCGCAGGCCGGCGGCGAGCGCGGCGAGCGGCCCCACGTCAACGGCCCGGGCCCCCTGGACCTCCCCGATGCGCTGCGCCAGCTCGGCCTCCAGGTCAGGCGCCGCGAAATCGGTCGCCTCCATCACCCGGTGCACGAACGTTCCCACGTCGACGCCGGCGGGCATCTGCGCCAGCAGCGACGGCGTGTGCAGGGCGAGCTGGGCCTGGGCGGGCTCGGCCAGCGGCGGGGCGGCCGGCCCGGGCGGCTCGTCGGCGAGCAGCGGCTGCTCCGGCTCGCTCGTCACCCAGGCGTCGTGGCTGGCGGCGGTGATGTCACTGTAGGAGGTGCGTCGCCAGCGCAGGTCAAGCGGGCGGGCGAACAGCGACACGTCAAGATCGGCGAGTTGCGCAACCGGCGGGCTCCAGGCACTCGGCGCGCCCAGGGCCGAGCGCTCAACGCTGATCACGCTCGCCCCGCCCGCGCTGTCAGAGAGCGTGCGCAGCCGGGCGAGCATCGCCTCGTCGCCCGGGGTCGACGAGCCGGACGGCGCCACCTGGCCGTTCTCGTCCCGGGAGAACAGGAGCCGGGCCAGGGGCGAGTTGCGGCTGCCGTAGGTTCCGGCCCACCAGACGATCACCTGGTGGCGCGCGCGGGTGAGGGCGACGTAGGCCAGCCGCAGGTCCTCGCCGCGCTGCTCGGCCACGTACTGGCGGCGATGGGCGTGGTAGTCGGCACCCTCCAGCCCCACGTCGAGCATTCGCGCGTCGCCGGCCGTGGGGTCATGGAAGAACACCGGCTCCGGATCGTCTGAGATCCAGCCGATATCCCACAGGAACGGCAGGTAGACGATGGGGAACTCCAGGCCCTTGCTGCGATGGATGGTGAGCACCTGCACGGCCTCGGCGTCGGACTCCAGCCGGCGGCTGCGCTCCTCGTCGGCGGTGTCCTGCTCGGCCTCGGCGATGCGCGTCCGCAGCCAGCCGGTCAGCGCCGTCGGTCCCAGCTGCTCGGCGGTGGCGGCGCCGTGCAGCAGCTGACCGATGTGGCGCACGTCGGTCAGCCGGCGCTCGCCCGTCTCGCTGCCGAGCACGCGACCGGGGAGGGCGTCAGCCGCCGGGTCGCGGTGGCGCATGATCGCCTCCACCAGGCTGGCCACGCCCCTCATGCGCAGGATGCGCGCCCAGTCATGCAGCCGGCGGTGCACCTCCTCCCAGGCCGGGGAGTCCTCGTCGGCGGCCAGCCGCTCCGCCGACCAGCCGATGAAGCACGTGAGCGCGGCCGAGTGGGCGCGGGCGATCGACGCCGGGCGCTCCAGCGCCTCGAGCAGGCGCAGCCACTCGCGCGCCGACTCGGTGCCAAACACGCTCCCGGCGCCGTTGATCACCGCGGGCACGCCGGCGTCGTCAAGCGCCTGACGGATCATCGCCGCCTGCCGGTTGGTGCGCACCAGGACGGCGAGGTGGGCGGGCTGCACCGGCTCGGTTGCGGCATCGGCTGCGGCCCCCGCCACGACGCGCGCTCCGGAGTGCAGCAGCGCGACGATGTCGGCCGCCACGTCGCAGGCGATGTGCTGCCGCGCCGGGCCGGTCTCGACGTAGCCGCCGGCGGTGAGCGAGATCGCCGGGTCCTCGCGCGTGACGACCCGCATGCGCAGCGGCGCCGTCACCGGCGCGCCGGTCAGGCCCGGCCGCCGGTGCTCCGGCGGGGCGTGCACCTGGCGGTAGGCGATCCCCTCATGGCCGAGCTTGACCCCGGAGAAGAGGGCATCGTGCGCGTCGATGAGGCCCTGGTCGCTGCGCCAGTTGATCGGCAGCGTGGCCTGCCGGGTCGCGCTGGCCGCTGCTTCCAGGTAGGCGTACACGTCGGCGCCCCGGAAGGCGTAGATCGCCTGCTTGGGGTCGGCGATCAACACCAGCGTCGCGCCGCCGTCGGCAAATGCCCGCTTCATGATCTGCCACTGAGCGGGATCGGTGTCCTGGAACTCGTCGACGAGGACAACGTCAAAGCGCTCGCGCAACTGGGCGGCGGTCGCCTCGTGGCCGGGGCCCTCGAGGGCCGCCCGCAGGCGGGAGACGAGGTCGTCGTAGGTCATGACCGCCATCGCCCGCTTGCGCCGCTCCAGTTCCAGGCGGGCCCGCTCGGCCAGGCGCCGTCGCATCATCGCCACCTCGGTCTCCCCACCCGCGATCGCCGCCGTGGGGTTGGCGATCGCCGCCCGGGCGATCGCCGCCGCCTGGGCGCGGCCAAACGGCGGCGGCTCACCACGGCTGAAGCGCCGGATGTAGAGGTCGTCGATGACGTCGGAGACGAGGTCCGACAGGTCCTCGGCAAACGCGACGTCCGGCTCCAGATCGCCGGCGATGCCCAGGCCGCCCAGCACCTCCTGGCAGAAGCCGTGCGTGGTGGCGATGGTCGCTGCGTCAAAGCCGGCGATTGCGTGCGCCAGGTTGTCGCGGGCCGCGGCCGCGTCGCCTCCGGCCAGCAGGGTGATGACCGGATCCTCGCCCGGTTCGGCGGGCGCGCCCGCCAGCCGCCGGGTGAGCCCGCGCTCGACGGCCACCAGGCGCTCGCGCACACGCTCGCGCAGCTCCCCGGTGGCGATCCGGGTGAAGGTGACGAGCAGCAGACGCTCCAGCGGCGTCCCCTGCGCGACGTAGCGCGCCGCCAGCGCCGCGATCGTGTACGTCTTGCCGGTCCCGGCGCTCGCCTCCAGCACCGTGACTCCGGTGGGCAGCTCACCGCACGGGTCAAACTCGACCGGCTGCAGGGGGAGCGCGGTTGTCATCGCGCGCTCACCTGCTCGCGGGCGAGCACCTCGTCCCACAGCCGGCGGGCGTAGCGCCCAAACCGCGACGTCTCGGTTGGGTTCCAGCCCCGGCCGGTCTCCTCGCTCAGCGGCGGGAAACCCAGCACCTCGGCAAACGCCCGCACGCCGCCGAAGGCCAGCTGGTGTTCAAGGTCCTGGTCCTCATGGGGGAACTTCCACTCGCTCGTCCACTTCCTGGTGGCGGCGTCGACCGCATCCTGGCCGGCGAGGGCGGCGGCGGCATACACCTCCGATGTCATGCAGAACACAGGGAGGGGTTCGCGCATCCCGCGGTCGTAGAGATCGACGAGGCCCCGCAGTTGTTCGGTGGCGAAGGCGGCGCGGCCGTCGGCATCCGGTGCCGACGCCTCCAGGCGCACGACGCGCACGTCGTCGCGCCCGCTGCCCCGGCCGACGGTGACCGCTTCGAACGGGCGCTCCGGGCAGGCCGCGCTGATCGCCAGCCAGCGCGCCCACGCGGCGATCCGGTGGCGGGCCGACACCCGCGAGAACGTCGTCGTCAGCAGCACGTCGCCGCGGACGCCGGCGACGGTCCCGCTGAGCAGCCGGTCGTCACCGAGCGCGACGCGCACGTCGACGGGGTCACCCGCGGGCTGCTCGGAGACCCAGCGACCGGTCTCGGTGACGATGGCATCCACCAGCGGGTACAGGTCATGGAGGACCGGCATGCCCAGTACCCCCGGCGGCAGCGTGCCGCGCGCGATCTCGGCGAGCGCCGCAGCGCGCCCCTCAACGCCCCGCAGCCGTGCGTCGAGCAACCGCTGGCCGATGTCCCAGCGCTGGAGGGCGTCGAGCTCCACCGAGAGCCCGTCCTGGACCTCGTCGGCTCCGGTGCGCAGGCTGATCCCCAGGCGCTGGCGCAGGAACGCCCGCACCGGATGCTCCAGGAAGCGCACCAGGTCAGCCAGCTCCACGACCCGGCCGCTGCGCGGGGGCAGCGGGGCCGTCAAAAACGGGGGCGGGGACACGCGGGGGCCGGTCAGCGCCCGCGCCCCGGCGAGGGTCACGCGGTCAAAGCTCCAGGGCCCGTCGCCGGCGATGCTCCCCGCGGTGAAGTTGCGGGGATCGAACGGTTGCAGGGGGTGGCGGATGACGATGCGGTCGCGCACCGGCGGGTCGCCGGCCGGGGCGCGGACGGTGGCCTCGATCGTGTCCAGCAGTTCGCCGACGGGCACCGCCGGAGGCTTGGGCGCGTTGGTGCGCTCGTCGTTGCCGGTGTAGGTGATGATCAGCCGCTCGGTGGCCGCCATCAGCGCGTCGAGCAGAAGCTGCCGGTCCTCGCTGCGGGGATCGCGCTCGCCGACGAGCGGCTCGGCCAGCATCAGGTCGTCGCCGTCGCGCGGGGCCCGCCGCGGGAACGCCCCGTCGTCAAGGCCCAACAGGCAGACGACCCGGTGGGGGACCGATCGCATCGGCACCAGCGTGCACACGGTGAGATGACCGGTGCGGAAGTTCGCCCGGGTGGGCCGCCCCGCCAGGCGCTCGGCCAAGAACGCGCGCACCTCGCCGGGCCCCAGCTCCGCCGGCGACCCGCCGTCGGCCTCGTTGACCATCTCGTCCAGGACGCGCTGCAGCTCCGCCCGCTGCCAGCGGTCCCGCGGCGAGGTGGCGGCGAGCGCGTCGGCGGCGTCGGCGATCGCCTCCGCCCAGTCGGTCAGCGCCTGGCGGCGGCTGAGCGAGCGCAGCGCGTGGCCGATCCGGGCGACCAGCTCCGTGAACCGGCCGGCGAGGTCGATGGAGCGGCTGTCGACGTCGTCGAGAGGCAGGACGCCGGAGAACAGCCGCTGACCGTCCTCGGTCATGGTGACGCCGAGCAGCAGTCGGTCCAGGCCGGTCTGCCACGTCCCGTTGTCCAGGGACTGGAGGTGGTAGGGCGCGCGATGCTCGGCATCGAGGCCCCAGCGGATCCCGGCCTGCGAGATCCAGTCCTGCAGGCGGGTGATGTCGTCATCGTCAAGGCGAAAGCGGCGGCGGACCGGGGGGCGGTCGACGAGGTCGAGCACCTGGGAGGCGGTCATGCGCTGCTCGGTGAGCTCCAGCAGGGCGGAGACGACGCCGAGCACCGGGTTGGTCTGACGCAGCGAGCGGTCGGCGAGGCGGACGCGCAGATCGATCGGCGCGTCCTCGCCGCTGGCGGCGGTGAGGGTCTCGGCCGCGTCGCCGTCCTCCCCGGTGGGCTGTGTCTCGCCGGCGCCGAACGTCGCCTGGATGAGCGGGGCGAACGTCTCGATGTCCGGGCACATGACGATCACGTCGCGCGGCTCCAGGGTCGGATCGTCGGCGAGGGCGTGCAGGATCGCGTCCCGGATCACCTCAACCTGCCGGGCACGGCCATGGCAGGAGTGGATCTCGATGCTGCGATCGCCGTCGGTCACGGTCGGCCGGTCGTCGGCCGCTCCGGGCAACGGCGGTCCCGGCGGCGGGCGGTCGGCGCGGATGTCGTCCTGGATGGCGCCGAGCAGGGTGGGGGCGCCCGGAGGCGACGCGTGGACGTGGTCTTCGAGGGCGTCGCCGCCGGCCGTCAGCACCACCTGCATCTCCCGGGAGTCGCGGCCCCAGGAGGCGAGCAGGCGGTTGCGGGGCGCGTCGGCGGTGGGGTCCTCGGCGCGGGACGGGACCGGGGGCGCGGCGGGTGCGGCTGCGGCGGTCCGTGCCGCGCTCGGCGGGCTCAGCTCCGCCACCCGGTCCCAGAGGGCGGGGGAGGGGTGCAGGAGGAACAGGTGAAGGTCGCGGCTCGCCGCCAGCGCGCGCAGGATCTGCAGGTGGCCGGCGGGAAGCCGGGTGAGGCCGAAGAGCGACAGACGTGCCGGCAGGCCGAGAAGCTCCGGCTCTGTGAGCAGGCGCTGATGGGCGGTGGTCGCCCGCTGCGCCAGATCGGCGACGCCGATGCGGGCCCGGAGCCGGCGCCACAGCTCCGCCTGCCAGGCGCATCCGGGCGCAAGCGGTGCGCCCGCCGCGTCGGTGTCGCTGGCGGTGCGCCACGCGGCGAGCATCTCCGGCCGGTGCAGGGCGTAGCGATGAAACAGCGTGGCCAGGTGGCGCAGCGTGCTCAGGCGTCGGCTGTGCTTGATCGGATCCGGCGGGCCGTCGCCGGCACCGAGATACGCCGCCAGCGCGGCCAGCCACGGCTCGCCCAGGGTACCGTCGACGACGTCCACCAGCGGCCACACACAGCGCTCCGGCAGCCAGGGATCGTCGCGCGGGTCAATGCCTGACGCGGTGGCGATCGCCTCGGTGATGAGCTGGTGGGGCGACGGGAACAGCACGTGGGCGCAGATCCCGTCCCGGTGTCCGTCGCGGGCGCCGAGAACCGCCGACATCCGCTGCGTCAGCCACCGCTCCATGCCGCGCGTCGGAACGGCGACCACCTCGGCGGTGAAGGGATCCTCCAGAGGGTCGGCGAGCAGCTCGGCGAGCGCATCAGCGAGGGCGTCGGCGCGGACGGCGCGGTGGATGTGCAGCACCGGTCAGAGATTATCCGGGGCGGCGGCAGCGTCCGGCCGGCGAAACGACACTTCGCGGGTGTCGATTTCGAATATTGCGACGTTGCTGTGGATTTCGCTTGCAATTGGTAACTGAGTCAGTTAGGCTCGTCTGCATCCTCATCGGAGTCACCTCAATGTCGCGCACGTTCACCCACCTCACGATCACTCAGAACCGGATCCCGGCCTCCGGGGCAGCCTGCCTGCCCGCCATGGGCGCGGCCGGTGCCGTCCGTGATTTCAACTCTTCGTCCTTGATGCGAGGGGCGCAGCCCAGATAGTGCTGCGTCAGCAGGATCCGTATCAAGGGCGACCCACATGGGTCGCTTTTTTTGTGCCCGCACCGCCACCACCATTCACAACTCAGGAGAGGAACTACATGCTCATCACCACCAAGACGCAATAGACGCCGGCGGGGCGCTGCCGCCGCAGCCGTCGATCCGCAGGGCCGGAGGCCTGGGGCCTGAGCGGACGTGGCGCTCTCCAGTTGCGAGCGGCCCCGGGAGGGGACGGAGGGCTCGCCGAGGCAAAGCAGCGTCGCCGACCGACGGCATAGCCGAGCCATCACCGCGCTGAAGTTGAGGCCGCGCGAGCGTGCTGACACCTGGCCTACCGGGTGCGATCGCCCCTGCGTGAACGGTGACTGCCGGCACACAACTGAAGCTGACAACTAAACGAGCCGGGCGAGGTGACACTCGCCTGAGGTACTGACACCTGTCCTGATTGGAAGAACACCATGTACATCAACAGAGACGAGTTCCTGCTGCTCAGCCGGCGGGGCAGCGTGCCGCGCTCCAGCGGCGCCGGACCGCCTCGGCCGTTCGGCGAGCCGGACCCCGGACATCGCCGGCGGAGGTCGCCGGGTGTCGCTGCCGACCACGGCGCCGGCGGCCGGGCGTGGCTGCGGCGCGTGGTGGCACCGGTCCGCGGCGCCACCTCGCCGGATCCCGGCGCGAGGCCGGCGGAGCTCCCGCGGATGCCGGCGCGCGGCTACGTCGACCGGGAGGCCTACCTGGAGCTGGAGTTTGCGGTGGGGTTTGGGGCCGAGGACGAGCTCTGGCTCTGACCGCAGCGGGCCGGGGGCACGGGGGTAGAGGACCTGGGGCCGCTCCGACGGGGCGGCCCCAGGTGGTGCCCCGGGACACGGGGGGAGAGAACCTGGGGCCGCCCGAGGAGCCGGCCCAGGTCCCCGCCCGGGGGCGCGGCTGACGACCCGGGGCGGGTGCGGTGGCCAACAACGGCGCGGTGAAGGGGGCGACTACCACGGCCCAACGACGGCGATGAAGAGGGCGAGCACCCGGGAACCTCTGCTTTGTACGAAATTTGGTTGGCCGTTTTGGATTTCGTCAAGGAGTGGCGCTGGGCGGCTGATCTGTACGAGGTTCGTGAGCGCCGATCCGAATTTCGAACGATTGGGGCCCCTCCCCGGTCACCGCCGACGCCGGTCGCTGTGGAAGGACACGCACCGCGCCGCCGGACGGGAGCCCGGGACCCGGATCGGCGATCATGTACCGCACCCCGCCGCCGTTCCCAAGTATCCGGAAAGGATCGCTTGCCTCACGCCCCTGACCTGTCTGGCCGCGCCCTCGATGATCGCTACGAGCTCCACGCCCTGATCGGCGAGGGGGCGTTCGGCCGGGTCTATGAGGGGCGGGACCGGCGGCTGGAGCGCCCGGTCGCGGTCAAGGTGATCAAGCCGTGGTGGGCCGAGGACCCGGAGTGGGTGGCCACGTTTGAGCGCGAGGCCCGCATGCTGGCGAGGGTCAGCGATCCCGGGATCGTGCAGATCTACGACGTGGGGCATGCGCCGGAGGGCGTCTACTACGTCTCCGAGCTGGTTGACGGCGAGAACCTGGCGTCGCGGCTGGCCCGCGGGCCGGTGCCGGCGTGGGAGGCATGCGCCGTCGCCGCCCAGCTGTGCCGGGCGCTGGCCGCGGCTCACGCCGAGCAGATCGTGCACCGTGACGTCAAGCCGGGGAACGTCCTGCTGTCGGCCGAGGGCCGGGTGAAGATCGGAGATTTCGGCGTTGCCCGGCTGGCCGAGGGGAGCACCGACGGCGGAGCCTCGATCGTCGGCACCCCCCGGTACATGGCCCCGGAGCAGGGACGGGGATGGCCGACGACCCCGGCGACCGACGTCTACGCCGTGGGGGTCGTGCTCTACGAGATGCTTGCCGGCCGGCCCCCGTTCACCGGCGACTCGGCGGTGGAGCTTGCCCTGCGCCACCTGGAGGAGCCGCCGCCCCCGCTTCCGGTCCGGCTGCCGCCTTCCCTGGTCGACATCACGCTCCGCGCGCTGGCCAAGGATCCGGCGGATCGCTACCGGGACGGTGCCGAGATGGCCGAGGCGCTGATCGAGGCCCGGCGCGCCTCCGCGGCCGGGCGCCGCGCCCGGCTGGCTCCCGCGCGCCACCGGGTCGCCGCGCCGCCGCCCGCCCGGAGCCTCGTCGGCGCCGGCGCCATCACCGAGCTGCGCTCCGGCGAGGCCACCCCGGCCCGCTTCGGTACCGCCACCCCCGGCGCCGCCCTGCCGGTCCGCGCCGCGGCAACCGCCGCCGCGGTCGCGCCGCCCGCCCCGCGCCGGCCGGTCCCCGCGGCCCGCCCGCCGCGTCGAACCGCACCTGACCGGCCCGTGCCACCACGCTCGGAGGAGCGCCCGGACGCGACCCGGCACGCCCCGGCGATGACACGGCGGCGCAACGTCAACCCGTCGGCGCGCCGACGCGCGGCGGCGGCGCTGGGGACCGTGATCCTGCTGTTGGTGGCGATGGCGGTGGCCGCGGTGGTGCTCGCCGCTCCGGCCCGGACCCGGGTCCCGCGCCTGACCGGGCTGAGCCGCGCGGCGGCGGCATCGGTTGCCCGCCGGGCCCGGCTCGCCGTGGCGTTCAGCCACAGCTACTCCACCACGGCGCCCGCCGGCGTCGCCATCGCCCAGCGTCCGCGCGCCGGCGGCCGCATCGCCCCCGGCACCCGGGTGCACGTTGTGCTCAGCCTTGGCGCCGCGCCGGTCACGCTGCCGTCCCTGGCCGGCCAGAGCGCCGCCGACGCGCAGCGGTCACTGGCGAGCCTGGGGCTGCACCCGCGCGTGCGCGACGTCGCGGCTCCCGGGGTCACGCCCGGGACGGTGACCGCCCAGGCGCCGAGCCGGCATACCGTGCCCGCCGGGTCGACGGTCACGCTCTCGGTGGCCGAGGTGCCGCGGTGGCGGTCGCTGACCAGCTTCGACGGGGCGAGCTCCGGCGTCTTTCGCATCATCGGACAGCGCTGGCGGATCTCCTACTCGATGGGCTTTCAGGGCACGTGCACGTGGATCTTCTTCTGCGACGGGCCGACGGCACGCGTGATCAATGCCGCCACCGGTCAGCCGGTCAGCGGTTTTGGGCTCAACGACAGCAGCGGGCAGACTGAGACGCTCACCACGGGCCCGGGTGCGTACGAGATCAAGGTCACCCCCGGCGGCGATACCGCCCGGTGGTCGATGCACGTCGAGGATTGGTACTAGAACCCGCATGAGCGGCACCGTCGAAACCATCAGCCTCCTGGACGCCGATCCGGATCTCGTCGACCTGCTCGCCGAGTCGGAGCGGGAGCGGGCGCGCCGGCAGACGCGGACCCGGGTGCGCCGGCTGTCTCCCGGCTCCTGGAATGTGGGCGAGTCGATGGAGCCGTCCTCGCACCACCGGGGCTTTCTCGTCGTCGACGGCCTCATCAGCCGTGAGGTTGAGGTGCTCGGACGCCGCTGCGTTGAGCTGATCGGCGCCGGCGACGTCCTGCGGCCATGGAGCTGGGACGAGGAGGGCTCGCACGTCAAGGCCGAGGTTGGCTGGATGGTGCTGGAGCCCACCCGGCTCGCCGTCTTCGACCACGGCCTCGTCCTGCGCATCACGCCGTGGCCGGAACTGGGCCTGGAGCTGTTCAGCCGCGGCACGCGGCGCGCCCATTACCTGTCGGTGACACTGGCGATCGCCCATCACCAGCGCGTCGATGACCGCCTGCTGCTGACGCTGTGGCATCTGGCCGAGCGCTGGGGGCGAGTGCTGCCGGACGGGATCTCGGTGCCGCTGCCGCTGCCCCACCAGCGGCTGGGTGACATTGTGGGCGCGCACCGGCCGGCAGTGACGACCGCGATGGGCGAGTTGACGCGCTCCGGCCTGGTCAGCCGCCGCGACGACGGGACGTGGGTGCTGCATGGCTCGCCGCCGGAAGGTCTGCGCCACCACCGGCTGGCCGCGGCGCTGACCTGATCCGGCGTCACGCCACGCGGGCGGGCTCGGCTGTGCCGAGCCGTACGGCACGCGGGGGCACGCCGATCGGCGCGATCCGGGCCACCAGCGTCCGGGCGGCGGCGACCACCAGCCCCCGGTCATAGGCGGTGGCGAACACAAACCGGCGCCCGGCGTCGGCCCCGTCGTCCCCCAGGTCCTGGGCGACGAGCGCACCGGCGAAGTGGGGGCCGATGACGACGACGCTCCATTCGCCGGCGAGCGGATCCTGCGGATCGATGTGGGCGCCGCGGACCCCGGGCACCGGCTCCTCGCCGAGCCCCACGCCGAACGCGGCGACGAGGCTGGCGCCGCGCACCAGGATCTCGTAGCGGCGGACGGTATGCGGGGTGAAGTGGCGGGCGTCCTGGAAGGCCGAGAGGACGACCGCGCCCTCGCCGATGCGCAGTGCCCGGTTCTCCAGATGGTGGCTCATCGGCAGCAGGAGGCTCTTGGTGGCGTCCGCGGTGGGGCGCTCGGCGGCGATGACCTCAAACGGCGTGCGTCCGGACTGGCGGCGCCCGCGGAGCGGCGTGCGGGCGAACGGCCGGCCGGGCCGGATCCGGAGGGGACCCGGCCGGCCCCACAGCCAGCCCTGGCCGAGGGTTGCGCCCAGGGAGCGGGCAACGGCGAGGTGCGCCTCGGTCTCGATCCCCTCGGCGAGCACGACGGCCCCGGTGCGCTCGCGCTCGGCGGCGACCGCGCTGACGATCGCGGCCTGATCGGTCGACGGCCGATCCTGGACCAGGCGCAGGTCAAGCTTGACGACATCCGGCTCGATGAGGGGCAGGAGCGCGAGCGATCGCACATCGGCGCCGACGTCGTCCAGGGCGACGCCACGGCCGGCCTCGCGGTGCTCGGCGACGACGCGGGACAGCTCGGCCGGGCGGTCGGTGACGGCCCGCTCGGTGATCTCCAGGACGAGGTCGAGCTCGCGCACCGCTCGCTCCCAACCGACCGCGTGGACCGGCGGGCACGGGGTGCCGACGGCGGACGGCTCGCAGTTGAGAAACAGGGCGGCGTGGCGGCGCAGGCCGGCGGCCATGGCCCCCTCCACGGCTCGGATGCGGCACAGCCAATCAAGCTCATGGACGCGGCCGGCGGCATGGGCGGCGGCGAACAGCCGGTCCGGGCGCTGCAGCAGCGAGCCCTCCGGGCCGCGGGCGAGGGCCTCGTAGGCGACGATGCGCCCGGTCGCGATCTCCACGATCGGCTGGTAGGCGGGGTGGACCGCTCCCTCGGCGAGGATGCGCTCCAGTTCGCTCACCCCATCGGCGGGGTCGAACGCGTCGTCGCGGATGTGGCCGGTGGGCACGGCGTGAACCGGGGGACACGAGTAGACGTGGAAACTGTCCTTGCCGCCGCCCTTGGCGACGTACATGGCGGCGTCGGCATGGCGCTGGAGATCGACGATGGTGGCGGCGTCGCGGGGGAAGGTGCTGACGCCGACGCTCGCCCGGACCTCCAGCGGCACCGCGCCCTCGACGTGGAACGGGCGACGCATCGCGTCAACGACGCGGGCGGCGAGATCGGTGGCGATCTCCGAGGCGTTGGGCACTCCCTTGATGAGGAGCAGGAACTCGTCCCCGCCGGGGCGCGCCAGCATGTCGCCGGGACGGACGATCAGGCGCAGGCGCTCGGCAACGGCGCGCAGGAGAGCGTCGCCGACGAGGTGGCCATGGGTGTCGTTGACCCGCTTGAAGTCGTCGATGTCGACGAACAGGAGGGCAAGCTGGGTGTCCGTGGCGCGCGCGTCGCGCACGGCGGCGGCCAGTTCCTCCTGCAGCGCGCCACGGTTGGCGAGGCCGGTGAGCGAATCGAAATAGGCGAGCTCATGGATGCGGGCGCTGGCGCGCATCCGCGCGGTGACGTCCTTCTGAACGCCGAGGTACTGAACGAGACGGCCGTCGGCGCCGCGCTGGGGGGCGAGCGCGACCTCGTTCCAGAACGGAGTGCCGTCGGCGCGGTAGTTGAGGATCGTGACGTAGGCCTCGCCTCCGGCGGCCACCGCCTGGCGCAGGACGTCCACCGTACGCGGGTCGGTGTCCGGGCCCTGGAGCAGGCTGCAGCTGCGGCCGAGCACCTGATCGGAGCGGTAGCCGGTCAGCTGCTCGAACCCGGGGCTCGCGTACGTGAGGGGGAAGCCCGGCCGGGATGCGTCAGCGACGACAATGCCGGCGATGTCAACGTGTTCTTCGTCCATGAAAATGTGTATCGGCGGGGCCACGGAGATCTGCAACTGTTGTGGAGGTTCTGGACGGGCATCGTGTTGACCGTTCCGGGTTTCCTGCTCTTGACGGCCTCCGGGTGGCCCCGGAGAATGCCGCTCGCAATGCCGCGACCCTGAGGAGAGGGTTTTATGACCTATGACTATGTGATCGCCGGCGCCGGATCGGCGGGGTGCGTCCTGGCCGCGCGCCTGACCGAGGATCCGAACGTGACGGTATGCCTGCTGGAGGCAGGCCCTCCGGATGGCGCCGACGAGATCCATTTGCCCGCGGGGATTCTCGCCATCGGGATGAGCAAATACGACTGGGCGTTCATCTCCGACCCGGAGCCGGGGCTCGCCGGCCGCCAGCGCTACCTGCCGCGCGGGCGGACCCTCGGCGGGTCCTCGTCGAGCAACGCGATGGTCTACATCCGCGGCAACCGCGCCGACTATGACGGCTGGGCGGCGATGGGGCACGAGGGCTGGGGCTGGGACGACGTCCTGCCGTACTTCCTGCGCGCC
>DASSZQ010000258.1:0-15032 GCA_035702755.1 Solirubrobacteraceae bacterium | reverse complement strand
GCGCGGTGGGCGAGGTAGGTGCGCCAGTTGACCCAGCGGCGCACGAACTCGCGGTCGAACAGGTCCTCCTCCAGCAGGATCCGCGCAATCGCCAGCAGTGCCGCCGCCTCGGTGCCCGGCCACGCCGGCAGCCAGTAGTCGGCCCGCGATGCGGTGTTGGACAGGCGCGGGTCGATGACCGCGATCTTCGCCCCGCGCTGCTGGCTTTCGACGATCCGCTGCGCGTGGGGGTTGAAGTAATGCCCGGACTCCAGATGGGCCGAGATGAGCAGGATGAACCGGGCATTGGCGTAGTCCGGCGACGGGCGGTCGGTCCCGGACCAGATCCCGTATCCGCACCGGCCTCCGGAGGAGCAGACGTTGGTGTGGGAGTTGTGCCCGTCGGCGCCCCACGTCTCCAGGAAGCGGTCGGCAAAGCCGTCCTCGCCCGGCCGTCCCACGAAGTACAGCACGTCGTTGGGCCGGCCCGCGGCAAACGCCTCATGCATGCGCTCGGCGAACGTGTCGAGCACGTGCTCCCAGCTGACCCGCTCCCAGCCCCCGCCGCCGCGGGGTCCCTTTCGCCGCAGCGGGTGCAGGATCCGCTCCGGGTCGTTGATCTGGTTGATCGTCGCCGGGCCCTTGGCGCAGTTGCGTCCGCGCGAGCCGGGATGCAGCGGGTTGCCCTCCAGCTTGCGCACCTCAAACGTCTGCTTGTCGACGAACGCGGTCAGCCCGCACGCCGCCTCGCAGTTGAAGCACACCGTCGGCACGAGCATGTACTCGCGCTTGACCTTGCGCGGCCACGCCGCCGGGTCGTACTCGGTCCACGAGTCCCACTGCTCGGGCGGCGGGAAGTCGCGCAACTCGGTCCTGCCGGATCCACCGTACCCGGCCGGCCGCCGGGCGCCGCTGCGCACGCGATCGCCGGCCATCAGCTCAGCGGCACGCTCTGCCCGGCGCGCACCCAGGCATCCTCATACAGCCACAATCCCACCAGCGCTCCCACCCCGCCGGCGGCCAGCAGCCCCATCCCGGCGCCGCCCACCAGGTAGACGCCGGCGCACACGGCCGGCAGCGCCAGGCCCGTCGCCACCCCGGTCCAGAAACGCGCCGCGAACCGATCCCGCCACAGGTTGCGGGCGGCTCGCTCGGCCTGGGCGGTGGGATGGCGGCCAAACGTGTCCTGCGCGACGAGGGCCGCGCTCACTGCGGCGCCGAGCAGGAGCGACCAGGCCAGCGCCCGGTGCACGTCCGCCGGAGCGGCGACGATCACCCCGGCGATCGCCAGGGCTCCGGCACCGGCCAGCAGCGCGTTGACGAGCGTGTGGGCGAGCAGGAGCGGGCTCTGCCACAGGTCACGACCCTCACACTGGCCGAACAACAACGCGGTGTAGCCGGCCAGCAGCGCTCCGGCGGGCACCATTGCCCAGCGCAGCGCGTCGCGCAGCCCGTGCAGATCCGCGATCGCGGCGATCGTCCACACCAGCGCGACGACGGCCGCCAGGTTGATGACCTGCGCCCCGCGGGCCAGCCACGACCGCCACTGCGGCCGGGTGAACAGGTACATGAACCGCCGCGGTTGTTTGAGATCCCAGACGAGGAACAGGCCGGTCACGGCGATGCCGACCAGCGCCAGGATCCCGGGCACAACATCGGCCAGCCCCGAGCCGCGCGCACCGACCACCAACAGCAGAACGGCGAGCATCATCGCCCCGGCGGCGATCCCCTTGGACAGAAAGTAGCTGGACACCTTCCACCCCCACGGCGGCGGATGAGAGATGTCGCCGGTGGCGCGTGCCTCCGCGTCGGCGGCCAGCGGCGCCAGCTTCTCGGCCTGCGACGGCGACATCTCGGTCGTCAGGTACGCATCGCCGCTGACCCGCAGCGGGTCCAGCGCGGCGCTGTCGGCGCCGATGTAGTGGACGTTGGGCCCTGTGCTCTGCTCCGGGGCGCGCACCTGCGTCGGCGCGGTCCCCAGCAGCCGGCTGACCTCGGACTCCGGGTCCTCAGCGTCGCCGGAGACGATCGCTCCGACCGGGCACACAACCTCACAGGAGGGTTTGAGCCCAACGTCAACGCGATGGGCACAGAAGTTGCACTTGGCCGCGGTCTGGGACCGCGGGTCGATGTGCAGGGCGTCGTAGGGGCAGGCGTTCAGGCACGCCTTGCAGCCGATGCAGCGCTGCGGATCGAAGTCGACAATCCCGTCCTCGCGGCGATACAGCGCCGTGACCGGGCAGATCTCAACGCACGGCGCGTCGGTGCAGTGGTTGCAGCGCAGGACGGCGAAGTGACGGCGCGTGTCCGGGAACTCGCCTCGCTCCACGTACTTCACCCACGTGCGGAACACGCCGAGCTCCACCCCGTGCTCGACCTTGCACGCCACGGTGCACGCATGGCAGCCGATGCAGCGCGACTGGTCGAGCACAAAGGCGTACTGCGTCATCCCGCTGGATTGTCATCATCGCCACCGACTTTTCCATTCCGATTGGGCATGGTTATATTCCGAACGGAATGGAACACGCCACGCACGTCCTCGGCGAGCCGCTGGACTCCGGCGAGCTGGCGACCTTCGTTGCCGCCGTCGACACCGGCAGCCTCACCGCCGCCGCGGACGCCCTGGAGCTCACCCAGTCGGCGGCCAGCAAGCGCATCCTGGCGCTCGAGCGTCGCCTCGGTGTCCGGCTGCTCGAGCGCGGCCGCTTCGGCGCCACCGCCACCGAAGCCGGCCGGGTGCTGTACCCGGAGGCGCAGCTCGCCCTCGACGCCCTGCGCCACGCCGCCGCGGTCGTGGCAGCGCACACGCGACACGCCCCGTCGCTGCGGCTCGCCGCCAGCCACACGATCGGCGGCTTCCTTCTGCCCGGCTGGATCACGCGCTTTCGCGCCGGGGCAGCGCAGCCGCCGCGCACCCAGGTGCAGATCGTCAACTCGCAGGCTGTGCTGGCCAGCGTCCGGGCCGGCGAGGTCGACGTCGGCTTCATCGAGTCGCTGCACCCCACCGAGGGGCTGGAGGCATTGACGATCCTCTCCGACGAGATCGTCGCCGTCGTCGCCCCGGGACACCGGTGGGCCCGCCGCCGTGCCGTGCCCGCCCGCGCGCTGCCGGGCGAGCCGTATCTGGCGCGGGAGCTCGGCTCAGGGACGCGGGCCGTCGCCACCGACGCTCTGCACGCCGTCGGGATCTCCCTGGAGCCGACGCTGGAGACCGCCTCAACGCAGAGCCTCAAGCGGGCCGTCCTGGACGGTGGCTTCACGCTCATCTCGCGGCTGGCGATTGAGGCTGAGCTCCGCGCCGGCACGCTGTGCGCGGTGCGCGTGGCCGACGTGGATCTGACTCGCCCGCTGCGCTCCGTGCGCCGCCGTCGGCCGGCAGCCGCCCCGGACGCCCAGCGCTTCTGGCGCTACCTGCGCCAGACGGCGGCGCCGCCGGCGCCGGTCACCTCAACCGGGTGATGCCCGCCGGCGCGCGGACGCCACCCTTGGCTCGTGGCCAGCACCCGCACTCCCGCTGAGCGCGCCCGGCGGATCCCGCCGCTGCTCGTGTCGGTGGCGTGGCTGATCCTGATCACCGCCGGCGTGGTCGCGGCCGGCCATCTGCTGGCCCTGGCGGAACGACCCGGTGGGTCCACCTCGGTGGACTGGACGATCACCAGGTGGGCCGTCGCCCACCGCACCGGCGCCCTGACCACCGTCGCGCGCGGATTGTCGGTGGTGGGCAGCCAGGTCGTGCTGACCCCGCTCGTCGCCGTGACCCTGCTCGCGCTTGCCGCGGGACGATCGTGGGCGGTCGCCGCCCGCCTGGCCGCAACCTGGGCGGGCGCGATCGTCATCTACAACCTCGCCAAGGGGCTCGTCGGTCGGCCCCGTCCGCCGATGGAACTGTGGCTCACGCACGCCAGCGGCAAATCGTTCCCCTCCGGGCACGCGACGCAATCAGCGGCCACCTTCGCCGCCCTCGCGCTGGTGATCGCGCTCTGGGCTCCCCGGACGCGCGTGCTCGGCGCGGTCATCGCCTTCGTCCTGGCGGCGGCAGTCGGCTGGTCCCGCGTCTACCTCGGCGTGCACTGGGCGACCGACGTCGGCGCCGGATGGCTGGCCGGCGCAGCCTGGCTCACCGTGGTCGCGCTCAGCTCACGTCCGGCAGCGGCCGTCCGTCCTCCAGATAGACGCACCGCTCGCTGCCCACCGCCGCCGACACCCGCCGCCGGATCGGACCGCGCAGCAGCGACTCCGCCTCGGTGAGGGTGACGAGCCGGTGATCCTCGATCTCCTCCGCCTGCAGCACGATCGCCGATAGCCGTTCGTCGCTGAACACACCGCATTCGAACAGGAACCGCACGCCGCCGGGCCGGCGCGGTCCCGGCCGGAGGAAGTCGACGCACACCAGCCGCCCATGCTCCACGTACAGACCGCACTCCTCCAGCGTCTCTCGCCGGCACGCCTCCCACGGTGACTCGCCCCCGGCGTCGACCTGGCCTCCGGGGATCGTCCACCCCCTCTTGTAGTTCGGCTTGAGGATGAGCAGCCGTTCGCACCGGTCATGGATGAGCGCTCCCGCCGAGGCCGGGATGCGCGGCACCTCCACGGACATCTGCGCAGCGTCGCGATCGAGCATGGGCCCAATTGTGACCGGCGGACGGCCGGCCCCAAGGACGCTTAGCCGCCCAGCCCGGAGCGGCTCGCCCGGCGGGTGAGGCCGAGGCGCTGCAGTTCGGCGGCGGCGAGATCGGCACGCTGCCGAGCGTCGAGCTTCTGCCACGGGTGGTGTACGAGCCATCTCAGACGCCGGTACGGCAGGGTCTCCAGGGCGCGGCGGGCGAGGAACGCCTGGAACTCCGGGTTGTCGCCGATCTCGGCGAGCGCCGCCCCCACGACGAGCCGTTCTCGCGCGCGTCCGATCCGCAGCGGCACATACACCGCCAGGACCGGGATCGATGGGATGAGCGCGACCGCAATACCCAGCAGCGTCGCCAGGTCACCGACGCTGGATCGACTCGCCTGCCCGCTGGCGACGGCGCTCTGGCCCGCCTGGATGACGCGGGCAGACGCCTGGCCGACCGTGTGACCGACGAAGGGCACAGCGCTGAGCGCGTGCAGCGCCGTGCCTGATGCCTCGGCGGCCTGCCCCGCCTTCTCGACGGTCGTCGACAGCCGCGCCAGCCCATTGACCTCGTGGGCGATGAGCAGGCCGACCACGATCCATCCGACGACCCAGACGACCAGCAACAGGTCGATGCCGAGCAGCGCGCGCCGCCGGGGCAGCTGTCGCGACAGTGAGGTCATGACGTCACGGTCAAGCGCAGGCCGGGAGGCGAAGCCGGATCAGGGCATGCGGGATGCCGGAATGGGAAGCCATCAGCCGCCTCCTACCCGCGCCTGCCGCCGTCAGTCCGCAAACCGGTCAGCGGAGAGACACCTGGCGCCATCGCGCCGCCTACGGATGCCTCCGGCGCCGGGCTCGCCGATCGTCATGGGTGATGACCGAGCATCACGTCCCCGCACGGCGTCCGGGCGCGGCGGTTCTCGCCGCAGTGGTCCTCGCGGCCGTCGCCATGGCGGTCTCCGGGGTGCTGCTGGCCACCGTCGCCCACCACCCCTCCACCACCGCTCCCGCACCGGCCGCCACCGCGTCGGCGGCGGCCCCCGACGCCGTCGTGACCATCGCGTCCGGGGCACGGCCGATCGCGGTCCCGAACTCATTTCTTGGCATCTCGACCGAGTATTGGACGCTCCCGGTGTGGGCGCGGCAACCCGCGCTGCTCGACCGCACGCTTGCTCTGGTGCGGCCGGACGGGCCGCTCCTGCTGCGCATCGGTGGCGATTCCGCCGATCACACCACCTGGGCCCCGCAACGCGAGCTCCCGGAGTGGGTGTTCGAGATCACCCCGGCGTGGCTGAGGCAGACGTCGGCCATCGTCCGGGGAACCGGCGCCCGGCTCATCCTCGACCTCAACCTCATCACCGCGTCGCCGGCCCAGGCGGCCCGCTGGGCCACCGTCGCCCGGCGGCGGCTGCCCGCCGGCAGCATCGTCGCCTTCGAGGTCGGCAACGAGCCGGACATCTACAGCCGCTCCTCCTGGCAGCAGAAGACGGGCGGAACCCTGCGCCTTCCCCAGCGGATCACCGCCCAGGCGTACGCGCGTGCGTTCGCCGGCTACGACAAGGCCCTGGAGAGCGCTCCGCCGGAGATCCCCCTGTACGGTCCGGCGCTCGCCGAGCCGCAGAAGAACCTCAGCTGGATCACCTCGCTCCTGTCCCGCCCCCATCCGGATCTGCGAGCGATCACCGGTCATCGGTACCCGTACTCCCAGTGCTCGCACCCCGGGATGCGAACGTACCCCACCATCGGCCGCGTGCTCAGTGAGAACGCCACCGCCGGGATGGCGGCCACGATCCGGCCCGCGGTGCGCCTGGCCGCGCGCCATCACCTGCCGCTGCGGCTGACCGAGATCAACTCGGTGACGTGCGGCGGACGGCGGGGCGTCAGCGACACGTTCGCCACCGCCCTGTGGGCGCCCGACGCGCTGTTTGAGCTGATGCAGGCCGGTGCCCGGTCGGCCTCGGTCCACGTCCGCGCCGATGCGATCAACATGGCGTTTTCGATCACCGCGCATGGCCTTGTCTCCCATCCGCTCTTCTACGGCATGATCGTGTTCTCAAAGATGCTCGGTCCGGGCGCCCAGCTCGTCCCCGTGCATGTGACCAAGTCGCCGGCGGCCCACCTCAAGGCGTGGGCGGTGCGGGTCAGCGGCAACGTCATGCACGTGCTGCTCATCAACAAGGGTTCGCGCCGTCAGCGCGTCCTGCTGCGCCTGCACGCGACCGGACCAGCCACTGTCCAGCGGCTGCGCGCCCCCTCGGTGAGCGCTCGCTCCGGGGTCACCCTCGGCGGCCAGCACCTGACGCCGGCCGCCACCTGGCAGGGAACCGCGACCACCGAGGCGGTGACCGCGGGTCCCTCCGGGCCTCAGGTGAGCGTGCCCGGTTACAGTGCCGCGCTCGTGACCGTTTCGGTCACGCCGTGAGCGGTCGCGGGTTGGTGCCACGCGTGCCGCGCGTCCCGCGGGGGCCACGCGTGCCGCCGGACGACGCCCGGCCGCCGGCCAGCATCCGGTAGCTGAAGGCGAACGCCAGCGGCGCGGTGAGCGCGGTCTGGAGCGCGATCATCCACGGGCTGCGCGCGTCGGTCCCCGCGCCGGCGACATGCACCAGCGCCAGCACGTAGGCGACGACCGTGAAGCGGTGGGCAACGCGCCATACCCGGGTGCCGATCCGCCGCCGCACGTAGAAGCTCAGACCGAGGATGGCGGCCGTCCAGCCGGCGATGATGCCCAGGCCGGTGAACACGGGACGGTACGCCATGACAAACGGAAGCGTGATCCCGGCCAGTCCGGGACGCAGGTAGGTGTCGAACAACAACAGGCCGCCGTGCACGGCGATCAGACCGAGCGTGACGAGCGTCAGCGACTCATGGGCGCGCCGCAGGCGAGCGGGCAGCCCGGGGCGGCGGACCAGTCGCCCGGCCATGGCCAGCCCCAGGCCGACCGACGCCGCCAGTCCGACCATGGCGCTGATGCCAAACGCGCGGCTGGCCAGCCAGAAAACCTGATGGAGGGGATCGCCCATGGCGTCAGGAGGCGCGCGAGGTCACCGGCGTGGCGGCCGCGGCCTGAGCCGGCGCCGACGCCGGCGCTGACTGCACCACAGCTCCGGTCGAAGTCCGCGTGGTCACCGTCGCGCCGTGCGACGCCGTGGCACCCCCGGGGCCGTACGTGGTGGAGATGGGCGCGGGCGCGGCGGCGCGCTGGCTGAGCGCGCTGATGTACAGGACCGAGAACGGGAGCCAGGTGGCGGCGATGGCGGCGATCGCCAGGCTCAGCACGGTCACGTAGAGCGATGGGCGCCGCCGCCCGGACCGCGGGGCGGATGGGCTGGGCGGGGACGAATCCCCGCCCGGCGCTGCAGGGCCGCGCGTGGCCATCAGCGGTCCTGACTGAGGTCAACGCTCCGCGGGTCAGACGTGCGGTCGTGCAGCCGCGAGGTCCGCGGGTCAGACGAGCGCTCGTGCAGCCGCGAGCCCCGCGGGTCACGGGAGCGGTCGAGGCGGTGCGTGTGGTGGGAGCCGCTGTGAGTGGTCACCGTGGCGGCGGCGGCGATGGGCGCCGCGGCCACGGAAAGGGCGGCGACGGAACCGAAGACGGCGAGCTTGCGTGACAGCATGTGGACTTCCTCCTGGGAGGTCTGCGCCCGGGTCGCCGTAGCGGCGATCTTCGAGCGGCGATGGGTTGATGGCATCAGGCTCGCCCCTCCGGGAAAGACGCGGGTAAGCAACGATTCAAAAGCGGCTTACCACGGTGCCCGCCGGCGTGAGACCGCGCCTACGCTCGGTGCGCGATGCGCATCCTGGTCGTCGAAGACGAACCGAAGCTGGCCGATTTCATCGCGCACAGCCTGCGCGCCGAGGGTCACGCGGTCACCGTCTGCCACGACGGCCTCAGCGGTGAGGCCAGCGCCCTGACCGGCGACTACGCGCTGGTGCTGCTCGACCTCACGCTGCCCGGACGCGACGGGCTTGAGGTGCTGAGCGCCATCCGGCGGCGCCTGCCGGAGTTGCCGGTGATCGTGCTCACCGCACGCGCCGCGGTTGAGCAGAAGGTGGAGGGCCTTGACCGCGGGGCCAACGATTACATGACCAAGCCGTTCTCGTTCGAGGAGCTCCTGGCGCGCGTCCGCGCCCAGCTGCGGTCGCCGTCCCAGCCGGAGGCCGCGCGGCTGCAGGCGGGCGGTATCGCCATGGACCTGCGCACCCGCCGGGTGACTCGTCACGGCCGCGAGGTGGAGCTGACGGCGCGGGAGTTCGAGGTGCTCGAGTACCTCATGCGCCATCCGGACCAGGTGCTCTCCCGGGAGCAGATCCTCAATGCGGTCTGGGGCTACGACTTCGACCCGGGCACGAAGGTGCTGGAGGTCTACATCGGCTATCTGCGGCGCAAGCTCCAGAACGGCGCACCGGAGGATCCGATCGAGACGGTGCGCAACGTCGGCTACCGGCTGCGCGTGCCCCGTGCGTAGACGGCGCACCCGCGGCGGGCTCCGAGCGCAGCTGACGCTGGCCATCTCGCTGGTCGCGCTCGTCGCCGTCGGCGCCAGCTTTCTCGCTCTGTACCGGGGCACGGGGTCACGCCTCGCCAGCCAGGTCGACACCCAGCTGCACGCCCAGGCTTCCGAATGGCGCCAGGCGGTCGCCGCCAAGGATCTGCGCACACCGGCGGCGGTCAGCCGCGCCGCGCAGCGGTTCATCAACGGTCAGGGCTATCACCCGGAGTCGCTGATCGTCGTCGTGGCGCCGGACGGCGCGCCGGCGGTGAGCAGCGACCGCGAGGTGCTGGCGGCCGACCATGCGCAGGGAACCCCCGGCGGCCTGCTCAGCGCCGCCCCCGGGCTGACCACGGCCGATATCCCGGAGGCGGGGCGGATGCGCATCCTCACCGAGCCGGTGCTGTCCGGCGGCCGCCGGGTCGGCACCTTCCGCGTCGCCGCACCGCTGAGCGCGATCTCGCGGGCGCAGTCGGATCTGCTCCGGACGTTTGCCCTGGTCGGCGCGCTCACTCTCGTCCTGGCCATCGCCGCCGGCGCCGGCCTGGCCGCGCTCATCGCCTCGCCGTTGCGCCGGATCGCGCGCGTCGCCGTCGCCGTCGATGCCGGCGATCTGTCGCTCCGCGCCGGCAGCGTGTCCGGCCGCGGGGAGATCAGCATGCTGGCGGAGGCGTTTGACCGGATGCTCGACCGGCTCGAGCGCGCGTTCAAGCGCCAGCGTGACTTCGCCTCCGATGCCTCTCATGAGCTGCGCACGCCGCTGGCGGTGATGCGCGCCCAGGTCGAGCTGCTGGACACAGAGACCGACAGGACGCGCCGTCATGAGGGCACCGCCGAGCTGCTGCGGCGCCTCGATGAGCTTGACCGCCTGGTCGGCGACCTTCTGACGCTGGCCTCCGCCGAGGGTGGGCAGCTGGTCGCCCCGGCGCCCTTTGACCTCGACGGCTTCTTCGAGGACCTGCGGCGCGACCTGCCGCTGTACGGCGACCGCCGGTTCCGGGTGGAGCCGGTGGGCGGTCGGCTGACGGCCGATCAGCGCCGGGTCACCCAGATCCTGCGCAACCTCGTCCGCAACGCCGTCACCCACACCGCGCCCGGAGGCCAGGTGACGATCACCGCCCGGCCCATCGACGACCACCTGCGGATCTCGGTCGGCGACGACGGTCCCGGGATCCCCGCCGGGGAGCTTGAGCATGTCTTTGAACGCTTCCACCGCATCGACCCGGGGCGATCCCGCGACCGCGGCGGGACGGGGCTGGGGCTGGCCGTCGCCCGCGCCCTGGCCGAGGCCCACGGGGGCCGGCTGTGGGCGGAGTCGCCGCCGGGAACCGGCGCCGTCTTTTACCTTGAGCTGCCGGGCTATGCGGCCGGCGCCTACGGGGCCGAGAGGTCGGACGTCACCTCCAGCTCGGCGGCCCGGTGAGGCCGCGGGCGCCGGGCCGGCGGGCGGGACGCGGGCGCAGCGGCGCCACGGGCGCGCCGCGATGGTCGCGCCGAACGCTCAGAGCCGGCCAGGCGCACCACCAGCAGGTAGGCGATCGGGGCCACCGGCGCGAGCACGATGACGCGCAGCCACAGCCGTCCCCCGTCGCTGCCCGCCCCCAGCGCATGCGCCGCTGACAGCAGCCAGACGAGCACCGTCGCCCGGTGCAGTGACCGCCACCGTCGAGCCCCGATGCGCCGCCGCAGGAAGAAGCTTGGCCCCAGCAGGACCGCGAGGTAGCCGGCGATGATCCCGGCCCCCGTCCAGCCGGGCCGGTAGGCGAGCGCGAACGGAACGGTGATCCCCCGCCACCCGGGGTGCAGCCACCGGTCGCCCAGCAGAGCGAGTCCGTGAATTCCCAGCGCCGCCAGTGAGACGAGCGCGACGTGCTCATGCAGGCGGGCGGCGGCGCGTCGCAGCGGCGGGCGCCGCAGGACCTTGGCCGCCAGGGTCAGGCCGAGCATCACCGCCAGCGAGATGAGCACCAGTGCGACGATCCCGGCGGCACGGCTGACCAGCCACCACACGACGTTGAGCGGCTGGGCGCCCGTCATCCGAGCACGAGCGGGGGCGCGGCGGTCGGTCGGTTGGTCGAGAGCTCGGCCGCGACGCGGCCGATTGGCTCCACCTCCCCGTCGTCGTGCACGATCAGCCCGCCCTGGGGCGCCAGGATCCGCCGAGCGTCGTCGGCGCCCAGGAGCAGTGCCATCTTCGACAGCGTCTCGGCCTCGAGCGCGCTGCCGGCCAGCGCCGTCGCGCCCACCAGTCCCGTCCACGCCGGCCGGCCGGTACTCGGATCGAGCAGATGGTGGGCAAAGCCGCCGTCGGGGCGCCGCCAGATGCGCACATTGAGCCCGGAGGTGGCGATGCCGCCGCCGGCCACGGGAATGGACCCAATCGATCTGCCGGTCAGCGGGTGCTCGATCGCCACCGCGTACGGCCGCAGCTGGGCGCCCACCCCGCCGACGACGATGTCGCCCCCGCAGTCGACGACGAACCGGGAATAGGCGGCGAGGCGCACGGCGACCGCGTCGGCGCACAGACCCTTGCCGGTGCCGCCGGTATCGAACATCACTCCGGGCGGCCGCGCGACGGTACCCCGCGCGTCGTCGACGGTGACATCCTCCCAGCGCGACCGCGGATTGGGCGCCGCCGCCCGGCGCACCGGCGCCGCGGCCAGCGCCTCGCGCAGCGAGGCCGGCCGCGCATCGCGCAGCGAGTGGGCATAGCCGTTGACCTCAAGCGCCCGCACCAGCGTCGGATCGACCAATCCGCCGCTGCGCTCCGCCGCCCACAACCCGGCCCGGACCGCGGTCCGGAGCAGCGGCGGCGCGGCAACAACCGGACGCGGGTCATGGTTGAGCGCCGACAGGTCGCTGGCGGGCTCAAACCGCGATAGGCGGCGGCCGAACTCCAGCACGAACTCCCGCTCGCGATCCGCCGCTGCCAGCGGCGGCGGGGCGCCCGCAACCAGCCGCTCGCCGATCAGCAGCCGGATCTCGCTCCCCATCGCGGCGAAGCTGTAGTCAAGCTCGGTGCTCATCGGACTCCCTCATGACGTCCGGGTCGCCGGCGCGGCCGCGCCGCTCACCGCGCCGCCGGAACTCGATACCGATTGGGTGACCGACGGTCCGCCCGGCGCCCCGCCCCGGACGGTCTCGATGACGGTGGTGCGATAGATGCGGCGCACGACAACCACGCGGTGAGCCGGAGCGTGCGCCGCCGCACTTCGCAACTGCGCGCCAAGCAGCGCCAGCACGGTGAGGAACACCGCCAGGCTCAGCAGCGCCACCGTCACGCGGTCAGTCACCATTGTCGCCGCCCTCGCCGTCTCCCCCACCGCGGCTGGTGCGGGTGGTGACCGCGCCGCCGTGGGACGAGCCACCGGCCCCGCCCGCGCTGGCCCGCGTCGTCACCGGGCGGGACCCGCCGGAGGCGCCCGCAGCCGTCGATCCGTGACCGGCGCTGGTGCGGGTGGTGACCGGCGCGCGACCGCCGGCCACCGACCCGCCCACACCCGGTGCAGCGTGACCGGCGCTGGTGCGTGTCGTGACCGCACCCGTGCCGGCAACCGCCGTCGCCCCGCCTCCGGCCGTGGCGTGACCGCGGCTGGCTCCCGTCCGCACCGCTGCGCCCGGGCGCGTCCCATGGCCAGGGGCTCCGCCGGCAGCGATCGTGCCCCGCGGCGGCCGGTGGCCCGCCGGCGCGTGGCGAACAACGTGAATGGTTCGCTTGATCACCTGTGTGCGGATCTCGGTCGGTTCGCCGGCGAGGCTGGCGCTTGAGTGCGTCGGACGCAGCGAGTAGCCGGCCACCCCGGCGGCGAGAACCGCCGCCGTGGCGCCGGTGATGCGGCCGTATGTCGTGCGCATTGCAAAAGCCTCCAGTCGTGGGTCGCCGCCCACTGTTGCGCCCGCCGACCAGCCCCCGTCCAACCTCCGGCAAAGCCTTGGCAAAGGAGACCGGGGTTCTTACCTGGGCCCAGCCAATCCTTTACCTGACCGCCTCAGGCTCGGCCCATGACCACTCACACACATGGCCGGCGGCTCTCCGACGACGGGATCGTGATCGCCGGCGGCGGCCTCACCGGGCAGCGCTGCGCCGAGACCCTGCGGCGCAACGGCTATACCGGCGCGCTGCGTCTGGTGTGCGCCGAGCGCCACCTGCCCTACGACCGCCCACCGCTGTCCAAGGCGGCTCTGCTCGACGACGCCGATGCCCGCGGCCTGGCCTACCGCGCCGGGCCGTGGTATCAGCGCCAGTCGGTCGACGTGCTGCTCGGCGTGCGCGCGACGGCGCTGGACGCCGACCGGCGAACGGTCGCGCTCTCCGATGGACATGCGCTCCGCTACCGCCGGCTGCTCATCGCCACCGGGGGCCGTCCCCGCCCACTGCCGCTGCTCAGCGGCTACGACAACGTCTCGGTCCTGCGCACGCTGGAGGACGCGGCACGGTTGCGCAGCGTGCTCGCCGCCGGAAGACGGCTGGCCATCATCGGCGCCGGCTTCATCGGCCTGGAGATCGCGGCCACGGCGCGCCGCCGCGGAGTCGCGGTGACCATCATCGAGGCCGCCAACTGCCCGCTGGAGGGCGTGCTCGGCACCCGGCTTGGCTCCTGGTTCGCACGTCTGCACCGTGACGAGGGCGTCGACGTGCGGACCGGCGTGACCGTCGAGTCCGCGCTCGGCGCCAGGTCGGTCCGCTCCCTGCGGCTCAGCACCGGAGCAGTGGTCGAGACCGATCACGTGGTCGTCGGCGTCGGCAGCGCCGCCGACGTCGATTGGCTGCGCGACAGTCCGCTCGGCACGCCGGCGGGCGTGACCGTCGACGCCCAGGGGCGCACCGGGCTTCCGGACGTGTTCGCCGCCGGCGACGCCGCGGCGACATTCGATCCCGTCAGCGGGCGCCATGTCGCCGGCTCGCATTGGGAGGCCGCGGCCCGCGACGGCACGCGGGTGGCGCAGCTCATGCTCGGCCTCGACCCCGGCCCGCGGCCGCTGACCAGCTTCTGGACCGACCAGTACGGGCTGCGCATCCAGTACGTGGGACGGCGGCGGCCGGGGGACGTGCTCGCCATCGACGGGCAGCCGTCGCGGCGAGATTTCACCGCCACCTTCCTGCGCCAGGGCCGGATCGTCGCCGCCCTGCTCGTCAACCGTCCCCGCCAACTTCCCGCCATCCGTCAGGCAATTGAGAAAGGAACCGCATGACCTACACAGTGCAAATCGACGAGACCGCGTGCGCGGCTCATGGTGACTGCGTCGACGTCGCCCCCGCCGTCTTCGACCTCGATGACATCGCCGAGGTGATCGGCACCGGGCCGGACGAGCTGCTGCTCGAGGCCGCCCAGTCCTGCCCCAGCTCGGCGATCCGGGTGATCGACCAGCGCACCAACGAGCAGGTCTATCCGTGACGCCACGCAGCCTGTCGTGATGTCCCCGGACCGCTGTCCTGAAATGCGGCCGCGCTTTCCTCCCCAGGGGTGGAAATGCGGCCGCGATTTCCTCCCCCTGGGGGCCGGCACGCCGGCCTCCAGGGGGAGGCGGCGCGCTGGCACCGGACGCTGCCGCGAAGAGGTGGGCCGCGGGCGCGGCGGCGACTACAGGCAGCAATGAACGGGGGCCGGCACGCCTGCCAGGCGGCCGAGAACCCGTGGGGGGTGCGAGTTTGTTCGAAATCCGGACTGGGACTGACGGTCTCGAACGCACCTGCCGCTATAGGCCACCCACGGACGAAATCAGATGGGCGGATCCGGCTTTCGCACAAAACCGACGCTCCGTGCCGCCCGGCCGCCCCGTCATCGCCGCCGTCGACCCAGACCCGCGTCGTCCTGCCCCACCCCGCGTTCAGTCATCGCGGCCCCCGCCCCCACCCCCGCCGTCCGCGCCGCCGGAGTCACGGCCGGCCCCGGCCGGCGGGGGCGCCCCGGCGCGCCCCGCGGCTCCGGAGCTCCCGCCGATCCCCGCCG
>DASSZQ010000013.1:0-34837 GCA_035702755.1 Solirubrobacteraceae bacterium | reverse complement strand
ATCAGGTCAGCCTAACCTCTCCGCTACGCGCAGCCGCGGGGCCCAGCCGAGGGTCGGAGCCCACCACGGGGTCGACGACCTCGCGGGCCATCGCCCGCGTGCACCGAATTCCGGTGACCGGCGCGTAGAAACACCTCACCTGCGACGCGTAGGCGGGCCCGCCAGGTGTGCACCGGCTACCGGAGGCCGCGCGCCTCGGCCCGACGTACGGTGGCTGGCAGGGGGAACAACCGAATAGCAGCCTCCGAGTAGGCCGCCCGGCGCCGGGGACGAAGCGGGTGCACGGAGCTCGAAGGAGGCGGCGGCCATGCGGCCCACGAAACGACCACCACGAGCGGCGTGGAGATTGACCCCCCTGCTCACCCTCGCAGCAGCGGGAATCCTGGGGATGGGGATCCTCGCTCCGGCCGCACCTGCGGCTGAGTCGACGATCCCAAACAACCTGTCGTTCCCGGCCATCTGGTCCGACGGTGTCGCGCTCACAGTGCCAGGAACGTTCGGCAGTGCAAAGTTAACCGTCCAAGACCCAGCAACGGGGCTGTACCTGCAGGGTGTGGCCGACCCCGCCGATCCAACTGGGGCCACCTCGGCGAACATCTGGCAGGCGGAGAACGCGATGGCCATCCCGGGCACGCCCGTTGACGTCAGCCAGATCGATTGGGGCGACAACCTGGAAGCCAAGTCGCTGAGCCTGGGAAAGCCGGTCCGGGTTGAGACGACGCTGTTGAAGGACCTCTCCACGACGATGAAGGGGTACACGATGAAGAGCGCCAGCGGGACCAAGAACACTGAGGTGTTCGGCACCGACGGCACGACATACGACAGCACTCAGGCCACCGTCTACTCGGCGTGCGCCCGGCTCACCATCCAGCGGCTGGAGGTCAGCCGTAACGATCCGTACCTGTCGCTGATGACGTGGGATGCCAACAAGGGCGAGTGGATCGGCAAGAAGCTGGTCGCCTCGGCGATCGTCAACTCCGGCGTCTGGAGCGGCGGAGAGGGCTCCGGGTACTCAGCCGAGATCAACGGCTCCGGCAAGGCCATCTACGGCTACAACTGGACGACGTCCAACCTGGCCGCCGGCGACTACCGGATCACGTTCAGCCTCGACCCCAATTGCCCCACCGCGGCGCTGAACACGTTCATCACGCCTGACACGAGCGTCTATGTCACTCCTACCGAGGAGACCGCGGCTCTCGTGGCGCAGGCCGGCAGTGGCAGCGGCGGTAGCGCCACCGGAGGCGTTCCGAAGATCGACGCGGTCAACAACCTGTCCTACATCGACGTCGAGCTCGGCAGCCCCGCGTACGAGCCGTACGTGCCGGCACCGGCGAACACCACGCTGCCGGTGATCAGCGGATCACCGGTTGAGGGGCAGACGCTCAGCACCACCGCCGGCAGCTGGGACAACAATCCCACCAGCTACTCCTACCAGTGGCAGGTGTGCGACAGCACCGGTGCCATCTGCGGCAACGTCAACGACGCCACCGCGGCCGGCTACAAGCTGGGGGCGGCCGACGTCGGCCACACCGTGCGGGTGCTGGTGACCGCCACCAACGACACCGGGCCGACCACGGTCGCCTCGGCGCCCACGGCCGTCGTGACGGCGCTGCCGTCCCCGCCCACCACCAATCCGCAGCAGGACCAGGGCGCCCGGAAGCTGGCATCCCAGATCAGGCTGCAGATGCAGTGGCTGACGCAGACCCGGGCGCGGGTCTTCGGCTGGGTCCAGCCTCGCCATGACGGCCGGCGGCTCATGATCCAGCAGCGGACGCGGACGGGTTGGCGGACGGTGGCCAGCGTGCGCCTGACCAAGCAGACGCAGCAGCGGTCGCAGTTCACGCTGACGCTCAACAACCTCGCCGCCGGCGTCTACCGGGCGTACCTGGGCGGTGACACGGTGTACGCCGAGAGCGCCAGCAGCCACATGACGATCCGGGCCTTGGTCCGGCTCACGACGCGGCTACAGGTGCTGGCTCAGCACCGGGTCCGCCTGTCCGGCACGGTGACACCGCGCCACGACGGGCAGAGGGCGATGATCCAGATGCGGACGCGTAGCGGCTGGCGGACGGTCGCGCGGGTCCAGCTGAGGACGGCCACTCAGCAGCGGTCGCAATACGCGATCACGCTGGCCCGCCTCAAGCGTGGCACCTACCGGGTGTACCTCAACGGAGACCCGGCGCACCGTCCGAGCGCAAGCGCGAGCGTGACGGTGAGGTAGGCGAACGGATCGGAGGGCCGGCACCCGCCGGCCCTCCGCCGTCTCTCTTCTCATCGATCAAGGAGGCAGTTCAGATGAAACGGCGTGAGCTCAGATGGGGCCGCGGGCGACTGCTGGCGATCGGCGTGAGCGTGGTCGCCGCTGCGGTGAGCGGCGGCCTCGCAGTTCAAACCGCCACCGCGGCATTTCCAGGCGATAACGGAATGATCGTGTTCTCCAGCAACCGCCCGGCGGCGGACGGGAGCACCGACTTCGAGATCTACTCGATGCGCGCCGACGGCACCGGCACGCGCCAGCTCACCAACAACACGGCCATCCCACCGTCCACCGAATCTGGCGGGAGCGGTGCCAGTGCGCCCACTCCAATCGACGACAGATCGCCCGCCGTGTCCCCGGACGGGAAGGAGATCGCGTTCGTGAGCAACCGGCCGGCGGCCGACGGCAAGACCGACACCGAGATCTATGTGATGAACATCGACGGTACGGACGTCCGGCAGATCACCAACAACTCCGCGGGCGGCGGCGGCTCAGGCAACGACTACGAGCCGGCCTGGTCGCCGGACGGCAGGCAGATCGTCTATCGCCACAACGACGGCCGGATGGCCGACCTGTACATCGTCGACGTCAGGACGGGCCAGGAGACCAAGCTGGTCACCGCCTATGACAAGGGGCCGGCCGCGTATGACGCGCAGCCGTCGTGGTCGCCGGACGGGACGAAGATCCTGTTCCGCAAAGGCATGGGCAAGTACGCCGACATCTGGGAGTACAACCTGCTGGCGGGCGACGCCGCCACCGCGACGCGCATGCTGATCCACGACCCGGCGGTGCCGGAGTCATCGCCGTCCTGGTCACCGGACGGCAGGCAGATCGTGTTCGTCCGCGGTGACGAGGGCGCCGGCGCCGGAATCTGGGTCGCGGACGCCAACGGCAGCGGGCAGCACGAGATCACCCAACCCCAGCCCACCACCGACGGGCTCCTGTACTCCGATCTGGCGCCGCGCTGGTCGCCGGACGGCAGGCGGATCGTGTTCACGTCCACACGGGACGGCGTCCTCAAGAAGCCTGAGACCGAGAGCGGCACCGACCAGAGCGGCAGCGGAGGGATGTCAGGCGGGCACGAGGAGGAGACCGAGGCCCCCTTGGTGGGCGCCTACGAGCTGTTTGTCATCAACAGCGACGGGTCTGATCTGACACGGCTCACCCAGGCGACGTCCTCCGATGGTCCGCAGGATGTGAACCCGGACTGGCAGACGATCCCGCTTCCGGCGCAGCCTGCCGCGCCTGAGACTCCGACGCTGCAGCAGCTGTCGGCGCCGGTGGTTGAGGTCCCGGTGGTCAGCAGCCGCGGCGGCGGCACGGTATGCCTGACGCGGCGCGTCGAGCGCATCCAGGTCCGCGTGACGGCGCATGACCGCCGGCACCTGTGGGCGTGGTGGGTGACGGTGAATGGCAAGCGGGTCAAGACATCCTGGAACAGGGTTGGCCTGACCGCCATCGCCGACCTGCGCGGCGTCAAGACCAGGACCGCCAGGGTGAGCGTCACGATCTGGCTGACGGGCGTCGTGCGCCTGACGGCACGGCGCACCTATCAGACGTGCACCGGCGGACGGGCCGGCGTCACTACGTTCCACCTCGTCCGACAGACCCACCCGCGGGTTACGATCATGCTCCAGCGCCTCGGACATCAGCGGGTGCGGCTGAGCGGCCTCGTGCAGCCCGGACACAAGCGGCAGCGGGTCATGATCCAGCGCAAGACCGCCACCGGATGGGAGACGGTGGCCACCACGCGGACCAGCAGGGACTCGCAGGCCGGCGAGAGGTACGCGCTCGCTCTGCGCAGCCCGCGGCCCGGCATCTACCGCGCTCACATCGAGCCGGACGCCCGGCACCTGCGCAGCAGCAGCCGCGTGCTGCGGCTCCCGTAGCGGCGGCCTGGGGCGCGAGGGACGGCACGTGCGTCCCTCGCGCCCGCCGCGGCAAGGACGCGTCGCAGGCCGACGCGCCCCTCCCAGGCCTATTTCGCCGGCGAGAGCGCGCGCACGTCGACGGTCGTCTGCGCGGGCAGGTCAAGCGACGCCGTCACCAGGCACATCTCGTCGGCCCGGCCGGCGAGCGCGCGGGCGGCGTCCTCGCGCCCCGGGTCGGTGGCCAGCGTGACGCGCTGCTCGATGCGCACGAAGCCGAACCGACCGTCGGACCGGCGCCCGACAACTCCGTCTGCCTGGACGTCGAGGTGGTGCAGCGGCAGCCCCTCGCGATGGGCGAGACCGGCGATCGTCACCGCCAGGCAGGAGGCCGCCGCGGTGACCAATGCATCCTCCGGACTCCATTGGTCCGGATCCTCGCCGCGGAACTCCGGGGGCGTCGCCAGCCGCAACGGCGGCTTGCCCTCGACGCGCGCGGTGGCGCGCAGTCCGTCGTCGTACGTGATCTGCACCGGGAAGTGAAACTCCCGGTGCCGGACGCGGGTCGGCATCGCATGCCCTCCCTAAGCCGCCAGCGCCTGAGCGGGCGACGTCCGGATGACGGCGAGCAGGTCGGTCGCCTCCAGGATGAGATGGTCCTCGCCGTCAACGGTGATCTCCGTGCCCGTGTACTTGGGGTAGAGCACCAGATCACCAGGCGCGACCTTGATCAGATCATCCTCATCGCCGACGGCGACGACCTCTCCTCGCTGGGGCTTTTCCCGTGCCGTGTCAGGCAGCACGATTCCGCTGCTGGTGACGGTCTGCTCCTGCAGGATGCGGACAAGTACGCGGCCGCCGAGCGGCTGGATCTCTTCAGACATGTCGGTTCCCCTGTGCATCGAAAACGAGGGTGGATCAATGATTGAGGCCGAGGCGGCGGTCGATCTGCGCGCGGTCAAACCCGACGATGGGGCGGCCGTCGATCTCGACGACGGGCACGCCCATCTGGCCGGTCCGGCGGACCAGATCGCGGGCCGCGGCGGTGTCGCGGGAGACGTCGACCTCCCGGAAGGGCACGTGCTGCTGGCGAAGGTATGCCTTCGCCCGGTTACACCACGGGCACGTGGGGGTGGTGAAGACCAGGACGCGGTGCCGGGGCTTCGCGGCGCCGGAGCGCGCCGCGGCAAGCGGCTTGAGCTCAGCCCTCATGGCGGACCCTCCTCCCCGGCAGGGACCGGACCGATGCGTGTGTGGCGGTGCTCATCGTGACCTCCTGAGCCTCTGGATCTGACGAGAAGTATACCACTAAACATCTTCACAGTTGTGCACGAGTAAGACCCAGGGACCGGCGCCACCCGCACGATTCCGCCAGGCACAGCGACTCCTGGAGGTCCTCCCCCCTCGGCCGCCGGCTGCCCGTCGCGGAGGCGGACACAGGCTCCGGCGAGGAGGGCCGGGCGCCGGACAGGCGGCAGCGGAGGCGGGCATAGGCGGCCAGCCCGCCGAGGCTTGGGATCCAGAAGGCGATGGCGTGATAGACGAGCACGGCGGCGGCGGCCCTGGTGGGAGAGGCGCCGTAGAGGATGAGCATGCCGGCCACGCCCCCCTCCAGAACGCCGATCCCGCCGGGGGCGGGGATGAGATTGGCGAGGTAGCCGATCATGTAGGAGAACACGAGGGCGGCGACCGGCAGCCGGCTCCCGGTCGCGGCAAAGGTCACCCACAGAACGGCGATGTCGAAGCCGAGGTACCCGGCGGCGCCGAGAAGTCGCCAGTGTGGCCGCCACAGGGCGCGCTGTGCTGAGCTGATGCCGACGAGCAGGTCAGGCAGCCAGCGCGGCCGGGTCCGCCGACCGGCGAGGCGGGGAAGCGCGAGCACCGCCGACGCGACGGCGACGGCAGCGAGCGCCGCTGTGATGTCGAGCGCGAGCTGCTGGTCGCCATCGAACGCGAGCACGAGGCCGGCGCCGGCAACGACGGCGACGTTGACGCCGCTGGTGAGGAAGAAGAGCCCGCTCGAGCGCTCAACGATCTGCCGGGCGGACATCCCGGCCCGGTGCAGGAGCCAGCCTCCCACGGCGAAGGCGCCGACGCCTCCGCCCGGGAGCAGCGCGCCGGAGCCCATCTCGGTCCACGCGAGCTCCCGCGACGCCGGTCCCGGGACGGCATCGAAGAAGAGGCGGAAGACGACGACGAAGCCGGCGCAGGAGCCGAGCTCAAGCGCGACCGCCAGCGCGATCCAGCCGGTGCTCATATGCGTGATCGTGTGGGCGAGGTGCTGCAGCGGCGGCACCTCGGCCAGCAGCGACACGATGACCGCGGCAAGGAGGCCCGCCCCCACCAGCCGGCGCAGCAGCCGGCGCTCGTCCCGCGCCAGCGGCGCCGCCTCGGCGGCCGAGAGGGCTTCGGCTACGGGATCGGGGGTTTCGGAGCCGGCGCCAGGCCCCGGCGGAGCGATCATTCGTCGTCGCCGAGCACGCGCACCGGCCAGGCGACACCTCCGGGCGAGTGGACTGTCATCGGTACTCCTTTACAACTCTGTATTTGTGCAGCAGTCTAGCGATGGCGTGACCACGACCCTCCCGCCGGATCGGATGCGGGCCGGTTATGCGGTTGGCCGCCTGGGTACGGCGAGATGATGTTCACTTGCCTGCCATGACCGTTGCCACCGCTGACCGCACCGATGAGAGCGAGCTTGTCGCCCGGGCCGAGGCTTTGGCGGAGAGCCTGCTGGTGGACGCACTCGGCCGCCGGGGGTGGCGGGAGCGGGTGCAGGGCGAGCGCGTGGCCCGGCTGTTGCGCGACTCGGAGGGTCTGGCGTTCGTGCTCGCGCTCACCGATGAGGTGCTGCGCATCCGTGATGCCGACCGGGCGGCCGAGTATTTCCGGGCTCTGGTTGCCGAGAATCCCAGTCCGCGGTTCCTGGGCCCGGTGGATCGCCAGCTGTTGCGGATCGGCGCCGCGGCCGCGGTCCGCTATCCGCGGATCATCATGCCGCTGGTCAACGCCCGGGTGCGTTCGGAGCTGTCGAGCTTCATCGTGGCGGCCGAGCCGCGCCCGTTCGCTCGTCATCTGCGCCGCCGTGTCGAGGCCGGCACGCGGCTGAACATCAATCTCCTGGGTGAGGAGATCCTCGGTGACGAGGAGGCCGAGCGGCGGCTGCAGGCGGTCATCGAGCTTTTGCGCCGCCCTGACGTGGATTATGTGTCGGTCAAGGTCTCGGCGGTGTGCTCGCAGCTGAACATCCTGGCGTTTGAGCATGAGGTCGACCGCGTCGCGGGCCAGATCCGGCGCCTGTATGACGAGGCGCTGGCCCACCGGCCGGCCAAGTTCGTCAACCTCGACATGGAGGAGTACCACGATCTGGAGCTGACGCTGGCCGTGTTTCGCCGGGTGCTGGGCGAGGACCGCTACGGGGGGCTGGATGCCGGGATCGTCCTGCAGGCCTACATCCCGGACTCGTTCGCTGCCCTGGATGGCCTGTTGGAGTGGGCGCGCGCGCGTCACGAGCGCCATGGCGGTCAGATCAAGGTCCGGATCGTCAAGGGTGCGAACCTGGCGATGGAGCAGGTCGAGGCCGAGATCGCCGGGCTGCCGCAGGCTCCGTTCACCGACAAGGGTGACGTCGATGCCAACTACAAGCGAATGCTCGATGCGGTGCTCGATCCCGCCAACGCCGACGCGGTGCGGGTTGGGGTGGCGACGCACAACCTGTTTGAGGCGGCGTGGGCGCTGACCGTGAGCGAGCAGCGGGGGCTGCGCGGGATGGTGGAGCTGGAGATGCTGGAGGGGATGGCGCCGTCGATCGCCGCCGCGGTGCAGGAGCGGGCCGGCGGGCTGTTGCTCTACACGCCGATCGCCCGCCGCGCCGACAGTGAGTCGGTGATCGCCTACCTCATCCGCCGCTTTCAGGAGAACGCCGGGCCGGAGAACTTCCTGCATCACCAGTTCGATCTGCGTCCGGGCACGCCGGCGTGGCAGCGGGAGCGTGACCGCTTTCGCGCCGCGGTGCGCGAGCGCCACCTCACCCCGCCGCGGACCCGGCGCACGCAGGACCGCAGCCAGGATGCGTCCGGCCACGCGCGCGGGCGGGAGCTCCGCCGGGGGTTTGATAACGAGCCGGACACCGACATCGCGGTCGGCGCCAACCGGGCGTGGGTGGCCGAGCACCTGCGACCGCTGCCGGAGCTTGGCGTCGACCTCGTCCCCGCCGTCGCCGCCGGTGAGACGGTCAGCGACGGCACGATCGCCGACGGGGACGATCCGGCGGTGCCGGATCAGGTGGCCTACCGGTGGGTGCAGGGTGACGAGACGCTCGTCGACGCCGCCGTGGTCACGGCGGCCGAGGCCGGCGCGCGGTGGCGGGGCCTGCCGCTGACCGAGCGGCACGCGCTGCTGCACCGGGTGGCCGACGGGCTGGCCGCCTCGCGCGGACGGCTGCTCGGCGTCATGGCGCGTGAGGCGGGCAAGACCTTTGCCGAGGGTGATCCCGAGGTCTCTGAGGCGATCGACCTGACCCGCTACTACGCCGATTCGATCCCCGGGCTGACCGACCCGTCGCAGGCGGAGCGGTTTGCGCCGTATCAGACGGTGGCCGTCGTCCCGCCGTGGAACTTTCCCCTGGCCATCCCGGCGGGCGGGGTCATGGCCGCGCTCGCTGCCGGCTCGGCGGTCATCTTCAAGCCGGCGCCGGAGACGGTCGCCACCGCCTGGGTCATCGCCCAGATCGCATGGGAGGCCGGCGTCCCGCGGGATCTCCTGCAGTTTCTGCCCACCGCCGACGGCGACGCCGGCCGGCGCCTGGTGACCCATCCGGATGTCGACGCGATTGTGTTCACCGGATCCTGGGACACGGCTCGCCGCTTTCTCGGCTGGCGGCCGGATCTGAACCTGCACGCCGAGACAAGCGGCAAGAACGCCGTCGTGGTCACCGCGGCCGCCGACCTGGAGGCGGCGGTGACCGACATCGTGCGCTCGGCGTTTGGCCATGCCGGGCAGAAATGCTCGGCGGCCAGCCTGGCCATCCTGGAGGGCTCGGTCTACGACGACCGCCGCTTCATCCGCCAACTGGCCGACGCCGTGCGCAGCCTGCGCCTGGGGCCCGGATGGGCCACGACGACGACGATGGGGCCGATCATCCGGCCGCCGGAGGGGCCGCTGGACGACGCATTGCATCACCTGGGGCCGGGCGAGCGGTGGCTGGTGGAGCCGCGGATGCGCGACGGCAACCCGCGGCTGTGGTCGCCCGGGGTCAAGCTGGGGGTCAGCCCCGGCTCGCCGTTTCACCTCACCGAGTGCTTCGGTCCCGTCCTGGGCCTCATGCGCGCCGCCGATCTCGATGAGGCGATCGCCTGGCAAAACCAGCCCGCCTACGGTCTCACCGCCGGCCTGCAGTCGCTTGATCCGGCCGAGATCGCGACCTGGCGCGACCGCGTGCACGCGGGCAACCTCTACGTCAACCGCCACATCACCGGTGCCATCGTCCGCCGCCAGCCGTTTGGCGGCTGGAAGCGCTCGGTCATCGGTCCCGCCGCCAAGGCCGGCGGTCCCAATTACGTGGCGAGCCTGGGCACGTGGACCGGAGACTTCGCCGGGTCCCCCACCGAGTTCGAAGCCGCCGTGGCCCGCCACGCGCGCGAGCACATGGCGCCCCGCGATGAGACCGGCCTGCTCGCCGAGGCCAACGTGTTTCGCTACCGCCCCCTGCACCGGGTCCTGCTGCGCGCCGGCGCCGACATCGAGGACCGCGACGTCGAACTGGCGCTGGCGGCGGCCCGCGCCTTCACCACCACCGTCACCGTCTCCTCACCGGTGCCGCGCACCCTCCCCGTCGACGTCACCATTGAGGACGAGCCGTCACTCGCCCAGCGCCTTGACCGAACCGGCGCCGAGAAGCTGCGCCTGCTCGGTGACGCCGGCGCGGAGCTGCGCCTCGCCGCCCATGACTCCGTGCTGTGGCTCGACGACGTCCCGGTCGTCGCCGACCCCGCCCGCGAGGCGCTGCGCTGGGCGCGCGAGCAGGCGATCAGCGAGACCCGCCACCGGCACGGCAACATCACCAGCCGCCGCCCCGGACTCGTCCCCGCACCGGGCCGGTGAGCCGGGCGGCGGTCTGACCCGCCGCGTTTGACGCCGCGTCCGTCCACTGGTCCGCGGTCGCGCGCGTCCGCGCGCAGCGCCGATTGTGCGCGGCTGACGCGCCCGGCTCCAACCGCTGTGCCGTGGCGATAAGCCGCCCGAGGGCCAAAATGTGGACTGAATATCGAACTGTATGCAATCATTCGATCGTATGGACACTCCGCGGACGATCGATTGGGACCAGCAGGAATTCACAGAGAGTCGGCCGGGCATCTACGGTGCCACCGTGCACACCCCGCAGCTGACGGCCACGCTGTACCGCTACGCCGCCGGCTCCAGCTGGGAGGAGCACCAGCATCCCCAGGACCAGGTGACGCAGGTCCTGGAGGGCATGATCGACTTCGTCGTCGCCGGACGCCCGGTGCGCCTGTCGGCCGGTCAGCTCGCCCTGCTGCCGGGTGGCACCCCCCATTCCGCCTCGGTCCCCGTCGAGGCGCCGGCGGTCACACTCAACGTCTTCACGCATCGCGAGGCACCGCCGAGTGTCCGCTGACTGGCTGGGCCTCACCGACCGGAGGGTCCTGGTCGCCGGCGGCGCCGGGACGCTGGGTGCAGCGCTGGTGGCCGGCTTTCTCGATGCCGGAGCCACGGTCGGTGTGGCGGATGTGAGCGCCGAGGCGATGGGCCGAGTCGATGCACGCGTCAGCGTCCGCCGCACGACGGACCTCAGCGTGGCAGCGGATGCGCGCCGGGCAGTGGCGGAGGTCCGGGACGAGCTGGGAGGACTCGACGTCTTCGTCCACTGCGCCGGGGTCAACGACCGGCGGCCCGTCGAGGACTACGCGCCTGAGGACTGGGATCGGATCATCGCCGTCAATCTGACGAGCGCGTTTCACACTGCGGTCGAGGCCGTATCCGGGATGCGAGCCCACGGCGAGGGCCGGATCCTGTTCTTCTCATCGGTGGCGGGACGCAGCGGCCACCGGCACCACGGCCCGTACGCCGCCACCAAGGGCGCGCTCAACCAGCTGATGCGCGTGATTGCCCACGAGAACGCCGAGCACGGGATCACCGCCAACGCCGTCGCGCCCGGCTACATGGACACGGAGCTCACGCGGCGCTATCTGGCGGAGCACCCGGAGAAGCGGGCCGAGCTCATCAAGCTGATTCCCCGCGGGCGCTTTGGCCGGCTGCAGGAGGTTGTCGACCCGGTGCTGTTCCTCTGCTCGCCGCGGGCGAGCTTCATCACGGGTCAGGTCCTGTACATCGACGGCGGTCGCACGATCGTGTGAGGAGCAAGATGGAGCGCAGATTCGAGGGGCGCAGTTTCATGGTGACCGGGGCGGGGACAGGCTTCGGCGCCGAGCTGGCGGTTCGCGCCGCGCAGGATGGCGCGGCCCGGGTGCTCGTTCACTACCGCAGCTCGGAGGCGGGGGCACAGCGAACGGCCGAGCGCGTCCGCGAGGCGGGAGCCGAGGTGGAACTCGTCCAGGGGGACATCACCTCCTGGGAGGACATCAAGCGGATGGCGAGCCTCGCCTTCGGCGATTTCGGCGGCCTCGACGTCCTCGTCAACAACGTCGGAGACATGGCGTCCGGTCAGGCGTCATGGCAGGAGGTCACCGAGGAGGCCATCGACCACGTCCTGGCGGTTGACATCAAGGGGACCATGCTCATGGTGCACGAGTTTGGTCAGCGCATGGCGCAGGGCAGTGGCGGGGCGATCGTCAACGTCGGGTCGACCGTCATCGTCCGGGGCAGCCCGCGCGCGCCCCAGTACGCGGCGGGCAAGTACGGGCTGCTGGGCATCACCAAGTCCTATGCCAAGGCGCTTGCCCCCAAGGTTCGGGTCAACACGTTCGCTCCCGGGTTCATGGAGACCGATGCCGTGCTGGCGCGGCCGGAGTGGAAGGCGGGGCGGCGAGAGGCGGTGCTATCCGGGACCCCCGCCGGCAAGATCCCCGGCCCGGAGGCGATGACCGGCGCGGCGCTGTTTTTGGCCAGTGACGATGCCCACCACATCACCGGCTCGTACATGATCGCGGACGGTGGCTACAGCATGCTGGGAGCCTGATGGCCGACAACGGTCAGAACACCGAGGACGTCTACGAGCGCGTCCGCAACGCCATCCTCGACGGTGAGCTGGCGCCGGGGGCGGTGATGTCGCAGGTCGCCCTGGCCGAGGAGCTCGGCATCAGCCGAACGCCGCTGCGCGAGGCCCTGCGGATGCTCCAGAGCGAGGGGCTCATCGAGGGCGAGCCCAACCGCCGCGTCCGGGTCGCCCCCATGAGCGCCCGCGATCTGGAGGAGCTGTGCGTCATGCGGGTCACACTGGAGGCCGAGGCGCTGCGCCTGTCGATCCCGCGGATGACCTCGGACGACATCGCCCGGCTCGAGGGCCACATGGCTCAGATGGCCCACTACGCCGCCGAGAAGGACTACCGGCGTTGGACTGTCCCCCACCGTCAGTTCCACCGCGGCCTCACCGAGCATGCCGGGCCGCGGGTCAACTTCACCCTGGGGCAGATGTTCGACCACGCGGAGCGCTACCGGCGCCTGCACATCGGCTATGGACCCAGCGCGTGGGCCACACCGCAACACCGCCACATCCTCGACGCCTGCAAGGCGCGCGACCGCGATCGCGGGCCGGCGCTGCTGGCCGGGCATCTGGCGTGCACGGCGCTTGAGGTCTGCGAACTGCTCGACCCTGGCTATGACCCGCAGGACCTCCGGACCGCCGTCGCCGACATCGGCGGCGAGATCCCGAAGCGGCGCCGCGCCGCCCGGGCCTGACACGTCGCGCCCGGCGTCTGGTCGCTCCCACCGGACCTCCGAACGGAGAGACCGAGGTCTCAGGTCAGGGTTCCTCCGGCGCGGCCGGCCTCCTCCACACGCTCCAGGACCTGCGCCTCAAGCTCGGCGAACTCCGGCAGAAGACGTGTCTGACGCTGGGACCGCGGCCGCGGCAGGTCGACGACGATCTCCGCCAGCACGCGCGACGGCCGCTCGGACAGAACGAGCACCCGGTCGGCCAGGTACACGGCCTCAGCAACGTCATGGGTCACCAGCAGTGCCGAGAAGGAGGAGCGCTCCCACAGTTCGGCCACCACATCCTCCAGGTGGCTGCGCGTCAGGGCATCGACTGAGGCAAACGGCTCATCCATCATGAGAACCTGGGGATCGGACACCAGCGCTCGGGCCAGCGCCGCCCGCTGCTGCATGCCGCCGGACAGCTCCCACGGATAGCGGGAGGCGAAGCCGTCGAGGCCGACGCGACGCAACGCCTCCTCCACCTCGCGAGCCCGCTCCCTCGAGGGAAGCCGCCGGGCCCCCATCGCCACGTTCTTGCCGATCGACAGCCAGGGGAACAGGCTCTTGTTGTACTCCTGAAACACGACCGATATCCCCGGGACCACGCCCTCGACCGGCTGCCCGGCGAAGCGCACCTCACCGCGGGTCGGAGCCCGCAGCCCGGAGCAGGCGCGCAGCAGCGTTGTCTTGCCACTGCCAGACGGTCCGACGATGCATACGAATTCGTGGGGAGCAAGCTCAAGGTCGACGTCGGCCGTGACCTCGGTCACCGAGCCGTCGCGGCCGCCAATGGTCACTCCGATGTGCCGGACCGACAGTACGGCTTCAGACATGCGGTTCACCTCCGACGGTCCCGTGCTGCCAGGCCAGCAACCGCCTCTCGACGAATAGGAACAAGGTGTCGAACGCCCACCCGAGCAGGCACAGGATGATCACGCCGGCGTAGCTGTCGGTGATGGCGAACGACTGCTGGGCGTTGGCGATGAAGTAGCCGATGCCCGACCCACCGCCGAGGATCTCCGATACCACCATCACCGCCAGCGAGACGCTGAGGGCGACGCGCAGCCCGGCGAAGATCTGCGGGCTGACTGCGGGCAGAACGACGCGCCCCATGAAGGCAGGCCCGCGCAGCCCCAGGATCCGGGCGGTGTCAACGAGCGTCGGCTCCAGGGCGCTCGTCGCGTTCGCCGTGTTGATGAGCACCGGCCAGACCGCCGCGGTCACGATGACGGCGACCACCATCTTCCCGCCGAGCCCGAAGATCACGAGGGCCACGGGAATGAGCAGCGGTGTCGGCAGCGAGCGCAGGAAGTCAAACACCGCCGACGTCCACTCCCGGGCCGCCCGGTAGTAGCCCGTGACCAGTCCCAGGGTGATGCCCAGCACGGCGCTGATGGCGAAGCCGGCGAGCGTCCGCAGGATGGAGGGGATGAGGTCGCGGGTGAGCTCCGGACCGTCAATCAGCTGCCACGCGCGGCTGACCGTGGTCCCAAAGCCGGGAAAGATTGTGCTGCCCGCCATCCCGGAGGCCAGCTGCCACGCGGCTGCGGCGGCGGCCAGGCCCAACCAGCTCAGACCCCAGTAGCCGATCTTGCGGATCCGCGCCGGCCGGGAAGTCCGTGAGGAAGGGACAGCGGCGCTCATGCGCTCTCCAGCCGGTTGCTCCACGGCAGTGTCCGGCGAACGAGCGACGCGAAGCCGATATTGAGTCCCCAGCCGATGAAGCCACCAACGATGATGCCGGCGTACATCATCGGTACCGCGTTGCCCTGCTGAGCCTGAAGCACGAGGGTTCCCAGGCCGCCGGTCCCGCCGACGAGCTCGACCGACACAGTGACGACGAGCGCCAGGCTGATCGCGACCTGGATGCCGCTGGCGATGAGAGGGGCGGCGGCGGGCATGACGACCTTCAGGAGCAGGCGCGGCCCGTGCAGCCCCAGTGTGCGCCCGGTGTCCATGAGGAGGTTGTCGACCTGCCGCACCCCGTACCGGGTGTTGATGAAGATCGGCCAGAACGAGGTGAACGCGACCAGCCCGGCGGTCATGGTCAATCCCAGGCCGGCGACGAGGATGGCGACCGGGATGAGCGCCAGCGACGGCAGCGGTCGCATCATCCTGACCAGCCCCTCGGTGAACGCCTCGGCCACCCGCGAGCGGCCGACCAGCGAGCCGATGACGACACCGGCGGCGATGGCGATGGCAATGCCAACCGCCCATGCCTTGAGCGTGCCGCCGGCGGCGGTGACGAGCGTCCCCGCGTGGGCGCCGATGGCCGACGCCGTCTCCCCCACGCCGGCCATCGCCTGGTTGGTCACCAGCCCGCTGACGCTGACCAGCTCCCAGACGGCGATTGCCACGACGACGCCGCCGACGCTCCGCCCCGCCGAGCGCCAGTGGCCCCGGGCCGGCGCGATACGCGGGGCCGGCAGCGGACCGCCGGGCGCCGCCCCGGCCGGGTCCGGCGCCTGCCCGCGACCGAACCTGAGCTCAGCGCTTGGCACCTGACCAGACGAGCTTGCCGACCGGAACCGGTGCGCTGATCCAATGCAGCTTTGTCATCGTCTGCTCCTGGGCCTGGATGCTGGAGGTGCTGACCGTCGAGCCCCAATGGGGCAGCTGCATCTTCCCGGCGACGGTGCTGGGGATGCTCGTATACGTGGGGATGATCGCGCGGATCGCGCTCGGATGCGCCTGCGCATAGTCAAGCGACTCGTTCATCGCGGTGACGAACCGCTTGACAACGTCTGGCTTGGAGCTGATCTCGTTCTTGGTGGTGAAGTAGCCGGCGACGATCTGCGACGGCTGCTCGGCCTCGAACAGGGGGCTGACGAGGGTCCCGCCCTTGGCCTTGATGGCCGACACGAACGGCTCGACCTCAGTCACGGCCTGGACCTGTCCCGAGGCGAGGGCCGAGGGCATCGTCGGGAACGGCAGCGCCACCACGTGCACCGAGGAGGGCTGCACGCCGTTGTGCAGCAGGATGCTGTCGAGAGCGAGCTCATTCTCTCCGTGGGTCGCATTGGCAGCGATCGTCTTGCCGGCGAGCTGCGAGACCGACTTGATGCCGCTGCCGGCGCGGACGAGGATGCCTGACCACGCGGCTGCGGGCGCGCCGGCGGCCTCGTCGCCGTTGGCCACGAACTGGATCGGCAGCCCGTGGGCGCTGGCCTGCACGAGGTTCGCCGTGGCGCCGAAGCCGAACTGCAGCGAGCCGCCCACCACGGCGCTGGCCACGGCAGCGCCGCCCTGAAGGGTGTGCGGCACGACCTTGAGATGCTGTCCGGCAAAGAAACCCTGCTTCATACCGAGGTACAGGGGCGCCACGTCGGCGATCGGCAGGACGCCCACGTTGACGGTGCTGGCTGCCCCGGACGCCGTCGCCCCGGAGCCGGAACCGGCCGCCGTGCTCGACGACGCCGATCCGCCGCCGCAGGCGGCGAGGAGCAGGCTTGCCGCTGCGCCGGCCGCGGCGATCCTCACCTGCGATGTCCTGCTGCGTTTTCCTATCGGCACGTTTCCTCCCGGTGCCCGCCGTGCTCCTCGCGAAGGCGCGGTGTCGTGGTTGTGCGAGATCTGCATCGTCTTCTGTCAGGTGGTCGCCGCCCGTGCGGCGGGAGCCGGATGGTCCGGATGGGCCTCCTCCCACGCGATCACCGGATTGCGCAGGACGCCCACCCCCTCGATCTCCGCCTCGACGATGTCTCCCGGCTTGAGATACAACGAGGCGGCGTCGTCGCTGAAGCCGGCGACGCCGGAGACGGTTCCGGTGGAGAGAATGTCTCCGGGGCGGTACCCCATGGGCGAGTAGTGGCTGATGATCTCCGCGACCGTCACCGACATCCGCCCGCTGTGCGATCGCTGCCGCACCTCACCGTTGACGCGCAGCTCCATGTTGAGGTTGTGCGGATCGCCGACCTCGTCCGGAGTGACGATCCACGGCCCCAGAGGACAGAACGTGTCGATGCTCTTGGACAGGCAGAAGACCCCGGATTTCATCTCCTCGCGCTGGATGTCGCGGGCGGTGATGTCGTTGAACACCACGTAGCCGGCGATGTACTCCTCGGCCTCCTCCGGCGAGAAGAAGCTGCCCTGCTTGCCGATGACGACCGCCAGCTCAAGCTCATAGTCCATCTCGCGGGTGAGGTCGCCCGGATAGACGATGGGCTCGTCTGGACCGATGATCGCGTCCACGTTCTGAAAGAAGACGATCCATGGCAGCACCGGGTGTGACCAGTTCACCCGCGTTGATTCCTCGTGGTGCTCGCGGAAGTTCCCTGCCGTGTGAAAGAACTTCCGGGGCACGAGCGGAGCCCGCAGCGTCACCTCCTCAAGCGGGGTGCGCCGTCCGGTTGGCGTCGCCTGACCGCCGAGCTCGAAGTAGCTGCGCATGTCCGGCACGTCGAGCTCAGACACGACACCATCGACGACTTCGCCGACGTGGCCGTCGTCGTACGTCACGAGTTTCATCTGCTCTCCCTTGAAGCTTTCACCGGCGGCACCGGCGCGCTGTGCGCGGCACTATAGACAGAAGCACAGACTGTATGCAAGTGCCCTGGTATGTCTGCAGACGTATCTCTTGTGCGTAGCTGCCGGAACTGGGTGCCTCTCTCGATGAACCACCAAATTCCTGAAGACCGGCCGACAAGCCTGGTGGTCGCGGTCCCAGGATCACCAGACTTCTTGTTAGTGCGGCGGCGCCAGGGCAGCCTGTGATCCATGAGCAAGACATCATTTCTGGGCCATAAGCCCGTCAACCGCATCGGCTTCGGCGCGATGCAGCTCGCCGGCCCCGGCGTGTTCGGAGCGCCGAGCGATCCCCAGGGTGCCCGTGCCGTCCTGCGCCGTGCGCTGGAGCTGGGCGTCGACCACATCGACACCTCGCAGTTCTACGGCCCGGACGTCGTCAACGAGCTGATCCGCGAGGCGCTGTACCCGTATCCGGATGACCTGAAGCTCGTCACCAAGGTCGGTGCCCGGCGCGACGAGGTCGGCGGGTGGCTGCCGGCGCAGTCACCGGCCGAGCTGCGCGCCGGCGTGGAGGAGAACCTGCGCACGCTGCGGGTGGAGCGGATGGATCTCGTCAACCTGCGCCTGATGGACGAGCATGACTCCGAGGGTCAGCTGCCGGAGCAACTGGGCGCGCTTGAGGATCTGCGCCGGGAAGGCAAGCTCGATCTGATCGGCATCTCCAACGCATCGGTCGAGACCGTCGACCGGGCGCTTGAGCTCGTGGACCTCGCCTGCGTGCAGAACGCCTACAGCGTCGTCAACCGCGGCGACGAGGACGAGCTGACGCTGTGCGAGGAGCACCAGCTCGCGTTCGTGCCGTTCTTCCCCCTGGGATCGGCGTTCACGGGCGGCCCCAGCCAGCTGGCGGCCGACCCGGTCATCGCCGAGGTCGCCGACCGCCGGCAGGCGACACCCTCACAGATCGCGCTGGCGTGGCTGCTGCACCGGTCAAATCGGATCCTGCTGATTCCGGGCACCAGCTCGATCGCGCACCTTGAGGAGAACCTGGCCGCGGGCGAGATCGACCTCGACGAGCAGGACATGCAGCAGCTGGACGGCGCCACCCAGCTCGGCGACCCCATGGCCGCCGTCGAGCATTAGCTCAGGGAGTCGCGAGCGTCGCCAGCGCGGCGCGGGTCGCTGCGTCTGCGGGCGCGTAGACGGTCAACCGGAGGTCCGGCGCCCCGGTCGGCACGGTCTGCGCGTGGTGCAGGCGCAGCGTCCCCAGACTCGGATGCTCGATCGTCTTGGTGCCGCGCTGGGTGTCGTTGACCTCGTGCTCATCCCACCACCGCGCAAACCAGGCACTGCGCTCGGCCAGTTCGGCGACGAACTGTTCATAGGCGGGGTCTCCCGCGTGGCGCGCGTACTCGCTGCGAAACCGCGCCACCATGTTGCGCGCGGTCCCCTCTCGCCCCGGGTTGGACGCCGCCTGGCCGGGATCGACCAGCAGCATCCACAGCAGCGACCGGCGCTCCCGCGGGAGGTGATACGGCGAACCGAACAGAGCTGACGCCGCCTCGTTCCAGGCCAGGATCTGCGTCATCGGTCCCAGCAGATACGCCGGCGTTGGGTGCAGGCCCTCCACCAGCGCGCGCAGCAGCGCCAGATCCTCATCACCGGTCTGCGCGGGCGAGATCCCGGATCCGTCCGGGAGGGGAAGCTCGGTGCGGGCGAGCGCAAACAGCGTGGCTCGCTCGGCGGCGTCGAGCCGCAATGCCCGCGCCAGGGCGTCAAGCACCTCGGGCGAGGGGTGGATGTCGCGCCCCTGCTCAAGCCACGTGTACCACGACACCCCCACCCCGGCCAGCGCGGCCAGCTCCTCACGGCGCAGCCCCGGGGTGCGGCGCCGGGCGCCGTCATCCGGCAAGCCCACGTCCGCGGGCGACAGTCGCGCGCGACGCGAGCGCAGAAAGGCGCGCAACTCGTCGCGCCGTACAGCTGAGGAAGCGATGGCCATCGGCGCTCACCCGCGACGCTAGCAGCGCGGCGGCGATCCGTATGCTGGGGGTGGGCGCCGAGCGAACTCGGAGCGCCCGGACTGGTTCCCGATGCGCCGGCGACTTGCGATCCTCATCGTCCTCTGCGGGGTTGGTGTCGCCGTGGCGGCGTCCGCGGCGCCGAGACGCACCGTCTCCACGTCGGCGTCACCGCGACGGTCCGTGCCCCGGGTCGCCCACTACGAGTACATCGCGGGCGTGGGCCGGCTGTCGGTGTATGACATCGCCAACGCAGCGCTCGTCAGACGGTTCGCGCTTCCCGGGGTCGCGGAGGTCCGCGGGATCGGTGCCAGCGCCGCGACCGGGATGCTGTATGTCAGCTACGGCGGCTTTCCGAACGGCACCGGGCACCTGTTGGAGTTCAGCCTCTACCGGCGCAGGGTGGTGTATGACCGCGCCTATCGGTTCGGCATCGACTCCTTCGACATCAGTCACGACGGCCGGCTGATCTTCATGCCCACCGGGGAGAACACCTCAGGCACGACGTGGCACGTCCTCGACGCGGCCACCGGCCGAGTCGTCGGCGCCATCGCGGCGGGCCGGTCCCCGCATGACACCGCCGTCGGCGCCAGCGGCCGGCACGTCTTCCTCGGCGGTGCATCTGACCGCTACCTGTACGAGGCCGACACCACGCGCCCGTGGAAGCTCATCGGCCGGATCGGACCGCTCGGTCCCGGCGGGGTGGGTGGCATCAGGCCGTTCACGATCAATGCTCAGGACACCCTCACGTTCACCACCACGACGCACGCCCTGGGCTTTCAGGTCAGTGATGTGACGACCGGCCGGGTGCTGTACACGGTCCCCGTGCCCGGGTTCCGGGTGCCGCCGACGTTCACGGGGATCCCCTCGCATGGCATCGCCCTCTCCCCTGACCAGCGCCACCTCTGGCTCGTCGACCGACCCCACCGGGCCGTCCATGAGTTCGACATCTCAGGCCTGCCCCACCGCGCGCCGGTCCTGATCGCCACCGTGCCTGTCCGGGGGGCGCACCTGGGATGGATCAACCTCAGCCGTGACGGGCGCTACCTGTTCGCCGGCGATGCCGGCAACGTCATCGACACCCGGACCCGCAGAACCGTCGCCGTGCTGGGAGGGTTGGTCGACTCGCGCTACAACATCGAGGTCGACTGGGCCGGCTCCCGCGTGTGCGCCGCCTACCCGCGCGAGTCGCTGGGCTACCGGCACATCGCCCCGCAGTGCCGGGCGGGTGCGAGCTGACACCGCGAGGCACAACCACAGATCCCAGTCCGTCGCAGCGGTGACCCCGGCCCCCCGGGTTCTCGTCGCCGCTGAACGAGCGGTGGCCACCGGCAGAGCGCCGGTGGCCACCACGCAGCGGATATGTCGTCGGCCGCTTAGGGTGCCGTGCCCGGCGTCGTGCTGGCCAGGGCCGTCACCAGGTTGGAGACGTCCGGCGTGCCGAGACCGGTCGCCGCGTCCCATCCGGTCACGGCCGAGTAGCCGGTGACCCCGGCCCAGGAGTTGTTGCCCTGGGTGATGTCATGGAAGGCCAAGCCGTACGCCGCGGGGTCGTTGTAGATCTGGTACAGCCGCGGCGTCAGGAAGCCAAGCGGGCCGTCGGCCTGGTTGGCGATGGCGTCGATGGCCGCCCACTGCGGCGTCGCCGCGCTGGTGCCGCCGATCGGCAACCAGCCGGGAGGCGCCGTCGGATCAAACGACTCATAGATGAGGATCGAGCTGATCAGCGCCGCGTTATACGAGACGTCCGGGACTCCGCGCATGCCGTTGGGGTCCGGGATGCCGGCCTGGGACTGGTAGTAGGGCTCGCCGAAGACCGAGCTGTACCCGCCGCCGCCGGAGCCGCAGCAGTCGTTCCACACCGCCTCCGGGTTGTAGTTCGCCAGCGCCGCCTGAGGCACGGGGATCTCGGTCCCGCCCACGGCGATGACGTCCGGGCTGGAGGTGGGAAAGTTGACCGTCGGGTACGGGAACAGACGGCCCTGCTTATCGGTGTTGGCGACCCCCGAGTCGCCGGTGGCGAAGAAGCCGCTGATGCCGTCCTGCGCGGCCGTCCGGTAGAAGCCGTTCAGCCGCCGGATCACCGACGGGTTCTGGAACGCCTGCTCGGTGGTGGCGTAGCTGTTGGACCACGTCGTTCCGATGTGGTTGTCCAGCGCCCACTTCTGCGCGTTCTGCAGATTCTGCAGGCCCTGCACTCCCTGGGTCTCGGCGACCGGCGTCTCGACCAGCGCGATGTTCGCGCCCGGGGCCATGGCGTGGGCCCACTCAACGTCGAGTGTCGTCTCGTACCCCCAGCCGATCTCGGTCTGGAAGTTCTTGTTGGCCTTCACCGCCGACGGCGAGGCACCCACGTACGGATAGGTGACCTTGCCCTCCGGCTGATAGATGTGGAACGAGGGTGGCGCCGGGATCTGATACGAGCTGTCGAAGTTGGCCAGATCCTGCTGGATCGTCGGGCTCCCAAAGGAGTCAAAGATGACGATCGTCTGCCCGCTGCCGTTATTACCGGCCGTGTACTCCGGGTTGAAGTCGTACTGGTTGCGCATGTCCTGGGGCCCGTAGCAGGCGATCCCGTAGTTCGCGATGCAGTACGAGCTCGTCGGCGGCCCGCCGGCGGACTTCAGGTGGGGCCCCAAGATGAGGTTGGGGACCCCGGGCGCGGTCGTCGCACCCAGCGCCACCGACGCAGTCAGCGTTAACAGCGCGACCGCCAGCCCCACCGCGCGTGCCGCGGGGCGCAGACCCTGCCTCGACATATGTGCCTCCCAGCTTGGTTTTACCGCAGACCGGAGTGCTATCGCCGTGGGCGGGCTGCTGTCAAACCGCAACCCGCCGCCGGTCCGTTCCCTGACGACCTGCGGCGCCGGACCGGCGACTCGGCGACGGGCCGGCCGATCACCGCTTGCCCCCAGCGGGTGCGCTGAGCGCGTCCGGCGGGTCTTCGCCAACCGGGCCCGGCTCGGCCCCCGGCTCGGTCAGGGTCTCGGCGGCGCATAGTCCGACCAGGACGGCGGTGAGCACCGCCATCAGCAGCCAGGCGGGAAGGCCGCCGCCGACGGCGAACAGCGCCAGGCCAGCCAGCGCGGCCAGCGGCTTCAGGTAGCTCAGCGTGGCTCCGAGACGGGCCGCAAACAGGGTGCAGCCACCCAGGTAGACGCTCACCCCGGCGCACAGGGCCAGCCGCACCGAGGCGGACGGGGCGGTCATCGGCGAGTGCACGAGCAGTCGCACCCCGGCGGCAAACAGGATGACGCCGGCCACAATCACCAGATGCAGGTAGCTGTAGGCGTCGGCCGCCGCCAGGACCGGGTCCTCATGAGCGCGCAGCATCGACTCGCCCCGGCCGGAGAGCCGATCGAAATACGTCCACCACAGGGCGATGGTGGCCACCAGACCGAGGCCGACCACGGCGATCAGCGCCGCCGTCACGTGCAGGTGCAGGGAGCCTGCGCCGACGCCGATGGCGACGATGGACTCGCCGAGGCAGATCAGGACAAACAGGCCGTAGCGGTCGGCGAAGTGCGCCACGGCGACCCGCTGGATGCCGCGCAGGCGCTCCCGCGTCAGCCACGCCGGTCCGGAGTAGTCGATCAGGACGGCAGCCGCCCACAGGGCCACGCGCGCACCGCCGCCGACCAGGCTTCCGATCACAAGCAGTGTCATCCCGATCCCCACGGTGATGGCAAAGCCCCAGATGGCCGACCAGGCGGCGTGGCCGCGCCGCGACGCGTCGGCGTACAGCCCCAGATGCAGCAGGCGCACGACCGCGTAGGTCCCGGCGAACAGCACCGAGGTCGAGCCGAACGCCTCAGGCACCGCCAGGCCGCTGATGAAGATGAAGGCGCAGGCGACCAGCAGGTACATCCGCAGGCTGCGCGCCGTCTCCTCCTGCGCATTGGCCGCCCACACAAAGGCCGACCACGCCCACCAGACCAGCGCCAGGACGAGCAGGCCGCGACCGCATCCGCTCCACGTCAGGTGCCGGTACAACAGGGTCGTGACCTGGGTCACGGCGAAGACGAACACCAGGTCCCAGAGCAGCTCAACCGAGGTCGTCCGGCGCTCGGCCGCCTCGGCGCCGGCCGGCGGGCGGGGCTGTGGGGGCGCGGCGGTGGTGCTCACGCCTGGAGTATGTCCCCCCAGCACCGCTGTCCCCCAGCTGATCCGCGCTAGATCTCGGCGATGCGCCGCTCCAAGAACCGCCGCTCGCGCGGGGAATGGGCGAGGTCAAGCGCCCGCCGGTAGGCCGCCGCGGCCTCTTCGCGGCGCCCCAGACGGCGCAGCAGTTCGGCGCGCGTGGAGTGCAGGTACTGATAGTCAGGCAGGGCGATCGCGTCGACGATGGCGAGCGCGCGCTCAGGACTTCCGGACTCCGCGACCGCGACCGCGCGGTTGAGCTCAACCACAGGCGAGCGCGTCAGCTTTGACAGCTGCTCATACAGCGCCGCCACCTGCGGCCAGTCGATCGGCTGCTCGGTCTGCAGCGACGCGATCGCCGCCTGAAGCACGTACGGTCCCCGTCCGCGCAGGGCGATGGCGCGGTCAAGCGACCGCCGTCCCACGGCGATCTGCGTGCCATTCCACAGCGAGGTGTCCTGCTCTTCGAGCCGCACCAGCTCGCCGCCGGCGAACCTCGCGGCGCGCCGCGCGTCATGGAGGAGCATCAGCGCCACCAGCCCGTGCGCCTCGGGCTCGTCCGGCAGCAGTTCGGCCACCAGCCGTCCCAGGCGGATCGCCTCGGCCGCCAGCTCGCCGCGCCCGGAGTAGCCCTCGTTGAAGATCAGATAGACGACGGCGAGGACGGCGCCGAGGCGGTCCGGCAACAGGTGGGCCGCCGGGACCGCGAACGGGATCCCGGCATGCTTGATCTTCGCCTTGGCCCGGGACAGCCGCCGCTTCATCGTCTCCTCCGAGACCAGGAAGGCGCGCGCGATCTCCGCGGTGCTCAACCCGCCCAGCGCCCGCAGGGTGAGCGCCACCTGCGCCTCGAGCGCCAGCGCCGGATGACAGCAGGTGAAGATCAGCTCCAGCCGCTCGTCCTCGATGGTGAAGTCGTCGGTGAACTCGTCCACGGTCGTCTCCGGAACCTCGAGCAGCTGGGCCTTCTCAGCCAGCCTCCGCTCCCGGCGGAGGCGATCGATCGCCCGGTTGCGGGCGGTGACCGTCAGCCACGCCCCCGGGTTGGCCGGAACGCCGTCCCCGGGCCAGCGCTCGGCCGCGACCGCGAACGCCTCCTGGGCGGCCTCCTCGGCGAGATCGAAGTCGCCGAGGAAGCCGACCAGGGAGGCCACCACGCGTCCCCACTCGTCGCGGAAGACCTGGTCGATCAGTGCGGCCCCTCCATCAGCGGTCGGACCTCGACGGCGCCCCCCAGCCGCAGGACCGGGACCCGCCCGGCGACATCGAGCGCGGTGTCGAGATCAGCGGCCTCGACGATGTACCAGCCGCCGAACACCTCCTTGGTGTCGGCGTAGGGGCCGTCGCTGACCAGCATCTGAGCGTCGCCCCGGCGCAGCGTGGTGGCGGTGGTGGTCGGCTGCAGCGCCCCGCCGCCGATCACGTGGGGATCGTCGCGCAGGCGGTAGTACTCGGCCGAGATCGCCTGCTGCTCGTCCTCGCTCAGACCGTCGAAATCGTCAGGCCTCCGGTAGATCAACAGTGCGTACTGCATGACGTCCTCCTTGGCAGGGGTTACACGATGTTCACCCATGCGACGAACAGGGGGACGCCGGGGGGACAGCTGCCCGCCAGATCGTCGACGGTGACCGGTTCGGCGAGTGCCGAACCGGTCACCGGACGATGCCCGCGCCTCAGGCGAGGTCGAAGCGGTCCAGGCTCATCACCTTGTCCCACGCCGCCACGAAATCGCGGACGAATGCCGCCTGCGCGTCGTCGGCGGCGTAGACCTCGGCGATCGCCCGGAGCTGGTCATTGGAGCCGAAGACGAGGTCGACCGCGGTGGCGGTCCACTTCACCTCTCCGCCGGCGCGGTCGCGCCCCTCGAACACGTGCGTGGACGAACCGTTCCCGGATGCGCCGGAGGCCTGCCACTCGGTGTCCATGTCGAGCAGGTTGACGAAGAAATCATTCGTCAACGTCTCCGGGCGCTCGGTGAACACGCCGTGCTGGGACTGCTTGTGGTTGGCGTTCAGAGCCCGCATACCGCCCACGAGGACCGTCATCTGGGGGGCGGTCAACCGCAACAGGTTGGCGCGCTCCACCAGCAGGGTCTCCGGCGACAGCTGCAGACCGGCCTGGACATAGTTGCGAAACCCGTCGAAGGTCGGCTCAAGAACCGCAAAGGACTCGACATCGGTCTGCTCCTGGGAGGCGTCCGTCCGCCCGGGCGTGAACGGGACCGTGACGTCGTGCCCGGCGGCCCTCGCCGCCTGCTCGACAGCGGCGCAGCCGGCGAGCACAATCACGTCGGCCAGCGAAACCCGCTTGCCCCCGGACTGCGAGTCGTTGAACGCCTGCTGGACTCCCTCCAGGACCGGCAGCACCTCGGCGAGCTGCGCCGGATCATTGACCTCCCAGTCCTTCTGGGGGGCCAGCCGAAGCCGAGCTCCGTTGGCCCCGCCGCGCTTGTCGGTGCGGCGGAAGCTGGCCGCCGCGGCCCACGCGGTGCTGACCAGTTGCGAGACCGACAGTCCGGACGCCAGGATCTTGTCCTTGAGGCCGGCGATGTCCTCGGCGTCGATCAGGGGATGGTCGACGGCCGGCACGGGGTCCTGCCACAGCTGCGGCTCGGCAATCCACGGGCCGAGGTAGCGCGAGACCGGCCCCATGTCGCGGTGCAGGAGCTTGTACCACGCCTTGGCGAAGGCCTCGGCCAGCTCCTCCGGGTGCTCATGGAAGCGCTTCGCGATCGGCGCGTAGATGGGGTCCAGCTTCAGCGCGAGGTCGGTCGTCAGCATCATCGGCGCGTGCCGCTTGGACGGATCGTGCGCGTCCGGCACGGTGTCCTGGGCCTCCGGGTTCTTGGGCGTCCACTGGTGGGCGCCGGCGGGGCTCTTGGTCAGCTCCCAGTCGTAGTGCAGCAGGTTGTCCAAGAAGCCGTTGTCCCACGTGGTCGGCTCGTTGGTCCAGGCGCCCTCGAGTCCGCTGGTCATGGCATCCGCGCCGACTCCGCTGCCGTGACTGTTCCTCCAGCCCAGAAGCTGCTGCTCGATCGGGGCGGCCTCGGGTTCCGGTCCGATGTACTTGGGATCAACCGCGCCATGGGTCTTGCCGAACGTGTGGCCGCCGACGATGAGCGCCAGCGTCTCCTCGTCGTTCATCGCCATGCGGGCGAACGTCTCGCGGATGTCGTGAGCCGCCGCCAGCGGGTCCGGGTTGGAGTTGGGCCCCTCCGGGTTGACGTAGATGAGGCCCATCTGCACGGCGCCGAAGGGATTGGCGAGCTCGCGATCGCCGCTGTAGCGCTCGTCACCGAGCCACGTGTCCTCGATGCCCCAGAAGATCTCCTCCGGCTCGAAGATGTCCTCGCGGCCAAACCCAAAGCCGAACGTCTGAAAGCCCATCGATTCCATGGCGCAGTTGCCGGCGAAGATGATGAGGTCGGCCCAGGAGAGCCTGCGGCCGTACTTCTGCTTGATCGGCCACAGCAGCCGGCGCGCCTTATCCAGGCTCGCGTTGTCCGGCCAGCTGTTGAGCGGGGCGAAGCGCTGCGCCCCCTGGCCGCCGCCGCCCCGGCCATCGGCGATCCGGTAGGTGCCCGCGGCGTGCCAGGACATCCGGATGAAGAGCGGCCCGTAGTGGCCATAGTCAGCCGGCCACCACTCCTGGGAGGTCGTCATCACCTCAAAGATGTCGCGCTTGAGCGCCTCGACGTCGAGGGCCTTGAACTCCTCGCGGTAGTCGAAGGCCTCCCCCAGCGGGGTCGCCTGCGGCCCGTTGTGGTGCAGCACCCGGAGGTTTGGCTGATTCGGCCACCAGTCCTGGTTGGTCCGCGGCCGCGTCTGGGCGGGGGTTGGGGACGGGATGGCTGGGTTTTCGGATTCGCTGACGGTGTCGGCCACGGCCTTCCTCCTACTGGTTCTCGGTTTCGTTGCTGGTGGCGGCGCCGGACGGGGGCGGCGCCGGAGACGACGCCGCGCAGTCCGGGCACCGGCCCCAATAGATGACCTCCGCCTCGTCGATCGCGTAGCCGGAGTCCGCCGCGGCGGTCAGACACGGCGCCTCGCCGACCGCGCAGTCGACGTCGACCATCTCGCCGCAGTCGCGGCAGATGAGATGGTGGTGGTTGTCGGCGACGCGATCCTCATACCGCGCCGACGATCCGGCCGGTTGGATGCGCCGGATGATGCCCTTCTCGGTGAGGGTCGCCAGCGCGTCGTAGACGGCCTGAATGGAGATGGCGCCGATCTGCGACCGCACGTCCTCAGCGATGTGAGCCGCGGTGCTGTGCGGCCGCCCGGACACCGCCCCCAGCACGGCGAGCCGCTGGGCGGTCACCTGCACACCATGCCGGCGCAGCAGGTCCGCCTTGTCGCCCGATGCCGCCACTGATAGGCCGGCACTCTAGCCACATTCTGGAACGAGTCAAGGATTGGGGTCTCACCGAAATCGGCGGGCGCGGGCCGCCTGGGGCGATGACCGGCGCCGCCTACCGCCGGGCTCCGGCCGCCAGCAGCCGGGCTTCCACGGCGGCCATCGTCCGACCGACGCACGCTTCAAGTGAGGTGACCGGCAGCCGCTCAAGCCGCAGCTCCCGGAAGGAGAACGGTCGCGCGCCGAAGCGCTCCTTGAAGGACATGAGGGAGGCAACGCCGCCGGACTCGCCCATGTGGTAGTAGCGGCAGCCCGCGGCACAGGCCTCCTCGATCGCCAGTCGCTGGAGCAGGTCGTTCGCCTTGGTGCGGCGTGTCAGCGCCAGATCACTGCAGCCGCGGAGATACACCGCGTGCGCGCCGTGAACGACGAGCATCAGCGCCGCGGCCGGCCGCCCGTCGTGGCGGGCGTGCCAGATCCGGCACGACGGCCCCATATGCGCCGCGATCAGCTCCAGCCGCCGTCGCGGCTCGGCGCGGTGGTGGGCGATCCCCCGCGGGACGTGGCGCTCGCGCGCGCGACGTTCGACCCAGCGCAGGTACAGCTCGTGGTACTGGGGCACGAGCGCGGCACCGGTCGCGGACTCCACGGTGAGCCCGGAGCGCTCAGCGATCCTGATGTAGCGCCGGGTGCTGCGGTGAAAGCGCTGACCGGCGACGAGAGCAAAGCCGCCGTCGAGGTCAAGGATGTGCGCGACGTGTTGCACCGTCGTCGTCCCCCGGGGCATCGCCGCGGCCCACATGGCGGCCCGCAGCGGGCTCGGCCGCAGGAGCACCCGCAACGCCGGGGCCGCACGTAGATCCTCAAGCACGGCCCGCAGGTCCGCCTCCGAGAGCGATGCGGCGCAGACCGCGCCGCCGGAGCCCCACTGCGGCGGCATCGATGCCTCGGTGGCGGCGACATCGACGGCACGGCGCCGGCGGCGGACGAGCGGCAACACGGCCTGGCGCCCATCGGAAAACGTGTAGAGCCGGCTGGCGTCCATCCAGTCCCCAGAGGCACACAGGGCGTCCGTCCACGCCGGCGTCTGAAACGGAAGCGCGTGCTCGTCGGCGTCGGCCAGCGACTGCCAGATGTCCCGGGGCGCCGGGCTCATCACCCCCGCGATCGTCACCGCTTCTGCCTGTTGCTCATCCGTCATGGCCTCCGAAATTGGGGCGTCAGGCGGCTCCCGGTCCCGCGTGCACCGGCCCGGCAACCTATTGCGGTTCATCGCGGCGGCCATCCGCGGTAAGCCGAAGCCCTGGTGTGGATCCACCCCACCGGGAGCAGGGCCCAGGCCGCGGCGGCATGTGCCACATCGCCGGCGCGTACAAACCACAGATGCCTGCCGGCGACCGCCTGACCATGATCCGCCAAGGCCGGTGTCGCGGGTCACCGGCAGCGACGCGAAAGGGGATGACGGGATGCGGCGGTGTATGGCAGTCCTCGCTGTGGTGTGCGCCGTCTCGCTGACGGAGGCCACGGGGGCGCTGGCCGCCACCGCGATGCCGCGTCCGGCAACGACGAAGTCCCTTCCGGGAGTCCCGTGCTCAGTGACGGCGTATGGCCTGTCGTTCACCGCCGCCACCACCTCCATGAGCTACGGCGGTGGCGTGAGCTGCGCCGGCGGCGTGGGCCAGAAGACGGTTGATGTCGTTCCGGAGGTCCGCAAGCTCGTCAATGGGCAGGAGCACTGGTACATCATCGGCGGAGTGGGCGTCTATCAGGGCCCCACACCGGTCAACCCCCTGCGCGTGAGCGCCAGCACGGGCTCGGTCCCCGGGCACGTCTATCGGCTGCTCGTCTACGGCCGGGTGAGGCTGCCCGATGGCCGGACGGCGTCGACGACGGTCTGCTCAGGCTGCTCGTCCGCCGCTCCGCCGCCGACTCTGCGGATCGCCGGTTATGGCCGCAATGAGCCGGTCCCGCCCCGGACGGTCTCGATCCCGGGCGTCCCGGGCCTCTCCTGCTCCGTCACCGCCAGCGGCCCGGTGTTCACGATCGTCAACCTCACCTATGTCAACACGTATGCCGGGAGCACGTCCTGTTCCGGCGCGGCCGACACCGGGCAGCGCAGCCTGACGATCTGCGCGCAGGTCAGCAACCGCTCGAGCGGCAGGACCGTCTGGTACACGATCGGCGGCTCCTGCCTGACCGCCAAGCTCACGGCCGCCAACCCGGTGTATCTCTCGACCGGCCGCAGCGCGTATCTCGGCCACGGATACCGCATCAAGGCCTCCGCCACGGTCAAACGGTCGACCGCAAGCGGAACCGTCACCCGGTCGGCCACCGTATACGGTGGCGAGGCCGCTCCCTGAGTCCGCGCCGTCCCGGCGCTCAGTGACTCCCGGCGCTTGCCGGGACCGGCGGGACGGCCCGGGTCCCGGTGGAGGTCTGGTTCAGGAGGGCGGTGGCGGCGTAGAGGGAGAAGGTCGCCGGGATGTCCGCACCCACCAGGTCGGCGAGCTCGACGACGGCGCCGATCACCGGTGCCAGTTCCAGCGGCTTGCCCGCCTCGAGGTCCTGAAGCATCGAGGTGCGGTGCGCGCCGACGCGCTCGGCGCCGGCCAGGCGCCGCTCGATCGACACCTCCGGCCTGCGCCCCAGGCGCTCGGCGACATCGGTGGTCTCCTGCATGACCCGGGTCACCAGCGCCCGGGTGGCGGGGTGGGTGGCGATCTCGGCCATCGTGGCCCGGGTCAGCGCGCTGAGCGGATTGAACGCGACGTTGCCCAGCAGCTTGATCCACACGTCGTTGCGGATGTCCGGCTCGACCGGGCACTTCAGGCCCCCGGCGATCATCGCCTCAGAGAACTCCCGGCAGCGCGCCGACACCGACCCGTCCGGCTCGCCGATCGAAAACCGCGTGCCCTCGATGTGGCGCACCACCCCGGGCCCCTCAAGCTCAGCCGAGCAGTACACGACACAGCCGATCGCTCGGCGCGGCTCCAGCACCGCGCTGACCGCCCCGCCCGGGTCGACCGCCTCCACCCGCCGCCCGTCATACGGTCCCCCCTCCCGGTGGAAATACCACCACGGGATCCCGTTCTGGGCAGCGATGACGCTGGTGTGCTCGCCCAACAGCGGGGCCAGCAGCGGCCCCGCGGCGGCGTAATCCTGGGCCTTGAGCCCCAGCAGCACATGATCGACCGGACCCACCTCGCCCGGGTCGCCGGTCGCCGCCACCGCGGCGTGGAAATCCCCCCGCGGGCTGTGCACGGTGACCCCGCCGGACCGCATCGCGGCCAGATGGGCGCCGCGGGCGATCAGCACGACATCCGCACCGCCGCGGTGAAGCGCCGCGCCGACATAGGCGCCGATCGCCCCCGCGCCCAGCACCGCGATCCTCATCGTCCGATCAACTCCGCCAACAGCCGGCGCTGGACCTTGCCCGTCGGTCCCTTGGGGATCTGGTCGCGCACCGCCACCGAGACCGGAACCTTGAACGCCGCCAGCCGCTCCGAGCAGTGCTCGGTCAGCGCGCGTTCCTCCACCGGGGCACGGGTGACCACGACGGCGGCCACCACCTCGCCGTACTTGTCGTCCGGCGCGCCGTAGGCCACCGCCTCGGTCACGCTGGGATGCGCCAACAGCGCCTCCTCAACCTCAAACGGCGAGATCTTCTCCCCGCCGCGATTGATCAACTCCTTGATCCGCCCGTCCAGCGTCAGGTAGCCATCGGCCGACAGGCGCCCAACGTCCCCGGTGCGAAACCACCCATCGCGAAACGACGCCGCGTTGGCCTCCGGGTTATCGCGATATCCATCGACAACCGACGGACCGCGGACCGCCACCTCCCCGGCCGCGCCCTGCACCCGGTTCCAGTGCTCGTCAAACAGCGCAAACTCGGTTCCGGTCGCCTGGCCCACCGAGCCCGGCCGCCGCTCACCCGGAGGCAGGGGATTGGTCGACATCTGGTGGGCGGCCTCGGTCATCCCGTAGGCCTGCAGCAACGGAACGCCCACCAACTCCTCCACCCGCGCCTGAAGCGTCGGCGACAGCGCCGACGAGCACGACCGCGCGAACCGCAAGCCGTGTGCCGGGATCGGATCCTGCTCAGCTCGGAGACTGAGGACCTGATGGATCGTCGGCACGGCCGAGAACCACGTCGCCCCGTGCGCCGTGCCGTCGGCCCAGAACGCGCCGGCGCTGAACCGCGGCGGCACCAGCACCGTCCCGCCTGACGCCAGCCCCGACAGCGTCGAGGCCACCAGGCCATGCACGTGAAACAGCGGCATCACGCAGTGGCTCACATCCGCCTCGTCCAGCTGATAGGAGGCGATGATGGCGCGGATCGAGGCGGCCAGGTTTCGCTGGCGCAACGGCACCACCTTCGGCCGGCTCGTCGTCCCGCTCGTGTGCAACAACAGCGCGACGTCGTCCCCCTGGGGCGCCTCCGCCACCCCCCCGGCCATCTCGACCCCCAGCGAGAACGGATGCCCGGCATCGCCGGTCTCCGCCAGCTCCCGCACCGGGATACCCAGCTCGGCCGCGGCCTGCGCCGCTCCCGCGCCCACGCCGGGCCCGCACACCAACAGCCGCGGGCGCAGATCCTCCAGATACGCGCGCGCCTCGCCCGCCGTGTACGCCGGATTGAGCGGCGCCGCGCTCGCCCGCATCGCCAGGATCGCCAGAAAGCCCGCCACCAACTCCGGGCCGTTGCCCAACGACAGCGCCACGCTCTCCCCCGCCCCCACCCCGGCGCCCCGCTACTCCCCGCACAGCCCGGCCACGCACTCGGCCAGCTGCTCATAGCTCAACACCCGCCCCCCCGGCACCACCAACGCCGGATGATCATCCTGGCGCCACACCAACTCGCCCACGGTCTGTGCGCCCGCCTGCGGGCTCATCCCAGCGCCTGCCGCCGCCTCATCCAACACGTTCTCCTCCTGGTGGCCGCTGCCTCGGTGCGCTCTGCGCAGCGTCGTCCCCATCAAGCCGGGAACCCGCCTTCGCCGGGCGCCTGTCAGCGCCGATCCTAATGAACGCCGCGCCGGTCACACGGACCCAGTCACGTGCTCGGTCAGCCAGTCGTTGACGAACGCCCGGCGCGGGTCGAGCTCGGCGCGGAGGCGGCGGAAGTCCTCCAGGCGGGGGTAGCGGCGCGCCGCCGCCTCGGCGCCGCCGGTGAACATCTTGCCCCAGTGCGGCCGCGGCGCGAACGGCTCAAGCGCGCGCTCGATCGCCGCCACGACGGTCTCGACCTCGGCGGGGAGCCGACGCCAGGTGAAATGCAGGCCGACCGAGTCGCGCTCGTGCTGCGGGCTCAGCCACAACGAGTCGGCGGCGATGGTGCGCAGCTCGGCGACGAGCAGTCGCGGCTGGATCTCGGCGGCGAGCGGCCGCAGCGCGTGCACCGCCGCGGCGGCGTCGGCCCGGGCCACAAAGAACTCGGTCTGGATCTCGTCGCCGGCGCTGGGGGTGAACCCGGACCGAAAGTGCGGCAGACGCTCCGACCACGGGCCCGGCACGCCGAGCTGAGGCGTGCAGTTGGCGGGATCGGCGCCGGGCACCGGGTTGCGGGGCGCGGGAGCCGGGCGTGCCCCAAACAGGTCCTCCCGCCCGGGAGCCGCGGCCTCGGACTTGACCCACACCTCGCGGATCCTGTCGCCGAACCGGTGAAAGATGCTGACGCTCACGCCGGCGCCGGTGATCTCATCCAGGTGCGCGAACAGCACGTCCCACTCAAGATCCTCGTACACGTCCTGGCGCAGCTCGTAGTACGGCTGGGCCTCAAGCGTGAGGCGAGTGACGATCCCCAGGGCGCCGAGGTGGATAACGGCCCCGGCGAAGCGCGGGTCGGAGCGATCAAGCTCAAGCACCTCCCCCGCCGACGTCACCAGCCGCACTCCGAGCACCGACGTGGCGAGGTTGCCGCGCCGGTCGCCTGAGCCGTGGGTGGCCGTCGCCACCGCCCCGGCCACCGAGATGTGCGGCAGCGAGGCCAGGTTGGCGAGCGCCAGTCCCTCGGCGTTCAGCGCGTCGGCGAGCATCGCGTATGTCACCGCGGGGCCGACCGAGACCGCCATCGCGTCGCGATCGACGGTGATCTCCGCGGCACCCTCCATCTGCTCCAGCATCACCAGGGCGGCGGCATCGCCGATCCCCGTGAACGTGTGGCGGGTGCCGAGCACGTGCACCGAGTTCAGGGTCCCCGCCAGCGCGCACAGCTCGTCGAGCGTCTGGGGTCGGTGAAGCTCGCCGGCCCGGTAGCGGTAGTTGCCGGACCAGTTCGTCGCCGGCGCCGGCACCGTCAGCCCGCGGCGGTCTACTGCACCTTCTCCTGCACGGAGCGCACCTTGTCCTGGAGCGTATGGGCCGGCTTGTCGACGCGCTCGTCGATCTTCAGCTCAGTGCCCATCGCATTGAGGTGAAAGCGGACCCGGTCCTGGCGCTGGAGGCGCCGGTACATCTCGGCGATGTACTCACTGGCGCCGGGCGACGAGCGCCCCAGTCCGATGATCGACACCTCGGCCGTGGCCATCGGCCGAGCATACCGGCGTCCCTCCGGCCGACGGGCATGCCCACACCCTTGAACAGGGCTCGCGTCGGCCATAGCGTCACCTCCCAGCGGGCCCGGGCGGAGCGGGGTGCAGGGCTCGACGGCGTCGTTCACCACGCAGACAGGAGGTCGCTATGACCCACCGCAAGCTGGTCGCCGAGGCTCTGGGTACCGCGATGCTGGTGATCGTCGGCGTGGGGGTGGCGACGCTGAGCTTCGGCTTTCGGCTCACCGGTGCATCGATCTCCGCGGGAGTGGTGGCGACCGCTCTTGCCTTCGGCTTTGTCCTGCT
>DASSZQ010000005.1:0-2920 GCA_035702755.1 Solirubrobacteraceae bacterium | reverse complement strand
GCTCGCGTCGGCGGGCGAGACCGAGGGCGGGGGGACGGCGGTCCAGAACTGACCGGGGCTGAGCAGATGCTCCTCCACCAGTCGCCGGCCGATCGCCTCCGGTAGATCCGGCAGTGCCAGCGGGGTCAGGGCCGCGATCGTCGGCGCCGGCGTGGTCGGCGGCTGGGGACGGGCCGCGGGCAGAAACAGGCCCCGGCTCTCGTCATAGCAGCGGTCGATGAGCGCGGAGGTGATCGACGGCAGGCCCAGGGCGAGCCGCGACAGGTTGTAGAGCACGTTGGTGGCCACCTCACAGCACACCGGGCCGCCGGCCGCCGCGATGCGGCGCAGATCGAACTTCAGATGCCGGTTGCGCCGGACCAGCAGCAGGTAGCCCGGCAGTCTTCCGTGGGCGCGGTGGCGCCAGATCGGATCAAATTGCGTGGAGGCGTCCATCCCGGACTCATCCGGAGAGACGATCCACAGCAGGCCGTCGCCGTCGAGGTCGCGGTGTTCGGCCAGCCAGCTGACCTGGGCGAGGATCCCGTGCTCGGCGGCGGGGTCGCCGACAGCGATCCGCCATGCCCAGGCCAGCAGCGGTGGCTGGATGCTCGCGGTCATCTCAGGATGTGCGGAGGTGACGTTGTAGGTCAGGCGCCGGGTTCCGCGCAACGGCTCACCCCAGAAGATGGTGTGGCCGATGAAGCCGTCCTCCTGCTGGGCCGCCAGCAGCGACCCCAGCTCCTGGCGGGCGCGGTCGGCGTCGAAATGCCGCCAGGCGATGGCGTGAAAGCATGAGTCCCAGTACCACTGCCAGGGATAGCGCCCCGGGCTGGGACAGGTGTAGGCAAACGGCCTTGCGTCGGTGGCACGCGTGCCCTCGCGCCAGTTCTGATGCAGCACGGCCGCGCAGCGCCGGCGGATCAGGTCACGTTGGGAGTCGGCCAACATCGGCGTCGGCATCCTGCCACTCATCGCCCGCGGGCAAACCGGTGCGGTCATACGTCATGTCAAACCACCGGCGGCGAGGTTGAGCGCCGCGGCATCGCCGGTGACCAGAAGACCTGCTAGGACCAATGGGGAGTGGGGCCAATCTCAAAAACAGCGCGCACCGTGTCCTGGCCGTCGATCGGTGAGCACGCCAGCGTATACGCGCTCGTCGGCGCCATCACCATCGCCTTCTCCAGCATCCTCGTCCGCCTCAGCGATGCCTCCGCGTCAACGGCGGCCATCTTCCGCTGCGTGTATGCCCTGCCGATCCTCGGTCTGCTCGCCTACCGGGAGGATCGAAGGCTCGGTGGACGTGCCTGGCGGGAGCGGCGGGCTGGACTGGCCGCGGGCGTGTTCTTCGCGATCGACATCATGCTGTGGAACCACTCGATCGCCGACGTGGGGGCGGGGCTGGCCACCGTCCTGGCCAACATTCAGGTGGTCATCCTGCCGCTGGTGGCCTGGGCGCTGCTGGCCGAGCGGCCCGGGCGGGCGGTGTTGCTGGCGCTGCCGGTGGCCCTCTTCGGCGTGCTGCTCATCTCCGGTGTCCTTGAGCACGGGGCCTTCGGCCGGGACCCCACGCGGGGGACGCTGTTTGGCATCGGCGCCGGAACCGCCTACGTCGGCTTCCTGCTGCTGCTGCGCCGCGGCGGCGCCGACCTGCGGCGCCCCGCCGGTCCCCTGTTTGACGCCACCGCCGTCTCGGCTGTGCTGTGCGTGCTCGCCGGGCTGGCCATCGGTGACGCCAGGTTCGTGCCCACGTGGCCGAGCGCGGGCTGGCTTGGGCTGCTGGCGCTCGGCTCGCAGGTCGTCGGCTGGCTGCTCATCGGCGCGGCGCTGCCCCGGCTGCCGGCGGCCATGGGCTCAATGCTGCTGACGGTTCAGCCCATCGGATCGGTCGCCTTGGCGGCGCTCATCTTCGCCGAGTCACCGAGCACCCTGCAACTCGGCGGAGTGGCGCTTGTGCTCGTCGCGCTCATCGTCGCCGGACGTGGCCGCCGCAGCGAGACCCGCTTAGCGCGCGGTTCTCGTCCGGGAACGCTCGGCATCCGCGTAGACGGCGGCGAGGGCGGGAGCGACAACGTGTGGAGCGGTGACCTCCCGGGCGCGGGTGAGAGCCCGCGCGCCGGCCGCGGGGTCTGAACGAATCCGCGCGATGGCCGCGGCCAGCGCCGCGGCGTCGCCGGGCGGGGCCAGCCAGTCGTCGGGCACCAGTTCCGGTAGGCCGCCGTGCCGCGAGCCGGCAACTGGAAGCCCGGCGGCCAGCGCCTCGGCGGCGGCCATCGGCAGGTTCTCGGCCACCAGCGAGGGGACGAGCGCGAGCGCCGCTCCAGCGCGCAGCGCGCCCAGTCGCTCCGGGCTGACGCGGCCGAGGAAGCGGACGTCGGCGCCGGTGTTAGCGGCTGGTTCGGCGGCAGCGGCGCCGCCGTTGCCGGCAGAACGCCGGAAACCACCGGCCAGCCGCTCGCGTTCTGGCCCCTCGCCGGCGACCACCAGGGGAATGCCGGCGATCCGGCAGGCGTCGATCGCCACCGCGATCCCCTTCTCCGGCACAAGGCGTGAGGTGATCAGCGCGTACCCGCCGCGGACGGCGACCGGCTCCTCGGCCAGTTCCCGGGCGACGTGGGGAAGCACGACGCTGGCCGGCACCGGCGCTCCCAGGTCCCGCAGACGGGTCTGGGCGAATCGGCTGGGCACGACGAAGGTGTCGACATGAGCCGGCAGTCGCCGCTGCCAGAGCGCCAGTCCGGCTCCGTAGGCCAGCGCCTCCGGTACCGAGCCGCGGCAGTTGAGCAGGACCCCGGGCAGTGTGTTGCGGCCGTGGCAGCGCGTGCAGTCGTGACCGTCTCGGAAGCAGATGCCGATCGCGCACACCAGGCGGTACTGGTGCAGGTGCATGACGACGGCCGCGCCGGCCGCCCGCGCCGCCGCGAGCGCCCGCCAGCCGAAG
>DASSZQ010000055.1:0-5442 GCA_035702755.1 Solirubrobacteraceae bacterium | reverse complement strand
CGCAGGTGCTCAACATGTGGGGCCGGACCGAGTCGGTGCGCAAGGAGTACCGCAAGCTCTGGGCGCAGTAGGGACGCGCCCGGTGGCCCGCGTCGTCGCCTTCGTCCCTGATCTGCTGTTCGGCTCCAACGTCGTCGGCGCCCTGCAGGCCGGCGGGCATGTAGCCGTGCTCGTCTCCCGGTCCGAGGAGCTGGCGGCCGCGCTGGCGGATGCCGACGTGCTCGTCGTCGACCTGACCGCGGAGGCGCCCGCCCGGATTGAGGCGGCGCGCGTGGCGCTGGCCGGGGCCGCGTCCGCTGCGTCCGCCCCGGACGGGCCGCGGTCGCTGGCGTTCTTCTCGCACGTGGAGAAGGATGTCCGGAAGGCCGCCGAGGCGGCGGGCTTCGACCTCGTCGTGCCGCGGTCGCGGATGGCGCGGGCGGGGGCCGACCTGGTCTCGCAGTTGGTGGGCTGACCGCGAGCGGATCCGGAGGGGCGTGGGAAGTTACACACCGTATATGTAAGTAGCATCCCAAACACCCTTCGAGCCGGCCCACGTCCTCTTCACCGCCAAGCCGGTCCCATCCCCGGGGCTCCAGTCCCCCCGGCCGCGGGGGGTGCCTCGAGTGAGCGAGAACCCGCCTACCGCGGCGCGAACGCGGGGTCGAACATGGCCGCGACGTCGGGCGCCCGGTGCACGATGCCGAACCGTGCCTCCCACTGCGCCCAGCGGCGCAGCAGGGGCAGGTCAAGGACGCCGAAGCGACCCTCCGGCCCCGTGAATGCCGGGCGCAGCGCGGCGAGCTCGCGGGTGTCGAGATTATGGTTGAGCGCCGGGACCTGGGACTCCAGTGAGCGCTGGCCGAGGCCGGGATCGGCGAGCGCCGTGTCGTAGCCGTGAACGAGGGCGGTGACGACCGAGCGCGCCAGCCCGGGGTGGGCGCGCAGGCTGGCGGCGGTGGCGCAGACCACGAGCTCCGGATAGGCGGGCGCGCCGTAGTCCTCGACGCGGAAGTCATGAAAGCCCGGGCGGCGCTCGTTGAGCGTCACCCCCTCGTCGTTCCAGAACGCCGTCGCCGCCGCCACTCGGCCGGCGAGCAGGTCGCTGACCGCGTCGTAGCCGATCGTGATGGTGTGGACCGACGAGGGCCGGCCGCCGGCGCCGGAGACGATTGAGTTCAGGACGGCGGTGTCGCTGGGATCGCCGGTGACGCCCACCGTGCGGCCGGCGAGCTGGCGCGGATTGGTGATGCCCGGCTGGGCGATGAGCGCGGCCAGGGGCCGCTCGACGATCGGCAGGATCCCGACGATGTTCTGGCCCTTGGCGCGGGCGATGGCGAGGTCGTGGATGTCGAGGATGGCGAAGTTGACACGGCCCTTCTCCAGGAGGCTGATGGAGTCGGTCGAGGCGCCGGGCACGATCACGTGCAGATGCACGCCGGCGGCCGCGTCGTCGTGGCGGGCGAGCGCCGTGTAGATGCCGACATGAACCGGGTTGGGCGTGAAGTCGAGGATCAGCGAGGCGCTCGGATCGGAGCGGGCCGCGCCGGCGGAGCCACCGCACCCGGCGACGAGCACGGCGGCGGCGGCGACCAGGATCAGAACGAGGAGAAGACGGCGCACGGGGAGGTCAGGATAGGCCGCGGCTATGCCCGCCGAGGCCAGGAGCGGCCGCGGCCTAGAATCCCCGCCGAGCATGCGTCGCCGCGTCACGTTCAGCCGCAATCTCACGCTGTCTTTGTCGCGGACATGCCGCTGCTACTGCAAGTACTGCGCGTTTGCCACGCACAAGGCGCACCTGCACGAGCCGGACGAGGTCCTGTCCATTCTTGACCGCGCCGTCTCCCGCCACCGGGCCAAGGAGCTGCTCGTGCTGACCGGCGAGCGCCCGGAGCACCACGCCGGGGTGGCCGCGCGGCTGGCGCAGCTGGGCTTTGCCGACTTCACCGCGTATGTGGTGTGGGTGTGTGAGCGGGCGCTGGAGCGCGGGCTGTTGCCGCACACCAACCTCGGCGTGCTGTCGGCCGAGGACCTGGGCCGGCTGCGGGCGGTGACGGCGTCGCAGGGGCTGATGCTGGAGTCGGTGTCTGAGCGGTTGATGGACACGGTGCACGCCGGCTCGCCGACCAAGCATCCGGCGCGGCGGTTGGAGACGATCGCCGCCGCCGGGGAGCTGCGGATCCCGTTCACCAGCGGCATCCTGGTCGGTATCGGCGAGACCGAGTCTGAGCGGATGGCGTCGCTGGCGGCGCTGGCCGAGGTGCACGCCCGCCACGGCCATCTGCAGGAGGTGATCCTGCAGAACTTCGTTCCCCACCACAGCTACTACGGGCAGGAGCCGGCCGACATCGCCGGCGCCGCCGCCGAGCAGTACTGGCGGACGGGGATGGCGTCCGGGCCGCAGCTGGCCGCGCCCACGTGGGCGTGTCCGGTGACCCTGGATGACATGAAGGGGCTGATCGCCGAGGCCCGGCGGCTGCTGCCGGACGTCGGCATCCAGGTGCCGCCCAATCTGTCTGACTGGTGGCCGGAGCTGGTGGCCGCCGGGGCGACCGACCTGGGTGGGCTGAGCGCCAACGGCGACCACATCTCCCCGGAGCACCCGTTCCCCTCGCCGGCGCAGGTCCGCAAGCGCCTGGCGCACGACGGGTACGCGCTGTCAGAGCGGCTGTGCGTCTACCCGGAGTTCATCGGCTCCGAGTGGATCTCCGACGCCGTGCTCGACGTCATCACCAGCCGTTACTGGTCGTTCATCCCGCGGCGGGGAAGCGGCCGGCGCCGGGAGCTGGCCGTGGCCGACGCCGCCGCCCCCCGGGCGATCGAGAAGGCCCGCGACGGCGTGCGGCTCAGCGCCGAGGAGCTGACCGCGCTGTTTGCAGAGCAGCGCCCGGCGGTCATCGAGGACATGCGCGCCGCCGCCGACGAGCTGCGCGCGCGGCTGGCGGGGGAGACCGTCACGTTTGTCGTCAACCGCAACATCAACGTCTCCAATGTCTGCATCGTCGGCTGCGCGTTCTGCGGCTTTGGTCAGTCCAAGCGCTCCCCGGATGCCTACGAGCACTCGCGTGAGGAGTTCGCCACGCGGGTGCAGGAGGCCCTGGCGGCCGGCGCCACCGAGCTGTGCATCCAGTCCGGCATCCATCCGGACTGGGGCCTGGACGACTACCTGGGCTGGCTGCGCTTCGCCAAACAGATCGCCCCGGACATCCACCTGCACGCCTACTCGCCGATGGAGGTCGCGCACATGTGCGACGTCAGCGGACTTGAGCCGCGGGCGGTCTTCGCGCAGCTGCGCGAGGCCGGGCTGGGCTCGACGCCGGGCACCGCGGCGGAGGTGTTGCACGACGGGGTGCGCGAGCGGATCTCGCCCAACAAGCTGCCCGTCGCCCGGTGGGTGGAGATCATCGAGGCCTCCCACGCCGAGGGCATCCGCTCCACGGTCACCGTGATGTTCGGCCACATCGAGGAGCCCGGCGAGCTGGCCGAGCACATGCGCGTCGTGCGCGAGCTGCAGGAGCGCACCGGCGGGTTCACCGAGTTCGTCCCCCTCTCCTTCATCCCGTTTCAGACGCTGCTCGGCCGCACCCACGGCGTGACCGAGATCTCCCGGGAGGAGAACCTCAAGCACACGGCGGCGTTCCGCCTGGCGCTGGGGGAGACCGTCACCAATGTGCAGGCCAGCTGGGTCAAGATGGGACTGGACGCGGCCACCGAGGCGCTGCGCTGGGGCGTCAACGACCTGGGCGGGACGCTCATGGAGGAGTCGATCAGCCGGATGGCCGGCAGCTATCACGGCGTTCGTCTGGAGCCGGAGGACCTGATCGGCGCCGCCCACCGTGCGGGGCGCCCCGCGGCCGAGCGCACCACGCTGTATGAGATCCGGCAGCGCCACGATCTGCCGCTGGCCGCGTAGGCGGGAGGACCCGTGAGCGTCGAGCGCCCGCCGTCCCTGTTTGCCGGGGTCGAGCCGCTGGAGGTGTTCGTCGAGCTGCTGTCGGAGATCGACACCGACACCACCTCCACCGAGTTCTACGACCGCATCTGCGAGGCGATCTGCCGGTTGACGACGATGCGCCGCGCCGCCATCTTCATGGCCGACGCCGGGCGGCGCCGGGTGCGCGTCGTCGGCGCCTACGGGACGTCGTTCTCCCAGCTGGCGACGCTGCAGCCCTCGCCGACGCTCGTCTCCACGCCGATCGCCCAGCGGGCGCTGCTCGAGGACCAGGTCGTCGTCGTCGACCAGGTCGAGAACCAGGTGCCCGCCGAGTACGCGGAGCTGTTCTCCATCACCACGCTCGTGTGCACGCCGCTGAGCGCCGCCCGGCGCGCCTACGGCGTCATCTGCGCCGACCGCGGCGGGGGCCGCTTTGAGCTCTCCGACGGTGAGCGTCACCTCCTGTGGACCCTGGGCAAGACCGCGGCGCTGGTGGCCACCGCCCGCAACGCCACCCGCCAGCAGGAGCGCACCCGGCGGCTGGGCGAGCGCCTGGAGCTCGCCCGCGAGATCCATGAGCGAGTCATGCAGCGCCTGTTCGGCGTGTCGCTGGCATTGAGCGCCGAGAAGCCCCTGGACTCCGAGCAGCGCGAGCGCTGCCGGGTGGAGATGCAGGAGGCGCTGGGCGACCTGCGCACCGCGCTGGAGCGGCCGCTAGCGCCGGACGCCCGCGACACCGGCACGACCCTTGCCGCCGAGCTGGCGCGCCTCGTGCAGGCGCCCGGACCGCGCGTCCGTGTCGACTGGCCGGAGGGCGTGGCCGTCCCCGCGCACATCGAGCCGCTCGTCCAGTCGGTGCTGGCCGAGGCGCTGCGCAACATCGCCAAGCACGCCGCGGCGACGCTGGTGGAGGTCGTCGTCGCCGCCGACGAGGAGACGTTCACGCTCCAGGTCGGCAACGACGGCGTCTCGCAGGCGGCGCGCGGCGCCGGGATGGGGCTGCGGCTGGCCGCGTTTGAGGCGCTCCAGCACGGCGGCGTCGTCGACTTCGGCGCCCCGGCGGACGGCCGCTGGCGGGTGCGCCTGTTGGTGCCGCTGCGCGAGGGCGCCGCCATGGCCGGCCCGGAGTGGCCGCGATGAGCCCGGTGCCGACCGCCGGGCGGACGGCCGAGCGCAAGCTGCGGGTGCTCGTCGTCGACGACCACGACGTCGTGCACTGGGGCTTTCGCGTGCTGCTCGGCGAGCAGCCGTGGGTGGAGCGCTGCCTGGCGGCGCGCACCGGCGCCGAGGCGCTGGCCCTGTTGCCGTCGCTGCGCCCCGACGTCGCCCTCGTCGACCTGTTCCTGTCCGGCGAGTCCGGCGCCGACGTGTGCGGCTCGATCCGGGCCGCGTCGCCGGCGACGCGCGTGCTGCTCATCTCCGGCGCCGGGCGGATGTCCCCGGCGGCGGCCCGCGCTGCCGGGGCCAGCGGCTTTGTCTCCAAGGCGTGGGAGGCGCGCGAGGTGGCCCGGGCCGTGCGCATGGTCGGC
>DASSZQ010000008.1:0-3431 GCA_035702755.1 Solirubrobacteraceae bacterium | reverse complement strand
TGCAACTTTCACACCGAAGCGGCTCGCTACGTTGGAGGCGTGGCGGTATTGCACGCCTCCGGCCTGACCAAGACCGTCGGCGCCGGCCGAGCGCAACGGCGGGTGCTTGACGGCGTCTCCCTGTCGGTGTCGGCCGATGAGGTTGTCGCCGTGCTCGGCCGCTCCGGCAGCGGCAAGTCGACGCTGCTGCATCTCCTGGGCGGGCTTGACCGCCCCGACGCGGGCGAGATCTCGGTCGCCGGCGAGCGTCTGACCGGCCGCAGCCCCCGGGTGCTGGCGCGGCTTCGCCTGCACCACATCGGCTTTGTCTTCCAGCAGTTTCAGCTGATCGAGGAGTGCACCGGGCTGGAGAACGTGCTCCTGCCGACGCGGCTGCCCGGAGCCCCCCGCGGCGGGGCCCGGCGGGCGGCGGGCCTCATCGAGGAGCTGGGCCTCAGCCGGGTCGCCGGCCACCTGCCGCATGAGCTCTCCGGGGGCGAGCAGCAGCGCTTCGCGCTCGCCCGCGCCCTGGTCAACGAGCCGGAGCTCGTCCTCGCCGACGAGCCGACCGGGAGCCTCGACGCCGTCAGCGGCGCCACCGTGCTTGAGCTGTTGCGCGGGCTGCACGGGCGCGCCGTCGTCATCGTCACCCATGAGCCCGATGCGGCCGCGATCGCCGACCGCGTGCTCCGGCTCACCGATGGGCGCCTGGAGGACTCGCCGGCGGCGGCCGCGCCGGTCGTTCGCCGGGCCGCCCAGCGTCGATGATGGGTGCGCTGGTCGCCGCCCTGGCCGAGGCCGGCCGCGGCCTGCGCGTGCGCCGGCGGCGGGTGATCGCCACCGGGCTGGGGATCGCGCTCGCCGCCGCCATGCTCTCGGCGGCCGTCGTCGTCGCCGACGGACTGGGCCTCGGCTTTGCGCGTTCGGCGCGCGCCGCCGGCCTGCCGGACCTCATCGTTCGCTTCAACCCCCAGCCGCGCGCCACCGTGCGGCAACGGATCCGCGCCCTCCCGGACATCGCCGGCGTGGCCACGCGGATGGAGCTTGACAACGTCCCCATCGGCTACGGGACGCGGGCCCGTGACGATGCCGTCGCCGAGATCGTCGATCCCCGCGGCCGGCGCGGGTATGCCGTGGTGGCGGGCCGCAACCTGAGCCCCGGCGGCCGCCAGGTCCTGCTGGAGCAGGCGTTCGCGCAGGCGTGGCATGTCTCGCTGGGGAGCAGCTTCCGCGTCGGCGGCCTCGGCCCGCTGCGCGTCGTCGGCTTCGTTCAGGCGCCGGACAACGTCGGCTTCCCGCTGGCCGCGCCGCGCTTCTATGTCTCCCGCGGCGGCGTCGCCGGCCGCTTTGCCGGCGTGGCGCGTCCGCGCGTCAACTACGCCGAGATCTGGCTGCGCAATCCGGCCTATCTCAACGAGGTGCTGGTCCAGGCGCGCGACACCAGCTTCGGGCTGCGCAATCTGCGCTTCGCCACCCGGGCCGGACTGAAGGTGCTGCGCGACCAGGCGGCCGGGATCGTCATCGATCTGCTGGTGGCGCTCTCGCTCATCTCGCTGGTGACCGCCGGCGTCATGCTCGCCGCCTCCGCCCGTGCCGAGGTCCAGCGGCGCCTGGGAGCCATCGGTGTGCAGCGGTCGGTCGGCGCCACCGGCGGCCACGTCACGCTGGCGCACGCCCTGGAGGCGGCGCTCGTCGCCGTGCCGGCGGCGGCGCTTGGCTGTGCCGGCGGGGCGCTCGCCGTCTACGGCCCGGCCCAGCGTCTGCTGACGCTGCTCAACGAGCCGGCGCCGGGCCGCGCGCTCGTGCTGCCGCTGGTCGCGTGCTGGGTGGCCGCCGTCGGGCTGCCGGTGGCCGGCGTCGCCTGGCCGGCGTGGCGGGCGGCGCGGCGGCCGGTGGTCGATCTGCTGCGCGGCGGCGATGTCGCCCGCGCCGCGAGCGAGCGGGCGCCGTGGCGGCGGCGCCTGGCCGCGCTGGCGCCCGGAGGACCGGGCGCGCTCGGCGTGCGGCTCGTCGGTGCCCGGCGGGTGCGGCTGGCGGCGACGATCCTGACCCTGGGGCTGTCGGCGGCGTTCGTGTTGCTGATGCTGTCCCTCGCCTCGGGGCTCAGCGCGCTGGAAACTGACCCCGCGGCCCTCGGCCGCCATTACCAGCTCACCGCCAATCTGCCGCCGGCGGCCGCCGCCCGCGTCCGCCGGATCCCGGGCGTCGCCGCGGTCGCGCCCCGCTATGAGGTGGAGGCGGTCGACTCGTTCTCGCTGGGGGAGACCGTCGACGTCGTCGCCTACCCCGGCGACCACACGGTGTTCGAGGCGCCCCCGCTGCTCAGCGGCCGGCGGCTGGGGGGAGGCGGCGGGGCCGAGGTGGGAGAGGGCCTGGCGCAGGCGCTGGGCCTGGCGCCCGGCGGGCCGATGGCGCTCCAGCTCCCCAACGGCCGCGAGTTGCGCCTGACCGTGTCCGGGGTGGTCAGCTCCGTGGATCAGGACGGGCGCGTCGCCTACATCCCGGCCTCCGCGCTTCGGCGGGCCGATCCCCAGGCGCCCTCACAGCTGGCGATCGTGCTCTCATCCGGGGCCAATCCGGCGCGCGTGTCGGCCGCCCTCGCCGCGCTCGGCGCGCAGCCGGCGGCGGCCACCGGCGCAACCGGCCGTGGCGGGCCGCTGGTCGCCGTCCTGCGCACCATCCTGCGGGCGATCGCCGTCGTCGACGGCCTTGTGTGCCTGTACGCGCTCATCCAGGCGTGCGCGCTGACCGTTCAGGAGCGCCGCCGGACGGTGGCCGTGCTCCGGGCCGTCGGCGGCGGCTCCGGGGCGGTGCGCCGGTTGCTGCTCGGTGCGGCGCTGGCGCTCGTCGTCCCGGCGGCCGCGGTGGGGGTTGTGCTCGAGCGGTTCGTGTTCGGCCCGGCGCTGTCACGGCTGGCCGTCAACTACGCGAGCCTGCCGCTGGCGGCGACCGGCCGCGAGGTGCTGGCCACCGTGGCCGGGCTGCTGGTGGCGGCCGGCCTGGCCGCGCTGTGGGTGGCCCGGAGCGCCGGCCGGGAATCCGTCGTTGCCGGGCTGTCGGCATGACCCGCCTCACCCGCCGCCAGGCGCTGTCGCGCGCTGCCTCTGCCGCCGGGTCGCTGGCGGGCGCCGGCGCTGCCGTCGCGCTGCTGGAGGCATGCGGCGCCACCGGCGGCACGGTGGCGGTGCCGGGCTCGACCCTGCACACCACATGGATCGACCCCGCCGGCGACGGGCAGCTGCGCCCCGGCCCGGGCGAGCCGATGGTGGCGCGCACCGAGCTGGGCGTGGCGGCGGTGGCGCGTGCCCACGTGGTCACCCTCGCCCACGTCACCGACGCGCACGTGCTTGACGCGTCCTCGCCGACCCGGGTCACCTTCCTCGACCGGCTGGGGGCGCGGTTTCAGTCGACGTTCCGCCCCCAGGAGACCTTGACCACCCAGGTCCTGACCG
>DASSZQ010000117.1:0-15937 GCA_035702755.1 Solirubrobacteraceae bacterium | reverse complement strand
GGGGTGGCACCGGCGTCGATGGGCATCGGCCCCGTCCCGGCCACCGCGACACCGGACGCCGCCGGGCGGCTCACCCTCGCCGACATGGACCTTATCGAGCTGAACGAGGCGTTCGCGCCCCAGGTGCTCGCCTGCACGCGGGAGTGGGGTTTCGGCGCGGGCGACTTCGAGCGGCTCAACGTGAACGGCTCGGGCATCTCGCTGGGCCATCCGGTCGGGGCGACGGGTGCTCGCATCCTGGCCACCATGGCCCGGGAATTGCATCGGCGGGGAGCCCGCTACGGCCTGGAGACGATGTGCATCGGCGGCGGCCAGGGCCTGGCGGCGATCTTTGAGAACGTCCACACCGGCTGACGGCAACGGCTCGTCGCCCAGCGAGGCGACGCTGCGCGCGGTCATCGAGACCCTGGCCCCGCTGCGCCGGGCCGCCGGGTCCGCGGACGAGCGCGCGGCCGCGGAATGGATCGCCGCGCGGCTGCGAGACGCCGGCTGCACGGCGGTCGTGGAGGCCGAGCCCTTCCTTGACGGCTACGCCCGCCACATGCGCGCGCTGGCCGCCGCGTCCGCGGCCGCCGGTCTGGCCGCCCTCGCCCGCCACCGGTGGCGCGCGCTGGCCGGGCTGGTGGCGACGGCCGCCGGGATGGCGATCGCCGACGATGTCTCCAACGGCCCGCGCCTGTTCCGGCGCGCCGCCGGCCCGCCGCAGACGACGTGGAACGTGCGGGCCACGTGCGGCGCGCCCGAGGCGCCCCGGACCCTGGTGGTGCTCGCCCACCACGACGCGGCGCCGACCGGCCGCATCTTCGACCCCGCGGTTCAGACCTGGATCGGTGAGCGCTTCCCGGAGATCGTGGAGCGCATCGACACGTCGCTGCCGCTGTGGTGGGCGCTGCTCGCCGCCCCGGGCCTGGTTGCCGCCGGTGCCCTGCGCGGCCGCCGCGGGCTGCTCGCCGCCGGGGTGGCCGCCTCGGCGCTGGGGGTGGCGGTGTTTCACGATGTCGCCACCAGTCCGATCGTGCCGGGGGCCAACGACAACCTCAGCGCCGTCGCGGTCCTGGTGGCGCTCGCCGAGCGCCTGCGCGAGCGGCCGGTCGCCGGCCTGCGGGTGATGCTCGTCTCCTGCGGAGCCGAGGAGGTCATCCAGGGCGGGATCTACGGGTTCGCCCGGCGCCATTTCCCCGCGCTGGCGCCGGAGCGCACCTGGTTTCTCAACCTGGAGACCGTGGGCTCGCCCCGGCTCATCATGCTGGAGGGCGAGGGGCCGGTGGTGATGGAGGACTACCACGACCCCGGCTTCCGGGATTTCATCGAGCGCACCGCCCGCGCCGAGGGCATCGCCGTGCGCCGCGGCATGCGGGCCCGCACCTCAACCGACGCCGTCGTCCCCCATCGCGCCGGCTACCCCACGGCCACGCTGGCCTCGATGGACCGCCACAAGCTGCTGTCCAACTACCACCTGATGAGCGACACGCCGGAGAACATCGAGTACGCCACGGTGAGCGCCGCCCTCACCCTCACCGAGGCGGTCGCCCGGCGACTGGCCTCCGACCCCCACCTGTAGACGATGCCGCTGGCCACCGACCTGCAGCTCCCCCACTTCGATCACACCGACCCCGCGCTCCGCGGCGACCGCTACCGGGCGGCGATGGAGGCCCTGCACGGTCACGACGGGTGGCTCGCCGCCTGTCCGTTCGGCTACATCGTCACCGCCCGTGAGCCGGCGGAGTTCTTCCTGCGCACGCGACACGCCGTGTTCCCCGGGCTGACCATCGCCCAGCTGTTCGGCATCTCCGAGGGCCCCCTGCATGAGGAGATCGTCGCCAACATCATCAACCGCAACGGCGACGGCCACCGGCGGCTGCGCAACCTCGTCAACCCGGCACTCGCCCCGCGCGCCGTCGCCCGCTACCGCCCGGGCATGCGCGGCTTCCTCGCCGAACTGCTGGACGGGCTGTCCGCCGACGGCCGCTGCGAGTTCATCGCCGACTTCGCCAAGCCGTACCCGTCGCTCGTGATCGCCGCCGTCATGGGCGTTGACCGCCGCTGGGCGCCCAAGCTGCACGAGTGGTCAAACGTCATCCAGCGCCAGTTCGACCCCACCAGCCTGACCGAGGACCGCCCGGCGATCGAGGCGGCCGTCGCCGAGTTCTACGCCTGGGCCGACGAGCTCATCACGGCGCGGCGGGATTCGCCCGGCGAGGATCTGATCACCGACCTCATCGCCGCCGAGTCCGCGCAGGACGGCCGCCTCAGCCACGACGAGCTGCGCAACCTGGTGCTCAACATCCTCGTCGGCGGCGTCGACACCAGCCAAAGCCAGCTGGCCCACGCCGTCCGGCTGCTGGCGCGCCATCCGGAGCAGTGGGAGGCGCTGCGCGCCGACCCGGAGGCCCGGGCGCTGCCCGCCGTCGACGAGGCCCTGCGGTATGAGCCGATCACTCCGTTCACCGCTCGGATCACGGTGTCGGAGGTCGAGTACGGCGGGGTGACGTTCCCGGCCGGCTCGGTCGTCCTCGTCTCGGCCTGGCATGCCAACCGCGACGGCGTCGCCGATGACGCCTTCGACATCACCGCCGACCGCGGCGGGGCGCGCGTGCTCACCTTCGGCGCCGGCATCCACTACTGCGTCGGCGCCAACCTGGCCCGCGCCGAGATGCAGGAGGCGCTCATCGCCCTGGCGCGCCGCGCCGGGCGCCTGACGCTCGACGGCGAGCCGGTGTTCGGCACGCCGTCGGGCATCTACGGCCTGGAGTCGCTGCCGCTCCGGCTGACGTGGGCGTGAGCGCTTAGGCGGCGCGCCACAACGCGTCGTCGCCGAGCGGCGTGCGCACCGCGCGGCCCTCGGCGACAAGCTTGATGAGCGCCGCCTCGGCCGTCCGCCGGTCGACGGCGTCGTTGCCGTCGGTCATGAGCGCCGCCACCTCCTGGGTGGTCAGCCCGCCGGGGAAGAACTCCAGCAGCGGCGCCGGGTCCTCCGGCGGCGCCTGCCGGGTCAGTTCCGGGTCGAGGTTGGCGATGAGCACGTCGTAGGCCTCGACGGGCTGAAAGCCGCCGGCGACAAGCGCGGTGCCGTTGGAGGCGAAGACGACCGAGGGAGCGGTGAAGCGCACCGGCCCGTCGGTGGTGGCCGTCTTGCCCTGCAGCTCGGCGGCCGAGCCGGCGGCCGTCCGGGTCGCCGCCTTGTCGGCCTCATAGGCCTCGGTCACCTCCGGCGAGTCCAGCGCGGCGACGATGGCGTCGGCGTCGACCCCGGGCAGCCCGCGCAGCGCCTCGCGCAGGCCCTCGTCGTCCTCCAGCACCAGCGGCGTCGTGAAGTTGGCCAGCTGAAGCGCGCGGAACACGGTCCACTCGGTGCCCGGGTTCGCCAGGCGGGCGGCGACGACGGCCCGGCAGGCGCGGGCGGTGGCGCTCAGCCGCGGCTTGGGCGCCGGCGCGAACGGCATGCCGTAGCGGCGGAAGTGCAGCTGGCCGAGCGCGCCGCGCAGGGGCGTGTACCCGCGGGCGGCGTACTGGTCGGCCTTCTCGGTCAGGCCGATGAGCACCAGCTTCCAGTCCAGCTGGTCGCGGTAGCGCCACTCGATGACGCGGAGGGCCGGGCTCTCGGAGTACGCCCAGGGGCAGGCGGGATCGGAGTAAAGAGTTGCGCTGATCATGTGTGAAAAGGAGGGGGTTGGGGGCTAAGTGGTTGACGCCTCAAGTATATGAGCCATGCTACCCCGGCTATCTCCCGGTAAATCGGCCAGCCGCCCCGCCGGCCGGACGGCCGCGGTGGCGAAGCCGCACTCGCACAGCGCGTCCTCGGCAGCGGCCGCATCCTGGAAATGCAGGTACACGCCGCCGCGCACAAACGCGGCCAGGCCGAGGCGAAAGGCGCGGACGAGCGGGCTGGTGGCGCTGGCCAGATGCAGGTCGGAGATGTAGCGCCCCCCGCCGCATCCGTCCAGCACGCGGGCGAAGCGCTGCCACAGGGCGAGCACCGCGTCGGTCGGCAGGTAGCCGAGCAGCCCCTCGGTGATGAGCACCAGCCCGCGGTCGCGGTCAAGCGTCTGCGCCAGCGCCCCCAGGCTGAGCGGCCCGTCCTCGCGCCGGGCGTCGAGGTCGGCGACGCGGTGATGCGCCGACAGTGAGCCGATCCGTCTCAGCGCCCGCCGCTTGCGCGCCGCCATCGCCGGCAGGTCGGCCTCGACGTAGTCCAGGCGAGCTCCGTAGCGGTTGGCAAACCGCCATCCCCGGGGTGACATCCCGGCCGCCACCTCAACCACCTGGGTGATGCCGTGGCCCTCGATGGCCCGCCCAAGCAGCGCGTCGATCGCCCGGTGGCGGGCCAGCAGGTAGGCCTCCAGCGACGGGCCGCCGAGCGAGCGGCTGGCGGTCATGAGCGGGTGCAGCGCCTCGAACATGACTCGCCCCTCGGGCGTGCCCAGCCACGGGTGCGACAGGCCGTTGCGCCGCCACACCTCGCCCGTGTAGTGGGCGGTGGGGCTGATGTTGTCCGGTCCGCTCACAAGCCCGCCGGGCCCGCGGGCGCGCGGGGGTCGACTGCCGCCGCCAACCGCTCCAGCAGCTCCGCCTGAGCGGCGTTGATCCGCTCCCGCGCCTCAGGCAGCGAGAACCACTGGGCGCGATCGACCTCCGGGAATGACCGCATCACCCCGGAGCGCGGCGGCCACTCGGCCTGGAACGTGTTGGAGACGATCCGCTCGGCGTCAAGATCGCCCGCGATCGCCCACGCGGTGACCACCTTGCCCGCCTTCTGGCGCACCTCGCCCAGGTCGAGCGCCGGCCCGTCCGGGACCGGTGTTCCCAGCTCCTCGGCGAACTCCCGGCGTGCGGCGGCCAGCGGCTCCTCGTCCTCCCCCACCTCCCCCTTGGGAATCGACCAGGCGCCGAGGTCGCGCCGCGCCCAGAACGGCCCGCCGGGGTGTACCAGCAGCACCTCCAGTGCGCCCGCCGCGTGCCGATACATGAGGATGCCGGCGCTGTGCGGGCGCGAGCGGCGCGCCCGGGGCATCAATCGATCCTTACCAGAAATTTCATCTGACCTTGAGCGATTCCGTGTTCAATAGCAGGCGGACCGGGCGAGCGCGTGCGCGCGCGGCTTTCGTCACGGCCGTTCCCGCCTTCTGCCGCTGGAGGCCAGGACCTGACGGTCGCCCGCACCGCGCATTCATGACACGAGGTTCCCGCAGACCATGAGAAAGCTCGCCCGCTGGTGCTTTCGGCACCGCTTTTTGACCATCGCCCTGTGGCTTGCCGTCCTGGTGGGGCTCAACGGGTTGCACTCGCTGACCGGCAGCGCCTACACCGACAACTTCAAGCTCTCCAAGACGGGGAGCTTCCAGGCGATGCAGCTGCTGGCGCGGGCCGATCCCCGGGCCTCCGGGGAGACCGACCAGCTGGTCATCGCCGTCTCCCACGGCCGCGTCACCGACCCAGCCGTGCGCGCCCGGGCACAGCGCCTGTTCACGCGGGTGGCCGCGCTGCCCTACGTCGCCCGCGTGAGCTCTCCCTACACCGCCGCCACCGCCCGGCAGATCGCCCCCGGCCAGACGATCGCCTTCGCCAACGTCACCTTCACCGGCTCGCACGACAAGATCACCGCCTCCCAGGCACGGACGTTTGATCGCACGATCACCTCCGCATCCGGGGGCGGGGTCCAGTTCCAGGCCGAGGGCAACGTTGCCGAGAGCGGCAACCCCACCAACCAGTCCACCAGCCTCATGTTCGGGTTCCTGGCCGCCGGCATCGTGCTGTTTGTCGTATTCGGCTCGCTGACGGCGATGGCGCTGCCGCTGGTCAGCGCCGGCATCTCGCTCGGCTCCGCGATCGCCGTCGTCGGCCTGCTGTCGAACGTGCTCGACGTCGCCACGTTCTCCAACGAGCTGGCCCTGCTCTTCGGCCTGGGGGTGGGCGTCGACTACGCCCTGTTCATCGTCACCCGCTACCGCCAGGCGCTCAAGCGCGGGACCCCGCGGGAGGAGGCCGTCGTCGAGGCGGTGGACACCTCGGGCCGCGCCGTGCTGTTCGCCGGGCTCATCGTCTGCATCGCCATGCTCGGCATGTTCGCGCTCGGAGTGCCGTTCCTGTACGGCGTTGCCGTCGCCGGCGCGGTCGCCGTCGCCTTCACGGTGATCGCCGCCGTCACCCTCCTGCCGGCCCTGCTCGGCGTCGTCGGCGGTCTCGTCCCCCGCCGGCGCGAACGGCGGGCGATTCGCGATCGCCACTTCAGCGACGAACATGAGTCGCGCGCCTGGGCGCGGTGGGCCGGCATCATGCGCCGCCGGCCGGTCCCGTTCGCCGCCGCCGCCGTGCTGGTGCTCGTCGTCATCGCCATCCCGTTCTCCTCGATGCGCCTCGGCTCGGCCGACGCCGGCACCGACCCGCTGAGCACGACGACACGCCAGGCCTATGACCTGCTGGCCAAGGGCTTTGGCCCCGGCTACAACGGGCCCCTGCAGCTGGTCGCGCAGGTCCACAACCCCGGCCAGGTCGCCGCCTTCACCCGCGCCGAGCGGGCGGTCGCCCACAGCCCGGGCGTCGTCGGCTCCACCGGCGTCCACATCGTCGGCGCCGGCTCCGGGCGCCCGACGGTGGCGGTGGCCAGCGTCTATCCCGCCGGCCCGCCGCAGGCCGCCTCCACCTCGGATCTGCTCACCCGCGTCCGCGGTCACGTGCTCCCGGCGGCCACCCGCGGCACCGGGCTGCACGTGCTCGTCGGCGGCACGACCGCGGTCTATGCCGATTTCAGCCAGGTCCTGACCCAGAAGATGCCGCTGTTCATCGGCATCGTCGTCGCGGTCAGCTTCCTGCTGCTCATGGCGGTGTTCCGCAGCCTGGCCATCCCGCTGACCGCCGCGGTCATGAACACGCTGTCGGCGGCGGCCGCGTTCGGCGTCGTCACCGCCGTCTTCCAGAACGGCTGGGGCGCCTCGCTGCTCGGCATCAGCACGACCGGGCCCGTCGAGGCGTTCCTCCCCGTGCTCATGTTCCCCGTCCTGTTCGGCCTGTCGATGGACTACGAGGTGTTCCTGCTCAGCCGCATCTACGAGGAGTGGCACCGGCGGGGCGACAACGCCGAGGCCGTCACCCACGGGCTGGCCGCCACCGGGCGCACGATCAGCGCCGCCGCCACCATCATGGTGCTGGTGTTCGCGTCGTTCGTGCTCGGCGGCCAGTGGATCATCGACATGTTCGGCGTCGGCCTGGCCAGCGCCGTCCTGATCGACGCGCTTGTCATCCGCTCGCTCCTCGTGCCCGCGGTGATGCTCATCCTCGGCAAGCGCAACTGGAGCCTGCCGCGTCGCCTTGACCGGGTCCTGCCGCACTTCAACGTCGAGGGCAGCCGCACCAACTGGGAGCAGCTGGAGGAGGGGCTCGTCGCCAAGCCGCCGACCGACCGCGAGCCGGTCGGCGTCTAGACCTCGCCCCGCGCCGCCGTGGTGTCAGCCCCGGGGCGGGACCTCCTGCACCGACCAGCGGTTGCCGTCCGGATCACTGAAGAACACAAACCGGCCCCACGGGAACTCCTGGATCTCGGAGACCTCCACGCCCCGCGACGCCAGGTCGGCGTGCGCGTCCTGCGCGCTTGACACGACGAGCTGCAGCCCGGCGACGCTGCCCGGCTCGGAGTCCACGATCCCGCGGCCGAGCGCGATCGAGCACGCCGACCCCGGCGGGGTGAGCTGCACGAACCGGATCCCCTCAGAGGGCGAGACATCATGGTCGGCGTGGAAGCCGACCTTCTCGGTGTAGAACGCCTTTGCCCGGTCGACGTCGGTGACGGGAACGGCCACCAGCTCCAGCTTGTAGTCCATGGCGGGGATCTCCTCCCGGTGGGGTTGACCAACACCGGGGACGCTACGGGGCAATCAGGTCAGTTTCGGTCCTCGTCGTCCACCGGCGGGCGGCCGTCTCACGCGGCCAGCGCCGGCTCCTCCTCGGCGGGCCGCGGCTCCTGCGCAGCGTCCGCCGGCGACGCCTCGCCGCCCACCAGCTCCTGCTCGGCCGCCGCCCTGCGCCCCGCCCGCAGGGACAGCACCGCGACCGCCGCGCCGGCCAGGGCGAGCCCGGTGGCGACCGTGAACGCGAGGTCAAAGCCGTCGGTCATCGCCCGCGCGGCGCTGACTCCGGCCGCCGCCCGGGTCGCGCCGCCGGCGATGGTGCTCAGCACGGCCAGCCCCAGCGCGCCGCCCATCAGCCGCGACGTGTTGAGCAGGCCGGAGGCGATGCCGCTCTCGCCGCGCGCCACCCCCTGCATGGCGACGATCGTCGACGGCACGAGCGAGAAGCCCATGCCCAGCGCGCTGAGCACCGCGCCGGCGAGGACGCTGCCGGCGTAGCTGCCGCCGGGGGCGATCCCGGTGAGCAGCAGCATGCCGACGGCCATGACCGTCATCGCGGTCACGATCACCGCCCGGGCTCCGAACCGGGCGACGACGCGGGGGGCGAGCGTGGAGCCGGTGAAGATCGACAGCGTCATCGGCAGGAACGCAAACCCGGTCTCGATGGCGTCAAGGTGCAGCACCTGCTGCAGGTACAGCGTCAGGAAGAACCACGCCGGGAAGTTGGCCCCGTACATCAGCAGGACGATGGCGTTGGCCGCGCGCAGGCGGCGGATGCGGAAGATCGACAGCGGGATCAGCGGCGCCGCCGCCACCCGCGCCTCGACCGCCCAGAACGCGGCCACCAGCGCGACCCCGGCGGCCAGCGGCGCCAGGACACCGGGCGAGCCCCAACCCAGCGTGTCGGTGCGGACGATCCCAAACGTGATGGCGATGAGCCCGGCCGTGATCAGCGTCGCCCCCAGCGCGTCGAAGTGACGGCGGCCGGCCGCGGTGCCGACGGGCGCGATCGCCGGGATGACGCGCAGGCCGAGCCCCACCACGAGCGCTCCCAGCGGGATGTTGACGGCGAAGATCGCCTGCCAGCCGAGCCACTGGGTGAGGACACCGCCGAGCAATGCGCCGGATGAGGCGCCGAGGGCGCCCATCGCCCCCCACAGCGCCAGGCCGCGGTTGCGCTCCGGGCCCTCCGGGAGCGTGCTGGTGATGATCGAGAGCGTCGCCGGTGAGGTGACCGCGCCGGCGATGCCCTGCACCCCGCGGGCGCCGATCAGCAGCCCGCGCGAGCTCGCCACCGCGCACGCCAGCGAGCTGAGGGCGAACATGGCGGTGCCGGCGAGGAAGACGCGGCGCCGGCCGAGGAGATCGGCGGCGCGGCCGCCGAGCATCAACAGGCCGGCGAACGTCAGCGTGTACGCGTTGACCACCCACTGCAGGCCCGTGGTCGAGAAGCCCAGCCCGCCGCGGATCGACGGCAGCGCGATGTTGACGATCGACACGTCGAGGATGACCATGAACTGCGCCAGGCAGACGACGGCGAGGAGTGCCCCGGACGATCCCCGCCGCCGCGAATCAGCGAATTCAGTTGCGTGCATGGGGGCATTCTGCGATCCTGCTTATCCAGGTACAAGAGAAGGAGTTATCCTGGTAGTAGCGGTTCCCCCCATCACCACCGAGCTCCCGGCCATGACCCCCGCGGAGCTCGTCGGCGCCACCGCCGAGCGCCGCCGTGCCGAACTCGCCGACTTCCTGCGCAAGCGCCGCGCCGTGATCAAGCCGGAGGACGTGGGGCTCCCCGCCGGCGGGCGTCGCCGGACGCCGGGCCTGCGGCGCGAGGAGGTCGCCCAGCTCGCCGGCGTCGGCACCACCTGGTACACGTGGCTGGAGCAGGGGCGCGACGTCCGCGCGTCGCTCGACGTCCTGGAGGCGCTCTCGCGCGCCCTGCGGCTGACGCCGGCCGAGCGCACCCATCTCGTCCTCCTGGGCCGCGGCGAGGAGCCCCCGCGCTGCCGCTCGGAGGAGCGGGTGTCGGCACCCGTGCGCCGCGTGATCGAGAACCTGGGGCTCAACCCGGCGTACGTGCTGGGGCGCCGCTGGGACTATCTGGCCTGGAACGCGGCGGCCGCCGCCGTGTTCGGCGACTTTGGCGCCATCCCCCGTGCCGCCCGCAACCACGTGTGGATGCACTTCATGGACCCGGCCCGCCGCGCGATGTTCCCGGACTGGGACCGGAGCACCCGCCTCGTCGTCGCCAAGTTCCGAGCCGACACCGCCGCCCACCTCGGCGACCCGGATTTCGATGAGCTCATCGACACGCTGCGCAGTTCCAGCCCGGAGTTCTGCAGGGCCTGGCGCAAGCATGAGGTGGCCCGCAGCAGCGGCGGCCGCAAGCTCATCCATCACCCGGTCGCCGGCACGCTCGTGTTTGAGCAGGCCGTGCTGCGGCCGGACGGATCACCCCAGCAGCGCGTGATCCTGTACACGCCGGTGCCAGACGAGGACACGCCGGCGAAGCTCGCGCAACTGCTGGCCGTCTGAGCCCGGCGGCCGGGCGCAACCGGTACATCCGTACCAAGTTGTGGTACGTTCGTACCGATGGCTGCCGCCACCAAGAACCGTGCCCGCAATGTCCCCCGCCCGCGCGGCGCCGCGCGGCGCGAGGCGCTGCTGGAGGCGGTGCTCCAGATCGTCGCCGAGGTCGGCCCGGACGCCGTGACCCACCGGCGCGTCGCCGAGGTGGCGGAGCTGCCGCTCGCCTCCACGACGTACTGGTTTGACTCCAAGGACCACCTGCTCACCGCGGCGCTGGAGCTCGCCGCGCAGCGCGACACCGAGCAACTGCACCGGACCGCCGCGGCGGCGCTGCTCGCCGGGGTCGATCCGCTCGATGCCGCCGTCGATGCCATCGTCGACTCCCCGGGCAACGGCCCGCTCAGCGGCCGCGGCTCGCTCGTCGCCTCCTTCGCCCTCCTGCTGGAGGCGGCCCGCCGTCCCGCCCTGCAGGAGATCTCCCGGCGCTGGACCGGCGCCTACCACGAGACGCTCGGCCAACTGCTCCAGGCGGCCGGCTCCACCCGCCCCGCCCAGGATGCCGACCTGCTGCTCGGCGCCGCCGACGGGCTGCTCATCGAGCAGCTGGCCACCGGCACCGCCGATGACCTGCGGCCCCGGCTGCGCCGCCTGGCCGAGATCCTGGTGGCGGCGTCATGAACGCGCTCATCAACGCGCTGCGTTCGCGCCGCCCGCCGGCACCTCGCCGCCCGCTCACCGACACGCTGCGGTGGCGTCCCGCCGCCGGGCGGACCGGGCACGGGCCGGCGCACGGGATCGTCGTGCTGGTGCGCGTGCTGCTGTTGTTCGAATCGGCGATGTACTCGGCGGTCGCGCCGGTGCTGCCGCACTACGCCCACGTCCTGCACGCGTCCAAGCCGGCGGTCGGCCTGCTCACCGCCTCCTATCCGGCCGGCATCGTGCCCGGCTCCCTGATCGGCGCCTGGATCGCCGCCCGCACCGGAGTGCGCCGCACGACGCTCATCGGGCTGCTCCTGTTCGCCGTGGCCATCGTCGGCTTTGGCCTGGGCAACGACATCGCCGTGCTCGACGGGCTGCGCTTTGCCCAGGGGATCGGCTGCGGCTTCATCTGGGGCGGCGGACTGACGTGGGTGATCGCGGTCGCTCCCCGGGAGCGGCGCGGGGCCGTGCTGGGGTCGGTGATCGGCGCCGCCATCTTCGGCACGCTGCTCGGCCCGGTGCTCGGCACGCTGGCGGTGGCCGTCGGCACCGGCCCGGTGTTCGCCGTCGTTGGCCTGGTCTCGTTCGGCCTCGCCGCCTGGACCCTTCGGTACCCGGAGCCGCCGGCGGGCTGGAATCAGCCGGCGTCGAGCACCCCGCTGCGGACCCTGGCGGGGACGCCGCTGATCCTGCTGGGGGCGTGGCTGATCCTCCTGGAGGCGGCGACGGTCGGCGCCACCGGCACGCTCATCCCGCTGCGCCTGGCGCATTTCGGCGGCTCCGGGATCCTCATCGGCGCGACGTTCCTGGTCGCCTCGTTCATCAGCATGCAGGTGTCGACGCCGATCGGCCGGCTGGTCGACCGCCGGGGCGCGGGCCTGCCCCTGGCCATCGGGCTGTCGCTGACCGCCGTCCTGATGATCCTGCTGCCGCTGCCCCAGTCGGCGGTCGGCCTCGCCATCCTCAGCATCATCGCGCTGGGGGGCCCGCTGACCGCGTACACGGTGCCGGCGATGTCGATCATCACCGAGGCCTCGGAGCGGGTGGGCGTGCCGCTGGTGATGGCGACGATGCTGCTCAACCTCGCCTGGGCCCTCGGCGAGGTGGTGGGCGCACCCGCCGCCGCCAACATCTCCCAGGCGACCAGCGACGCCGTGCCGCTGCTCATGCTCTCCGCGATCATGGTGCTCACGCTGTGGCCGGTGCTCCGGGCCCGGCTTCACCGCCGGGCCGCCCCCGCCGCGGAGGCCCGTCCGGCGCCGCGCGCCGAGGACCCCGCCCGCGCGTGCGCCGGATGACGGCTGCCGGCGACCTCCCGCACCTGCTCTCGCCGATCCGGGTGGGACCGGTCGCGCTGCGCAACCGCGTGGTGTCGACCTCACACCAGACGTCGCTCGTCCATGACCACCTGCCCACCGCGGACCTGCTCGCCTACCACCGCGCTCGGGCCCGCGGCGGCGCCGCCGCCGTGTTTCTGGAGGCGACCGCCGTGCACGCCAGCGGCCTGCTCACCGCGCACACCGTCGGCGGCTTTCTCCCGGAGATCGTGGGGGCCTACCGGCGGCTCGGCGACCCCCTGCGCGAGCACGGGGCGCGGCTGTTCGTCCAGCTCTTTCACGGCGGCCGCGAGCAGATCTCAAGCTCGCCCAAGGCGCCGGCGGTGGCGCCCTCGGCGATTCCCAGCCTCCGCTTCAAGTCCGAGCCGCGCGCGCTGACCGCCGCCGAGATCGCCGAACTCATCGACGGCTATCGCACCGCCGCCGCCTACGCGGTCCAGGGCGGCGTCGACGGCGTCGAGGTCTCCATCTCCCACGGCTACCTCCCCGCCCAGTTTCTCTCGCCGCTCAGCAACCGGCGCCGCGACGGCTATGCCGGGCCGCTGGAGGGCCGCCTGCGCTTCTCCGTCGAGATCCTTGAGGCCGTGCGCGCCGCGGCCGGCGACCGGATGGCGGTCGGCGCCCGGCTGTCGGCCGACGAGCGTGTCGCCGGCGGGCTCGGCGTCGCCGAGTGCGCCGAGATCGTCCGCCGGCTCCACAGCGCGGGCCTGGTGGACTTCGTCTCGCTCGTCCTCGGCCACTCGGCCCACCCGGCGGCCTCGACGTGGATCGCCCCGCCCCCGCCGGCGCCCGCCAACGCCATCGCCGATCCGGCGGCCGCGATCCGGGCCGCCAACCCGGGCGCGACGCTGCTCGCCACCACGCGGGTCGTCGATCTCGCCGCCGCCGAGGCGCTCGTCGCCGCCGGCACCGCGGACCTGGTCGGCATGACCCGGGCGCTCATCGCCGACCCGGACCTCGTCGCCAAGACCGTCCACGGCCGCGCGGACGAGGTGATCGAGTGCGTGGGCTGTAACCAGTCATGCATCGGGCACTACCACGCCGGCGTGCCCATCGGCTGCGCCGTCAACCCGCGCACCGGACGCGAGCGGACCTTCCCGCGCGCGCCCGTCTCCGGTGGGCGGCGCGTGCTCGTGATCGGCGGCGGACCGGCCGGGACGGCGGCCGCGCTCGAGGCCGCCCGGGCCGGGGATACGGTCACGCTCGTCGAGCGCGAGGCGGCGCTCGGCGGACAGCTGCGCCTCGCCGGCCTCGCTCCCGCCCATGCCGAGGTGTGGCGGCGCTACGAACGCTCCACCACCGCCCGGCTGCGCGCCGCCGGCGTCACCGTCGAGTTCGGCGTGACGGCCACGGCGCCGCTCGCCGCCGACCACGACCTCGTCGTCCTCGCCACCGGCGCGCGCCCGTACGCGCCGGACCTCGGCACCGCCCCCGCCACGGCGGTCCAGGCCTGGGACGTCATCCGCGATCCGGGGTCGATCGGCGAGGCGGCGCTCGTCGCCGATTGGGGCGGCGGCTGGGACGGCCTGGACGCCGCCGAGCGCCTGGCCGCCGCCGGCGTCGGCGTGACCCTGGCCTGCGCGGCGACGGTCCCCGGCGAGACGCTTCATCAGTACCAGCGCAACCTCTATCTCCAGCGCCTCGACGACCTCGGCGTCGCCATCCTGCATCACCACGAGCTCGTCATCGGCGACGGCGGCCCGGCGCTGCGTCACGTGTTCTCCGGCCGCCCCGTCGCGCTGCCGGCCCAGACGGCGCTCGTGCTCGCCCAGGGCCGCGTGCCCTGCGATGAGCTGTGGGCCGAGCTTGAGTCCCACCCGGGCGCGGTGCGGGCCGGCGACGTGCTCGGCCCGCGCACGCTGGAGGAGGCGGTGCTGGAGGGCGCCACCGCCGTGGTAGAAGTCCGCATCAGCGCATGAGCACCGAGGCGACAACCCGCATCGGCGGCCATCTTGTGGCCGAGAGCCTGCACGCGCTCGGTGCCGAGGCGGCGTTCGGCGTGCCCGGCGTCCACGCCCTGGCCATGTGGGAGGCGCTGCGCGAGGGCCCGCTCGCCGTCTACGGGACCCGCACCGAGCTGTGCGCCGGGTTTGCCGCCGACGGCTACGCCCGCAGCTCCGGCCGGCCGGCCCCGCTCCTGCTCTCCACCGGTCCCGGCGCGCTCAACTCGCTGACCGCCGTCATGGAGGCGGCGAGCTCACATGTCCCGGTCATCGTCATCTCCAGCCAGATCCCGGCAGACCTCGTGGGGCGCGGACGCGGCTACCTGCATGAGCTCACCGACCAGCTGGCGTCGTTTCGCCCGCTGGTCAAGCACGCCGTCCGCGCCGAGAGCACCGACGCGATTCCCGGCATCCTCGCCGCCGCGTGGCGCATCGCGACCGCGCCGCCCAGCGGCCCGGTGTACGTCGAGATCCCCGTCGACCTGCTCACCCGGCCGGTCGGTGACCTCCCGGTCCCGGAGCCTGACCGCGCGCCCTCCTGGAGTCCCGCTCCCCGGGCGGCGATCGATCGCGCCGCCGGGCTGCTGAACGACAGCGCCCGGCCCGTCCTGTGGGCCGGCGGCGGCGTCATCCGCTCCGGCGCCCAGTCCGAGCTTCGCCGGCTCGCCGAGCGCCTCGACGCGCCGGTGGCGACGACGTACATGGGCAAGGGCGCGCTGGCGGACGATCATCCGCTCGCCGCCGGCAGCGGCTGCGATGAGGCGGCGCTGCAGGAGCTGCTCGCCGACGCTGACGTCGTCGTCTGCGCCGGGACCGAACTCGGTGCCGAGACCACCGGGCAGTACACGCTGCGCTTCAGCGGGCGCCTCATCCACATCGACGCCGCGCCGGAGCGCGCCGGGGCCACCTACCCGGCGCTGCCGCTCGTCGGTGATGCCCGGCTGACGCTCGCCGCCCTTGCCGACGCGGTGACGCCGCGGGCGACCTCCGCCTCCGCCGAGCGGGTGGGCGCGGTGCGCCGGCGCATCGTCGCCGGCCTGAGGGACCAGGGGCGGGACGCCGAGCTGGAGCTGCTGGCCACGCTTGAGCGGGTCCTCCCAGCGGATGCCATCGCCGCCTTTGACATGACGATCCTCGGCTACTGGGCGGCTCCCCACCTGCGCCTGACCGCCGGCCAGCAGTTCCTGTACCCGCTCGGCTCCGGCACGCTCGGCTACGCGTGGCCGGCGGCGCTCGGCGCCAGCATCGCCCACCCGGGGCGCCCGGTGCTCGCCGTCGTCGGCGACGGCGGGCTGCAGTACGCGCTCGCCGAACTGGGCACCGCCGCCCAGCACCGCATCAACGCGGCGCTGCTCGTCATCGACGACGGCGGCTACGGGATCCTGCGCGAGTACCAGCGCGACTCGTTCGGCCACACGACGGGGGTCGATCTTCCGGGCCTTGATCTGCTCGCCGTCGCCGGCGCCTTCGGCGTCCCGGCGCGGGCCGCCACCCCGGAGAGCCTCGGCGAGGATCTCGGCTGGGCGCTCGCCGAGCCGGGCCCGGCCGTCGTCGTCCTGCGGGCCACCCTGGTCGCGGCGCAGCC
>DASSZQ010000087.1:0-31891 GCA_035702755.1 Solirubrobacteraceae bacterium | reverse complement strand
AGCTTTTAGCCTGCGCAGGAGGTCATTTAAATTTCAGGACCGGACGGAACCCCCCGCCACACCGGTGGATCAAGGCTAAGACGGCGCGCAGCGCTTCCTCGGCTTGGCTGCGCGTCAGGAACCCCTCGGGGGGGCGGCTGCGCTTCGTCCATGCCTTGCCCAAGACCCTCGCCGAATCCTTGCCGGCAATGCGGTAGCGGGCGATCCAGACGGAGGCCCGGCGCTTGCGGCCCTTGTGCTCTGTGGAGAGCCTGATCGAAGCGTGCTGGTAGCCCACGATTTCGCCCTCAACGGGGGTCTCGAGGGTACCAGTTTGGGGAGCCTTTGGGGAGCCCTACGCTGCTCCGGTTCCCGGTCCGCCAACCAGAAATAGCTCATTTGCAGCTATTTCCAGTGGCCCGGGCAGGACTCGAACCTGCGCGCGACGGATTATGAGTCCGCTGCTCTGACCAACTGAGCTACCGGGCCGCGCTGCCCAAGCTATCGCGTCAGGGGCGGGGGAGACAGGGCCGATGGTGGCCGGCGGGGGGTCCTCCTGTCGCCGCCGCGGGTATGCTGTGGGCCATGTTCCTCGCAGCGGACATCCTGGGCCTCGGCCATTCGGTCAGCTCGTTCGGTGTGACGCTGGCGCTGCTGCTGACGTTCCTGGGAATTGGGATCATCGCCAACGTGCTGATCGTGTATGCGGTCGCCACCGCGATGGCCGAGCGCCGGCAGAACCAGCAGCGCCGGGAGCAGGCCACCCGGTCACGCGTCCCGTAGCGGGCGCGTAATCCGAGTCATCTCCGGCCCGCGGGGGCCAGCCTGGCTGCGCCGGGACGGGTCCCGGGCGACCGGCGCAGGCGCATGCTCACGCCGCTCCCGGCAGCCCTTCGCGCTCCGCGGCGCCGAGCCGGGGGAGCGTCTGTCGGAAGTGATCTGAAGGAACGGCGGCGGGGCGCGTCGAATGAGACGCCTGCCGATGAAGCAGTCAATAACTCCCACCGCCACTCCGGAGCCCAACCACGGCCATCAGGCGCTCTCCGGCTACATCAAGGCGCGGTTCGACGATTTCTCCCGCTCGCAGAAGGACGTCGCCCAGTACATCGTCGATCACCTCGACGAGGCCGCCTTCCAGACCGCCGAGGAACTCGCCCGCCGCGCCAACACGTCGTCGAGCACGGTTGTGCGCTTCTCCCAGGCGCTGGGCTTTGAGGGCTTCCCTGAGCTCCAGCAGGCCGCGCGGGACGAGTACCGCCGCCGAGTGGGCGGGGGCGGGATCGCCTCCGACGCGCTGGCGGCCGCCGCCCCGCTGTTCTCCCTTGACCACACGGAGTTTGAGGCCGCGCTGGCCGCCGACCATGTCAACGTTGAGGACACCGCCCACAAGCTGTCGCGTTCGGATGTGGAGGCGGCGATCGACGCAATCGTCTCGGCTGAGAAGGTGCTCATCGCCGGCGCCGACCAGATGGCGTTCTTCGCCAGCTACCTGCGCCATCTGCTGATGCTCCTGGACCTGCGGGCCGAGATCGTGGCCAGCCCGTCGCAGGAGGCGCTGGGCCGCCTCAGCCGGATCGACGCGGCGACGCTCGTCATCGGCCTGTCCGCCGGCCGGCCGCACCCGCTGATCACGCGCACGATGAAGCTCGCCCGCCATCGCAAGGCGCCGACAATGGCCATCACCGACGCCACGCTCTCCGAGGTGGCTCGCCTGGCCCGCATCCGGCTGTACTACTCGTCGAACACGCCGGCGTTTGTCCGCTCCCACACGGCGCTGCTGTCACTCATCCAGGCGCTCGCCTACGGCGTGTACGCGCGCGACGCCCAGCAGTACGACGTGCGCATCAAGGCCTTCCGCCTCAAGTAGGAGCACCCGCGGCCGTCACCCGCGGACCGCGACCTCAGCGCGGTCCCACCAGCAGCGACTGAACCGCGCGGCCGATCCGGCCCCGCTCATCCCACAGAACGCTCTCGGCCACGGCCACGCTGCCCGGCGCCACGCGCATCTCCGACTGCAGCGCCACCCACTCGCCGACCGGCTCCCGCTCGATGTACAGCGTCAGGTCAGGGTTGATGAACATGTGCTCCTCCCAGCTGAGGACCGAGGCGATGCCGTTGCCGAAGTCGCCGGCGGCGGCCAGCAGTTCGAGCGGGGCTGTGGCCTCGCCGGCGATGAGCGGGTGCCGGAGCCGGAACCAGGCGACCGACGGCCCCGGATCACGGAAGCGGCCCTCGACGAAGCGGATCTCCATCGCGTCGGTCTGGAACATCCGATGGGTGTCGCTCGACCAGTCGCTGATCACCCCGGCCTCGGGGCCCGGAAACGCCGGGGGCGGACCTCCGCCGTCCCCCAGTTCGCTGGGGGCGAGCATGAGCGCCCGGGCGCGGGTCACCACCGGACCGTCGCCGTCGCGCAGCGCGGCGTCCAGCAGCGTCACCCGGCGCCCCGGGCGGACGACCTCGGTGGTCACCGACAGTGGGCCCTGGGGGACGGGGCGGACGAACTCGTAGGTCACGCGGGCGGGGCGCAGGCCGGGGGAGGGACTGTCCTGCACAAACGCGCGGAGCAGCAGCGCGGCCGGCGCACCGCCGTGCAGGGCCCCCGGCGCCCACGGTCCCAGCGCGAGGTCGGTGGCGGTGAAGCGGTCTCCGTCCTGGACAAATACGGCGTCAATGCTCATGCGCTTCAGAACCTAGCGCCCGGCTAAACTGCCCCCCATGCAACAGAACGGCGACACTCCTCGCGACGAGGCCACCTTCACCGTCAAATCCGGCCTGGCCGAGATGCTCAAGGGCGGCGTCATCATGGACGTCGTCACCCCGGAGCAGGCCAAGATCGCCGAGGAGGCCGGTGCCGCCGCTGTCATGGCGCTGGAGCGCGTCCCCGCCGACATCCGCCGGGACGGCGGTGTGGCGCGGATGTCCGATCCGGCCATGATCAAGGGCATCCAGGATGCGGTCACCATCCCGGTGATGGCCAAGGCGCGGATCGGCCACTTCGCCGAGGCGCAGGTGCTGGAAGCGCTGGAGGTCGACTACATCGACGAGTCCGAGGTCCTGACGCCCGCCGACGAGGCCAACCACATCGACAAGTGGCAGTTCAAGATCCCGTTCGTGTGCGGGGCGACGAATCTCGGCGAGGCGCTGCGCCGGATCGGCGAGGGGGCGGCCATGATCCGCTCCAAGGGCGAGGCCGGCACCGGGGACATCGTCGAGGCCGTACGTCATCTGCGCATGATCCGCCGCGAGATCCGCCGGCTGGGCGTGCTCGATGCCGAGGAGCTGCCGACGGCGGCCAAGGAGCTCGGCGCGCCGCTGCCGCTCGTGCGCCAGGTGGCCGCCGACGGACGTCTGCCCGTCGTCCTGTTCTGCGCCGGTGGCATCGCCACCCCGGCCGACGCGTCGCTCGTCATGCAACTCGGCGCCGAGGGCGTCTTCGTCGGATCCGGCATCTTCAAGTCTGAGGATCCTGAGCGCCGCGCGCGGGCCATCGTCGAGGCCACCACCCACTTCCAGGATCCGGCGCGGGTCGCCGCCGCCTCCACGGGCCTGGGCCAGCCGATGGTCAGCCTGGAGACCTCCAAGCTGGACTCCGAGCAGCTGCTCGCCCCGCGCGGCTGGTGACCGCTTCGCGGTCACTCGGAGTTTTGCCTGGCGGCAAAACGTCCGGGTAGCTGGCCATCCGATGACCGGTACTGAGACGAGCTCGACAGATCCCGGCGCCGCGTCCACCGCAACCCCCGTCGTGGGGGTGCTGGCCCTTCAGGGCGACTTTGAGGCGCACTCCAAGATCCTCGCCGGGATCGGAGCGACGGCCCGTGAGGTGCGGGTCCCCGCCGACCTTGACGGTCTCGACGCGCTCATCATCCCGGGCGGGGAGTCGACGGTGATGACCCTCGGTATCGAGCGCGAAGGGCTGGCCGAGCCGCTGCGCGCCCTCGCCCGGTCCGGCACCCCGGTCCTGGGGACGTGCGCCGGCATGATCATGCTTGACCGGGCGCACCTCGGCGTGCTTGACATCCTCGCCCAGCGCAACGCCTTCGGCCGGCAGCTGCGGTCCTTCGAGGCCGACCTGGAGATCGATGGGGTGGAGGGGGACCCCATCCGGGCGATCTTCATCCGCGCCCCCTGGGTGGCCGAGACCGGAGCCGAGGTTGAGGTCCTCGCCGAGGTCGACGGCCACCCGGTGGCGGTCCGCCAGGGCAACATCATCGCCGTCTCCTTCCATCCGGAGCTCACCGGCGAGTCACGACTGCACCAGCTGCTGCTGGCGCTCTCCGGCGACGGCTAATCCGGCTGCCGGGGCACCGGCGTGCGCCGGCTCCGGCCCTGAACGTACTCGCGAAACGCCCGCTCAAACTCGTTCCAGTCAAACGGGGGGACGCCGTCCGGGCTGGGCGGCGGCTCCTCGTCGACCGGCTCATCGCCGTCGTCCGGCGGGTCCTCCTGATCGCGCCCGCGGGAGAGCCAGGCCGCCAGCGCCGCCACCGAGATCCCGGCTCCGTAGACGACGGCGGCGACCGCGGGATGGCGGGTGAGCGACGCCGCACCACCGAGGGCGTAGAGCCCCAGCGAGCAGAGCACCAGCCGGCGCAGCTCGCTGGCGGGCGCGGTGCGTCGCGGCGCCCGCATGAAGGCGCTGGCCGCGATCGCCCCCAGCAGGACGGCCGCAAAACCGAGCTTCCAGGCAACTGTCAGCGGCACAACCACGCGCTTTTCATGATGGGGGCGCCGGGGCCGTAAATCAACCCCGGCGGTCTGACCACCGGCGGTCAGCTCAGGTCAGGATGTTGACCGCGCGGGCGACAACGAGGCCGATCGTCCCCAGTGCCGTCAGGGACTGCACGGTCATCAGCGTCTTCGCCCACGGGGTGAGCGGCATCGTGTCGGTGGGGCTGAAGGCGGTCGCGTTCGTGAACGAGGTGTAGAGATAGTCGATGAGCCGGGGCTTCCAGTTCGGCGGAGCGTGCTCCGGCGCGGACATCTGAACGAACAGGAAATCCGGGAATCCGGGGTCGTCACCGGCCCGTGCGAGCGGGCCGCCCCGGTCCAGTTGCCAGTACCAGACGCCGAACAGGAGGACGTTCGTCACCCAGAGGACGAGTCCGGAGCCCAGCAGCGCCGGCCCGGTCGCCCGGTTGCGCTTGAGCAGCTCATTGATGAGCAGCACAAGCGAGGCCATGTTGACGAGGCTGACCAAACCCACCACCGCCATCGACAGCCGACGGCGCAGTGGCGTGTGCCGCAGCCGGGGATGCGGAGAAGCGATGGCCAGGCTGATGAGCGCCACCCCTTCCAGGGCGGGAAGGACCCACGGGGGGTGCAGGACCGAGATCTTCTCCGACAGCGAGAACTGGAGCAGGATCGCCGCCAGCAGGACAAGCTGGGCGTCCCAGAATGGGTCGACCCGGCGCAGTCGCGCCAGCAGCCGCTCGCCGGCGACCTCCTCCTTGCGAAGCGCGTCACGCACGGCTGGATACTGGCATGACGGCAGGCGGCCACCCGCCGGCGCACACAGATTCCTAAAGGCAGGAGCTCAGGTCCGGGAGCACGAACCCCTGAGGATGCGAATCAAACCGATTGGAGTGGCGGTGGCCGGTGCCCTGGCCCTGGCCGGATGCGGCGGATCTGCGGGCTCCGGCCGCACCTCGGCGGCGACGCCGGCGGCAGCCACATCCGCGTCGGCCACGAGCGCGGCTCGCTCGACGACCCGGACGAGCGCGACCTCGAGTTCGACCACAGCGTCGACGACTACCGCGGCGACGACATCGAACCCCGCCGCCGGCGGCGGCGCCACGGGCGGCGCCGGCATCGCCGGGCCCGCCGGCTGCCGGGCGGCCACCCTGGCGCTGAGCTTTCTCGGTGGCCAGGGCGCCACCGGCCACGGCGAGCTCGGTTTTGCGCTGCGCAACACCGGGAGCCAGAGCTGCACCACCGGCGGCTACCCCGGCGTTCAGTTCCTGGACGCCTCCGGCGGGGCGCTGCCGACCACGCCGGTGCACACCACCGACGATTTCTTCGGACACCTGCCGGTCGCCGAGCTGACGGTCAAGCCGGGCGGCAGCGTCTCGTTCCGGCTCGGCGTCACGCACGGCGAGGGCTCGAGCAGCGGCTGCGCGACCGCCGCCGGGCTGCAGGTGATCGCTCCCAACGACACCGCCACGCTGCGCGTGCCCATCCCCAACGGTGCGTCGGAGTGCGGCCAGACGACCGTGTCGCCCGTGCAGCCGGGCGACAGCGCCTACCGCTGATCGCCGGCGAGCGCGCCGGAGGGATTCTCGCCCCGGTCCCGCCACGGCGGTCCCTGGACGAGCATCTCGGTCAGCGCGTCGGCGGGCACCGGCCGCGAGAAGTAGTAGCCCTGGACGAGATCGCAGCCGAGCCGGTTGAGCTCGGCGAGCTGGCATTCGGTCTCAACGCCCTCGCCGACGACTGTCATCGAGAGCGCCTGGGACATGGCGACGATCGCCTCGGTGATGGCGGTGTCGCGCGGCTCGACGCCGAGGCCGTCGACGAAGGAGCGGTCGACCTTGAGGACATCGAGCGGCAGCCGCGTCAGATACGAGAGGGACGAGTACCCGGTGCCGAAGTCGTCGAGCACGAGCCGGACGCCGAGTGCCTTGAGCGCGGACAGTGACCGGACGAGCTCGTCGAGATCGCCGGCGAGGACGGATTCGGTCAGTTCGAGCGCCAGCAGCGAGGGGTCAAGTCCGGACATGCGCAGCGCCGCCGCCACCCCCTCGGCCAGCCCGGATGTCGTGACCTGGGCGGCCGAGACGTTGACCGACATCAGGACCGGCGCCGCGTCCGGCCGCTCCCGGTACCAGCGGGCGGCCTGGCAGCAGGCGTGGTCGAGCACCCAGCGGCCGATCGTGTCGATCATCCCGTTCTCCTCGGCCACCGGGATGAACTCATTGGGCGGAATCCGGCCGCGCTGCGGGTGCTCCCACCGCACCAGCGCCTCGACGCCGACGAGCGAGCGGTCGGCCATCGAGACCAGCGGCTGGTAGTCAAGCGTCAGCTCCCGGCGCTCAAGGGCGCGGCGGAGGTCGTTCTCCACGCGCAGACGAGAGATGGCGCGGCCGCGCATGCCCTCGTCGAACAGCTCCCAGCGGGCGCGCCCGCGCTCCTTGGCACGATTCATGGCCGCGTCGGCATCGCGGAGGAGGTCCTCGGCGGACTCTCCGCCGGCTCCGAGCGCGATTCCAATGCTGGTCGACATGTAGTGCTCGGTGCCGTCGAGCACGAATGGGTTGGAGAAGACGCCGGCGATCCGCTCCGCCATCTCGATCGCCTCCCGCTCGCCGGCGATGTCCTCAAGCAGGATGCCAAACTCATCGCCGCCAAACCGGGCCACGGTGTCGCTGGAGCGCACCGCCTGCCGCAGGCGCGGCGCGGCGGCGGCCAGGAGCTCGTCGCCGAACGTGTGTCCCAGGCTGTCGTTGACGAGCTTGAACCGGTCAAGGTCGAGAGCCAGGACCGCGGTGAGGGAGTTGGGCCGCCGGCGCAGGCGCTCGGCCGACTGGTGCAGACGGTCCATGAACAGGACGCGGTTGGGCAGGCCGGTGAGCGGATCGTGCAGCGCGCGGTGGCGGATGTCGTCGTCGGTCAGCTGACGCTCCATGACATCGCCGAGAACGTTGGCCAGCGCCTGGACGAAGTCGACGTCGCCGGGGGTCAGGCGGCGCAGCTGGGCGGAGTGCAGCCCCAGCACCCCGTAGGGCTCGCGTCGGCCCTGGATGATGACGGTCAGGCCGCTGCGCGCGCCGTGGCGGGTGAGAACGGGCGAGCGCTGAAACCGCCGCTCCGATTCCCAGTCAGCCACGATCACGGGCACGCAGTGCAGCAGCGAGTAGCCGGCCTGCGAGCCCTCACCCGCGGGGACGACCGTATCCGGGCTGATCCCGCTCAGGCCGTGCGTGACGCGGAAGGCAAAGGCGTCGCGGGCGGGCAGGTATTCGATCACGGCGCCGATCTCCAGGCCGAGCAACTCGGCTCCCGCAACCACCGCCTCGCGCATCAGGTCCGTGGCGCTGGCTCCCTCCAGCGCGTGCTCGCCGAGCCGGGCGACCACCGCCTGCTGGGCGGCGCGCAGCTCCAGCTCAGCCTCGGCCGCCTTGCGGTCGGTGATGTCCGAGAGGACGCCGTGCCAGCGCTTGACGCCGTCCTCGTCGGCCAGCAACAGGGCGTCATCGCGCAGCCACACGGCGTGTCCGTCCCGGTGCACGAGGCGGTATTCCGTCGCGCTGGAGCCAGGTTCTGAGTCCGCCATCTGTGCCTCGCCCGCCAGCACCCGCTCGACGTCATCCGGGTGCAGGCGGCGGGCCCACATATCCGGATCCGCGCACCATTCCTCCGGGGTGAAGCCGAGAATGCCCTCGATCTGGGGGCTGACGTAGTGCCAGCGCCCGGACTCACCCATATCCGCCGTGTAGAGGATCGCGGGCACGCGGTGCAGCAGCCCGGCGTAGTTCGGACGCGCGGAGGCGGCCGCATCGAGCACGGTGCTGGAATGCGCGGCAGGGGATCCGCCGGATGGGGCGCGGGCGGGCATGTCCGAGGACCGGTATCGGCATCCGCGGGCCGTCCCGAGTCCGTGGCGGCTACGGACGACCGCGTGGTTTCTACGGACGCCTAACTACAGCTTGTCAGTGCGCTGACCGCCTGCTTTTCTGGATTACGCGGCCGCAAAGCGCGTGACGTCGCCCGCGACGTCCTCGCGCACGGCGCCGTCGGCGATGAGCAGATCGAGGTGGCCCAGGACCTCGGAGATGGTGAGAAACGCCTGCGTGACCGCCACGTTTCCCCACATCCGCGTCGCCAGCTCATAGGCGGTCGCGGGGCCGGACTCCAGCAGGCCGCGCAGCTTGCCGGCCCGGCGCTCATGCATCCGGAAGCGGTCGTCGATCAGCCGCGCGTGGTCGCGTACCGGCGGTCCGTGCCCGCCGAGCACGAGGCGGACGGGCATCTCACGGGTGGCGCGCATCGATGCGATGTATTCGAGCAGAGCGTGCGGCCGATCCCCGCCGCCGGCGCCGGCGTGCTCCGCCGGTGCGCCCAGCGGGCGGGAGATGAGCGGGTTGGAGGAGATGTGGGCGAGCAGATGGTCGCCGGCGATGAGGATGCCGCGGCGCTCGTCGCAGAAGACGGTGTCGGACGGGCTGTGGCCGGGGCGGTGCCGGGCGCGGAGCGTCCGGTCGCGGAGGATGAGCTCGTCGCCGTCATCGACGGCGGTCGTCACCGGGCCGCTGGAGCCGAAGCCGCGGAACGCCGCCGCCACCCCGCTCAGCGCCGTCACCAGCTCCGGCGGCACGCCATGACGGAGCATGATCTGAGTCGAGAACTCGTCGTCGGCGGCGGCGCTGGTGCTGAAATCCCTCAGGTATGGCCCCAGCTGATGCCAGGCGGCCACCTCGGCGCCGGAGCGGCGGGCGAGGATCTCCAGCAGTCCCAGATGATCGACATGCTGGTGGGTGATGACGATCAGGCCGATGTCCTCGACGCGATGGCCACGGTCAGACAGGGCGCGCTCCAGCTCATCGAGAGATTTGCCGGAGTTGGGCCCGGTGTCGACGAGCGTCAGCGGCTCGTCTTCGATCAGATAGCAGTTGACCCGTCCGACCAGGAACGGGGTGGGCAGGGCGATGCGGTGGATGCCGGCGGCGGCCGCCTCGGCCAGCGCCTCCCGCTCGGCGCCGGCGGCGGCGTCCTCGCCGGCCGGCGCCCGCCCTGCGCTCACGAGCGGATCACGCCCAGCACCTCGTCGCGCTTGGCCGCCATGTCCTCCGGGGAGACCAGTGACTCCAGGCACAGTCGCAGCAGCGGCTCGGTGTTGGACGGGCGCACGTTGAAGTGCCAGTCCTCGTAGTCGACCGACAGACCGTCGAGGCGGTCCTGTGCGGCGTCGGAATAGCGCTCGGCGAGTTCCTCGAGCTTGGCCGGCCCGTCATCGACCTCGGAGTTGATCTCGCCGGAGATGAAGTAGCGCGACCGGTAGGGCTCAAGCAGCGCCGACATGCGCGTGTCCCGGGTGCTGAGCAGCTCCAGGATGAGCAGGGCGGGCAGCGTCCCGGAGTCCGCGCAGTAGAAGTCGCGGAAGTAGTAATGGCCGGAGACCTCGCCGCCGAAGACCGCCCCCTCCTCGCGCATCCGCGTCTTGAAGAAGGCGTGGCCGACGCGGTTGACGAGCGCCGTGCCTCCATGCTGGGCGGCGGTATCGGCAACGGCCCGGCTGGCGCGCACGTCGTAGAGCACCGTGGCCCCCGGGTATTTGGCCAGCATCGACTCGGTCAGCAGCGCGGTCAGGAAGTCGCCGTCGACGAAGTTGCCGTGCTCGTCGATGAAGAAGCAGCGGTCGGCGTCGCCGTCCCAGGCGATGCCGAGGTCGGCCTCGCGCCGGACCACCTCCTGCATGATGAACTCCCGGTTCTCCGGGAGCAGGGGATTGGGCTCATGGTCTGGGAAGTTGCCGTCCGGCTCCCAGTAGGCGGGGATGAGATCGAGGCCGAGCTGCTCCAGCAGCGGTCCGACCATCGGCCCGGCCATCCCGTTTCCGCCGTCGACGACGACCCGCAACGGCTTGACCGCGGAGGCGTCGATGAACTTCAGCGCCGCCTGCTGAAAGTCAGCCAGGATGTCGACATCCTCGGCCGCGCCGCCGCCGGGCGCGTCGCCCAGGCCCTCGATGATGCGGTCGCGCACGTCGCCGAGCCCGGCATCGCCTGACAGCGCCAGCGCGCCGCGGCCGACGAGCTTGGCCCCGGTGTAGGCCTTGGGGTTGTGCGAGGCCGTGCACATGAGGCCGCCGTCGAGGTCGCGGGAGCCGACGAGGTAATAGAGCATCTCGGTTCCGACCATTCCGGCGTCGAGGACGGCGGCCCCCTCGGCGGTCATGCCGTCGCGATACGCGGTGGCGAGGTCCGGTGCGGTGAGCCGCATGTCGCGGCCCAGCCCCAGGCGCAGGTCGGCCGTGGGCTTGTTCGCCTGGGCGGCGATGACCTGCGCGAACGCCCGGCCGATGGCGTGCGCCGTGGCGGCGTCGATCTCGTCGCCGTACAGGCCGCGGACGTCGTAGGCCTTGAAGACCTCAGGGTGGGCGAGCTCGGACATGGGCTGTGATGATGCCCGATAATCCGCCGCCGTGAAACCCAGCGTGGTCGTCCTATGCGGCGGGCGGGGCACCCGCCTGCAGGAGCGGACGGGGTCGATTCCCAAGCCGATGGTGGAGATCGGAGGGCGCCCCATCCTGTGGCACGTCCTGCAGATCTTCCTCGCCCAGGGCTTTGACCGCTTCCTGCTGTTGACCGGCTACCTGGGAGAGCAGGTGGAGCGGTTCGTCGCGGCTGAGAGCTGGCCGGCGGGCGCCGAGATCGAGTGCCTGGCCACCGGGGAGGACACCCCCACCGGAGGCCGGCTGCACCAGGCGGCGGGATGGCTGGACAGCGGCCCGTTCTGCCTGACCTACGCCGATGGGGTCGCCGACATCGACCTTGATCAGCTGCTCGCCGTTCACGGCCGCCACGACGCGCCGGCGACGATGACGGTTGTCCGGCCGCGGCTGCCGTTCGGCGTGGCCGAGGTCGACGGGGACGGCATCGTGCACGGATTCGTCGAGAAGCCCCGCTCGCAGGCGTGGGTCAACGGCGGCTTCTTCTGCTTTGAGCCCGCGGTGCTGGGTCTGCTCGGCCCTGACTGCGTGCTGGAACGCGAGCCCCTGGAGCGCCTGGCCGGCCGGGGCGAGCTGCGGGCCTTTCGCCACGACGGGTTCTGGCACTGCATGGATACCTACAAGGATGCGGTGGCGCTCAACGATCTGTGGGAGGCGGAGCACCCGCCGTGGAAGCTGTGGGCGTAGCCCAGTCGGTTCTCGTCACCGGGGGGCACGGGCTGCTCGGATCGTGGCTGATCGCCGCGCTCGTGGCCCGCGGCCACCGGGTGGTCACGATCCGGCGCGACGAGCCGGCGGTCTCGGCGCTCGACCTGCTCGGTCTTGCGGAGCGGATCGACGTCGTCCGCGGCGACATCTGCGATGAGGGACTCGTCGCCCGCACGCTCAACGAGTACGACGTGGAGAGCGTCTTTCACCTCGCCGCCCAGACCCTGGTCGGCACCGCCAACCGCTCGCCGGTCTCGACGTTTGAGACCAACGTCCGGGGCACGTGGCTTCTGCTCGAGGCCTGCCGGGCGCACGGGACCCGCAGCGTCATCGTCGCCTCCTCCGACAAGGCCTATGGTCGCCAGACCAAGCTGCCCTACGAGGAGTGCCAGCCCCTGGAACCCAGCTTCCCCTACGACGTGTCCAAGGCGGCGGCCGACCTGATCGCGCGGTCCTACTGGCGCACATTCGCCCTGCCGGTCGCCGTGACCCGGTTCGCCAACCTCTACGGCGGCGGCGACACGAACCGCAGCCGCCTGGTGCCGGAGGCGGTGGCGGCGGCGCTGTCCGGCCGCTCCCCGGTCATCCGCTCCGACGGCTCGCCGGAGCGGGACTTCCTCTACGTCGAGGACGCGGTCGCCGCCTACCTGGCCATCTGGTCGGCGCTGCTGCGCGGCGAGGGCGGCGGCGAGGCGTTCAACGCCGGCGGCGAGCGGCCGCACCGGGTGCGCGACGTCGTCGACCTCATCTGCCGGCTGGCGGGCGGATCCGTGGCCCCGGACATCCGCGGCCAGGGGACACCCCACGGCGAGATCGACCGCCAGTGGGTCGACTCCAGCAAGCTGCGCCGGCTCACCGGGTGGGCTCCCGCGGTCAGCCTGGATGAGGGGCTGCGCCGGACGCTGGCCTGGTACCGAGAGCATCCGCAGGCCCTGGGGCTGCGCCTATAGTTATCGGCCATGTCCGGTCATTCCAAATGGGCCTCCATCAAGCACAAGAAGGCCGTGGTCGACCAGCGCCGTGGCCAGCATTTCACGAAGCTCACCCGGGCCATCACCGTCGCGGCCCGTGAGGGCGGCGGCGACGTCGACGGCAATCCATCGCTCGCTCTTGCCGTGCAGAAGGCGCGCGACGCCTCGATGCCCAAGGACAACATCGAGCGTGCCATCGCCAAGGGCACGGGGGAGGGCGTCGACGCCGACCAGATCGAGACCGTCCTGTATGAGGGCTACGGGCCGGGTGGCGTGGCCCTCCTGATTGAGGCGCTCACCGACAACCGCAACCGGACCGGCGCCGATGTCCGCCACGCGTTCAACAAGCACGGCGGCAACCTCGGCGAGCCCGGCTCGGTCGGCTACCTGTTCGACAAGAAGGGCGTCATCGTCGTCGACGCCTCGCGCTACGGCGAGGAGGACCTGCTGGGCGCGATTGACGCCGGGGCCGAGGACATCTCCCTGGACGATGACGTGTATGAGATCGTCTCTGAGCCCGGCGACCTGGTGGCCGTCCGCGACGCCCTGACCACTGCCGGCATCGAGCTGGAGAGCGCCGATGTCACCTACCGGCCCAAGTCCCGGGTGCCCGTCGCCGAGGCCGAGGCCTCGCGGCTGATGAAGCTCATCGACATGCTGGAGGAGTCCGACGACGTCGGCGAGGTCTACGCCAACTTCGACGTCTCCTCAGAAGTGATGGAGCGGATCGCCTCCTAGCCGCCCAGCCGCCCAGCGGCCTGTCAGATCCGCATCGTCGGATGTGCCGGTTCTTGGCCGCCTCTTAGCCCTGCTCGCTACCCTCCCGCCGTCTATGCCCAAGAAGACAACCATCTCCCTCGCCGCGCTCGCGCTCGGTGTCGCCGTGGCCGGATGCGGTGGCAGCACCTCCACGGCGGCCGGCGTGCAGACCGCCCCCTCCGCCGGCGCCACCCAGGGAGCGATCACCACCGCCCCCGCCTCCTCATCGTCGACGACGACCAGCAGCAGCACCGCCAGCACGCCGACGCCGACGTCCGGCCCGCTCTCCCATGAGCCCACGATCACGCCGCCCAAGGGCGCCCCGCCAAAGACGGTGGTGACCAAGGACCTGGTCAAGGGCACCGGAGCGGTCGCCAAGTCCGGAAGCACGATCACCGTCAACTACGTCGGCGCCCTGTACAACAACGGCAAGGTGTTCGACGCCTCCTGGAAGCGTCACCAGACGTTCACCACGCCGCTGAGCTCAAGCTCGGTCATCCCCGGGTGGGTCCAGGGCATCGCCGGCATGAAGGTCGGCGGCCGGCGCGAGATCATCATCCCGCCCAAGCTTGGCTACGGGTCAAACGCCCAGCCGGGAATCCCGGCGAACTCGACGCTTGTGTTCGTCGTCGACCTCCTCAAGGTGGGGTAGGCCTCCGGGGCCCTCGCTCCGGGGGCTCTGGGCCCGCAGGCGAGCTGGGGCGCTGAATCGTTCGAAATTCGAATTCGGCCTCACGATCTCGTACAGATGTGACGCCAAGCCCCACTCGTTGGCGAAATCCAGAACCCGTCATCCGGCTTTCGCACAAACTGGAGGCTCCCCGGACCCGCCCGCCTCACCGTTCTTGGGTGAGAGGCCGACCAAAGCGGGGAGCCCACTGCCGCTCTGCTCCGGGGCCTGGGCTCCGGGCGGACCGGCTCACTTCGCCGGATCGGCGGCCTCCTCCGCCCGGTCGGCGCCGCGGCCGTCGCCGTCGCCGTCGCGCGACCGGGGGCGGTACAGCGGCGTGTGCCCGGCGACGCCCTTGAGCCGGTGGCGGCCGGCGGCTGACCAGTGAAACTGCTCCCGGGTGGCGTCGCGGATGGGACGGGTGCAGAGCACGCTGCCCGGCCGCGCCACGCCGGTCACCCGGCTGGCCAGGTTGACGGTGTTGCCGTAGTAGTCGCCGGCATGCATGACCGCCGGGCCGAAGGCGATGCCGGCGCGAAGGCTCGGCAGGTCCTCGTCGGCGAACGCCCGCACAAGCGTCAACGCCACCTCCACCAGCGGCCCCGGCTCGCGGCTGACGAACATCGCCGCGTCGCCGATCGTCTTGACCAGCCGGACGGGATCGGTGGCCAGCGACGCCGCGTGGCCGGCCAGCCGGCTGGCCACCGTTCCAAGCTCGCGGACCTCCACCTGGCCGCCGAGCCGGGTGAAGCCGACCAGGTCGGCGAAGCACACGGCGATCTCCTGCGTGTTGGCCAGGTCACCGCTCTGGAGCTCGGCGAGCCCCAGCATCCCCCTCTGAACGCTGTCGCGCAGATGGTTCTTGAAGGCGGCGACGAGGATGGGGCCGGTGGCCGGCGTCAGCTGCTCGGCCAGGCCGGAGAAGCGCAGGGCCACGTCCTCCTCGCTGTCGCCGGGCTTGAGGAAGGTCTCGACAAATGCGGCGGTGATCGTCGCCGACAGCCGGGCCATGCCCTCGCCGAGAACCCGCGTGATCTCGATGATCCGCTCCTCCTCGAATCCGGCGTCGAGAAACAGCTTGATGGAGCGCGCCGCCTCGACGTCCTCGTCGCTGAACACGCTGTCGTCGGCGTCCGGCTGCGGCAGCCCCAGGATCCGCCGGAGGCGGACGACGCTGTCGGCGTTCAGCCCGCTGCGCTTCTCGATCTCCGCGGCACTGTAGGTGCCGCCCAGGACCCGCTCGACGGGCAGCAGCGCCAGGCGGTTCTCGGCCACCGCCGTGCGCAGCTCCTCCTCGGTGAAGCCGTCCTGCACCAGGCGGGCCAGGAGCTGCTCGCGGTGCGCCCGGGCATCGCCCTCCAGGCCGTCGAGTAATCCCTGCCGCGCGAAGTCCACGCCCGGCATCCTCTCTCATGGCGGTGACGTTCGCTAGCATCACCGCGGCCTCGCGGGCTACCGGCGCCGCCCGGTCCCGCCCAGACGATCCCCTCCCTGGTTACTGACACATGCTCTCCATCCTGATGCCCGTCTACAACGAGCGTGAGCGCGCCGAGCAGGCCATCCGCGAGGTCCTGGCGACCGAGCTGCCCGCCGACTTCGAGCTGATCATCGTCGACGATGGCTCCACCGACGGCACCCGCGAGATCCTGCGCAGCGGTGACTGGGGCGAGCGCGTGCGCCTGTTTGAGCATGAGCACAACCAGGGCAAGGGCGCCGCCATCCAGACCGCGCTGCGCGAAGCCCGCGGCGACTTCGCCTGCATCTTCGATGCCGACCTGGAGTACGACCCCGCCGACCTGGCCCTGCTCATGCCCCCGCTGCTCGACGGCCGGGCCAACGCCTGCTTCGGCGTGCGCGCGTTCGATGGGTACACCAGCCACTCGTTCCTGTTTGTGCTCGGCAACAAGGGCGTCACGTTCGCCTGCAACGTGCTGTTCAACGTCTACCTGCACGACATCATGACCTGCCACAAGATGATCCGGACCGACCTGTTCCGGAGCCTGCCACTGACCGCGGCCGGCTTCTCCATTGAGCCGGAGATCACCGCCCGCCTTGTCCAGCGCGGGGAGCGGATCTTTGAGGTGCCGGTGCACTACCGCGCCCGCGCGACGGAGGAGGGCAAGAAGCTCACCGCCGCCGATGGGTTCCGGGTGATCGGCACGCTGCTGCGCTGCCGGTTCTCGGCGGTCTGAGCGCTCGCTGCCGTTCCGCCTTTTTGAGACGGCTTGGCGGTGAAGGGGGCACGTACGTGTCCGGTCCGTGGGTGTGGTTGGGCCTGCGGGCGGGGTGCGGCGACTGAGGGCTGACTGCGCCCTGCGGTGCGAGTGCTGGTGATGATCGTCCGGATGTCAGGGCGCGGCATCCCTGCCGCTTAACGGGTGGAGGGCGTCCCGGAAGCAACCGTTTTGTGCGAAACCCGGTTGGCGGCTGTGGATTTCGTCCACGAGTGGCGCTGGGCATCCGATCTGTACGAGACCGCGGGGGCCAATCCGGATTTCGAACGGTTCAGGGCTCGGACAGTGACCGCCGCCGCCGCCCAATCATCCCCTCGCCCCCTTCACCGCCGCCGTTGGCGACCCCGCGGCGGAGGGGGAAGGTGCGCAAGATCGGCGCCGACCGTTACCGCCGGCCACCGCGTCGGGGCTCTACAGCCCGGGCCGCCGCGTGCGCTGGCCCCGTCGTCCCCGCCGGCTGGCGACCGTCACCCCGGGGGCGATCTGCTGGGTGCTCTGATAGATCGACTGGATCGTGTTGAACAGCGGCTGGCGGGGGTTGCCGTTGATGTCGATCTCCCCCTTCTGAACGAACGGCGGGTCGCCGAACGGGTTGCCGCCGGTCCAGCCGGGGTGGGCCGGGAAGTCCTGGAGGGCGAACCACATGGCCGCGGACAGATATGGCTTGGAGGCGAACACGCCGAGGTGGAAGGCGGCCGCGGCCGTCTGGAACTGGTAGGTGCCGCGCTCCTCGACGGGCCCGTTACGGTTGCCCTCAAAACCGAACTCGGTGATCATCAGCGCCTTGTTGGGATAACAGGCGTGGAGGCTGTCCAGGAAGGGGCTGAGCGCGTCCGCATCGTCGGTGCCACCGCCCCCGGCGTCGAACCAGCCGAAGTAGTCGTTGAAGCCGACCACGTCCAGCGGCGCGTAGGCGGACTGGCAGTCCACGCCCGGCCAGTCGGCGATCGCCATGCCGACCGGGCGCGTGGGGTCAAGCTGGTGGGCCAGCTGGGTCGCCCCGGCGATGTAGCGGGCCTCGGCGTCCGGGGGAGGGGTGGCGAGCTCGTTGCCGATGCTCCACAGCAGCACCGACGGATGATCCTGGTTGGTGAGGATGTTGGTGCGCAGCTCGCTGTGGGCGAACGTCACCCAGCGACGGTTGGTCAGATACCGCGTGTTGACCTGGTAGACGGGGATCTCAGACCACAGGAGGATGCCGTCGCGGTCGGCCATCTCCTCGATCTGGGGGTTGAGCGGGTAATGCGCGCGGATGATGCCGCCGCCCAGTTCGCGCACCCAGCCGACGAGCGCCCCCAGCTGGGGGGGCGTCAGGGCGTCCCCGGTGGTGATGTTCATCTCATGCAGGTCAAAGCCGCGGAGGTTGAGCTTGCGGCCGTTGAGCAGCAGCGAGCCGTCCGGGGCGACCATGACGCTGCGGATGCCGCTGTAGTCGAGGTAGCCCTCCAGCCGGCGGCCGTTGGCGTCTGAGACCGTCAGCGTCGCCCGGTACAGATACGGGTTGCCGGGCGCCCACAGGTCCGGATGGGCGATGCGGACGGATGCGTGCGCCGTCCAGGTACCGCCGGGGGCGATGGTGTGTCCGCCGAAGTTGAGCCTGAAGCGACCGTAGCTGCCCTGGAGCACGACGGTCTGGGGCGCGCCCGTGGGGTTGTTGACCGACACCTGTTCGTGGATCGTGGCCGCACACGAGGGGCAGGGGAGGATCGGCCGGATGACGACGGGCGACATGTCCACGCGCTGGACGGAGCGCAGGTACACCTCGCGGTTGATCCCGCCGAAGTTCCACCAGCCTCCGGAGGGCCCGGGCGGCAGCGAGCCCCCGTTGCGCCGGTCATCGACCCGGACGACAAGGCGGTTGACGCCGCGCCGCACGCCCTTGAGCGCGAACTCAAACGGCAGATAGGCGCCGGCATGGGTGCCGATCCGCCGGCCGTTGAGCCAGACGGTCGCGTAGTAGTTGACCGACTCAAAGCGGACGATCCAGCTCCGGAAGCGGGCCGGAACGTACCGGGCAAAGGCGCCGGCGGGCACGGTGAAATCCCGCCGGTACCACTCCACCGAGCCATTCATGCTGGCGTTGGACAGGTCACCGGCGTTGAATGAGTTGGGGACGCTCACCGGCGACCATCCGTCGGTGGAGGCGACGTTGCGCCACCATCCCTGGGCAACCCCGACGCCCGCGGGGTCCGCGCGCGCCAGCCAGGCTCCGTCGAGCAGCCAGCGGTCGTCCGGGCCGTCCTGGTACAGCGCGCCGTGGGTCGGCGGGGTGGCCGCATAGGCCGGCCCGGCCTGCGCCGAGGCCGGGGAGGCGCCGAGCGCCAGGGCGACGATGGCCAGCACCAGGACGGGGACGGCCCGTTGGCCGAGTGTTAGGCCGCCCGGCACGGCGAGGACGCCGCGTTGGATACGTGTTAGGCGCTGCCGCCCACCCGGGGGTCGGCCGCCAGTCCCACCGCTACACTCGACCGCCGATGTCGATCGCCGACCCGCCGCATTCGCGGCCCTCGACCGGCTCCGCCGGCTCCGGGGATTCTCACGGAGCTTCACTGGTTGGTTCCCTTCGTCGCGCGCCGCAATCCCCGGCGGTGCTGGCGGTGGTTGTCTGCACGATTCTCGCCGTGGTGTCGGCGGCGGTGCTGCCGACCGTGCCGAGCTACGACCCGTGGTCGTGGATCAACTGGGGCCGGGAGGCCACCGACCCGCACCTGAGCTTCATCATCGGCGGCGGATCCTCCTGGAAGCCGCTGCCCGTCATCTTCACCACGATCTGGGGCCTGTTCGGCTCGGCCGCGCCGACCCTGTGGGTCATCACCGCCCGCATCGGCGGCCTGCTCGGCCTGTGGGGCGCCTGGAGGCTGGCCAGCCGCCTTGTCGGTGGCGGATGGGCGGGCGCTCTGGCCGGGGCGATGGCGGTCGTCGGCGTGCTCCTGACCCAGGACTGGTTCTACTACTTCCTGCGGGGCACGTCGGAGGCGATCCTCATCGGCACCACCGTCTGGTTTGTGGACCGGGTGATCGAGCGCCGCCACATGCAGGCGTTCTTCATCGGCGCCATCGCCGGCCTCATGCGCCCGGAGTGGTGGCCGTTCCTCGGTCTGTACGCGGTGTGGCTGGTGTGGCGTGTGCCCGGCTTTCGCTCCCCGCTCAAGCTGCTGTTCCTCGCCGCCTGTCTGGTGGCCCAGCCGTTCTTCTGGTTCGTGCCCCCGTACATCAGCACCGGGCACGCGTTCAGCGCCGCCACCCAGGCCCATGACTACAACGGCCATCTCGGCACCAACGTCCTGCGCACCGTGGTCGCCCGCGGTGTCAACGACCAGGTCACGCCGGCGCTGATCCTCGGCATCCTGGCCGTCGTCGTCTCCTGGATCCGCGACCGCAATCGGCTCGTCCTCAGCGTCGGCCTGGGGGTCATCGCCTGGTGGGTGGTTGTGATCGCCGAGACGCTTGACGGCTATCCCGGCCTTGAGCGCTTCTTCCTGCCGGGTGCCGTCCTGACGTGCGTGCTCGCCGGCGTGGGGGTCGCCCTGCTGGCCCAGCTGGCCGGCCAGGCCGTCAGCCGCGTCAATCCCGCGATGGGGACGGTCGCCGCCGTCGTTGCCGGAGCCGTGCTCGTCGCCGTCTGGTACCCGTTCGGCACGACGCGCGCCCGGATCAAGGACGCCCGGGCCTTCTTCCCGGCGGCGTCGCTGGCGGTCTCCACCTATCACGAGCTTGACCACGTCATCGCCGCCGCCGGCGGGCGCAGCGCCATCCTGCCCTGCAAGAGCAGCTTCATCGCCATCAACCACTCGGTGCAGAGCATGATGGCGTGGAAGCTGCACGTGGTCCTGGAGCGAGTCGGCACCGCGATGACCCAGCCGGGCCTGGACTTCATCGGCCCCCACAACAGCGTTGACGGCGGACCGGCAGCGGTGGACCCGCGGCTGACCACCCACCAGGACCTGGGGTCGACCGGCGGCTGGCGGTGGGTGCGCCTGACGACGCCGGGGCTGCCCCAGGGCTGCGACGGCCGCTGAACCCCCCGGTCGCATCATCGGCCGGCGGGGGTGGAGAACGTCATGCGCGCGCCGACGACATGCGCGGTCTGAGCACGCCCCCGGGCATGGGCTTTGCGGCCCGGCCGGTGCCGGCGGTGGGAGCGGGGCGCGGTCTGGAAGATCTTGATCCGCTTGCGGACGACCGTCCGGTTGCCCGCGCGGTCGGTCACCGTCACCGCGATCGTGTAGGTCCGGCGGCGGCGGTAGATGTGGGTGGCGAGCGTGCGGCGGATGCGCTGCGGGCGCGAGCCGTCGCCCCAGCGCACGAACACGGTGGCCACGCCTGACGCCTGCGAGCGCGGCTGGCCCGGCGGCGCAGGGTCGCTGGAGCGGACGATGAGCCGCAGCCGGTCGCGCACGGCGCGGATGCCGGTGATCCGCAGCGTCGCCCGGGGACGCACGGTGTCGACGAACACGGTCGCCGGACGGCTGGCGGTGGCGACGCCGCCCTGGTTGACGGCCGTCACCTGGTAGACGTCGCGGCCGTTGCGCAGCACCGGGGTGGTGAGCTGGGTCGCGCCCGTCTGCCCGACGACGGCGCCGTTGACCGTCACCGAGTACTGAGGGCTGCCCCACAGCTCGTTGGCGGAGGACCAGGCGAGCGTCGGCGTCGCCGTCGTCGAGTAGCGGAAGGCGTTGGAGGCGACAAACCCCCCGGGCGGCTGGTAGAGCTGGGCGGCCACGATCCGGGTGGCCGCGCCGCTGCCCTGGACCCATGCGGCGGCCGCGTCACCGGCGACATCGCCGGCCGCCTGGAGCCCGGCGGCGGCGTTTGCCGCCCCGTACGAGGGCGAGGAGATGACCTGCTCCGGACCGAGATCGCTGCCGTTGGGCGCGAAGCGCAGGCGGATCTCGGCCGGGCCGGCGCTGCCCGGATCCTGCTGCCAGGCGATGAACGTCGAGAGCAGGCCGGCGTTGGATGACACGGCGTAGGGCGGGTTGGCGTTGGCCAGGCTGTCGATCCGTTCGGTCGTGCGGAAGCTGTCGTTCCCGCCGAGCACGGTGCCGAACAGCTGGTGGCTTGAGTCGTGCTCGGAGACGACCCAGCCGTCCCCGTACTCCGTGTTTGACGTCTGGGGCTGGTCGGCTCCCTCCGGGCCTCCGGTGACCGCCCCGTCAGCCTCGGAGGCGCCGTCGTACTGCGAACCGTGCAGGCGGTTGAGGAGCACCCGGGACTGCTGAGAGCCCCCGTTGGTGATCTGCTCCTGGAAGGCGACGGCGGCGTAGGTGGAGTCACCCCCGGCGGCGATGACGGGATCCCCCGCCGAGACCTCTGACCAGCCGTCGACCGAGGGCACGTCGGCCTGTTCGTCGACGACGCTGGCCGTCGTCTTGACGACCCGCCGCGTGTAGACGTGGCCGTTCTCGCCCCAGGCGACGATGGCGGTGCCGTCGCCGGCGGTGGCGACCTGGGGGCGGCCGGAGCCGGTGCCGGCCGCGTCAGCGGGGTTGTCGTCCAGCGGCGTGGGCTCCAGTGCCCACTGGCCCTGGTAGGAGTAGGCGGTGCGCACGTCGCCGCCTCCGGCGCCGTTGGTGGCCGTGAACGCCAGATAGGCCTTGCCGAAGTTCGACATCGAGATCGATGGGTTGGCGGCCGCGGGGTACAGGGCGGCCGGCGGGGCGAAGGCGCCGCCGTTGAGACGCTGGGCCACGTACAGGGCGCCGTTGTTGATGAAGCCGACCAGCAGGGTGCCGCCGTTGCCGGCCGCGATCACCGCCTGGGAGGAGCCGGCGAGCAGCCCCGGGTCGACCTGCACGGGTGCCTGAAAGCTGCCGTTGCTCAGGACCGAGACAAACACGTGGGGGATGCCGGCAACGTCCTTGAGGTACACGACGCCGCCGGTCCCATCGCGCGCGATCGACATCCCATTGACCGAGACGATGGCGGCATCCGGCCCGTCGATGACCGGGTCAGCCGCCAGAACGGGGGCGCGCGCCGCCCGGGCGCCCGCGGCGGTGCCAAGGGCAAGCAGGGCCGATGCGGCCAGGACGAATGCCGCCCTGAGCCACCGCCGGGAAAGGAGATCTGAACGCGCCGTACCGAAGACGACAGCTACAACAGCGAAAGAGCCCTCAGGTTGCGCCACCGGCGCGCCACCCTAGCGAGCGGATCCGTCGACCGGCTGCTCCGACACGCCGTGAAGGCGTCCGGACGGCCGCGGAGAATGTCTGCTCCATGCTTGTCCTCGGCATCGACCCTGGCACCGCCAGCACCGGTTACGGAATCGTTAGGGGCAGTGGCTCGCGCCTGCATCCGGTGACCGAGGGGGTCATCCAGACCCGCGCCGGGGTGCCGCTGGAGCGGCGGCTGGCCGACATCCACGAGCGCGTCGGCGAACTGCTTGACGAGCACCGCCCGGAGGCGATGGCCGTCGAGGAGCTGTACTTCGGCGCCAATGTCCGGACGGCATTCGCGGTCGGACAGGCCCGGGGGGTCGTGCTCCTGGCCGCCGGTCAGCGCGGGGTGCCGTCGCGCTCGTACACCCCCCAGCAGGTCAAGGCGGCGGTGTGCGGGAACGGCCGGGCCGACAAGGACCAGGTGGCGCGCATGGTCGTGCGACTGCTGGGCAGACCGCTGGCGGCGCTGCCGGATCACGCCACCGATGCGCTGGCGGTGGCGATCTGCGATCTCAACCGGGCGCCGCTGGCCCGGGCGGTGGCCGGGGTGGCGCGGTGATCGCGCTCATCTCCGGGACCGTCGCCGTCCGCCGCGGCGACCATGTCGTCGTTGACTGCGGCGGGGTCGGCTACCGCCTGGCGGTCTCCGCCGAGACGCTGAGGCATGTCCCCGCCGTCGGCCGGGAGGTGATGCTCCACACCCACCTCGTCGTCCGCGACGACGCGCTGGCCCTGTACGGCTTTGCCACCGAGGAGGAGCGCGATCTCTTCCTCATGCTGCTCGGCGTCCAGTCGGTCGGCCCCAAGGTGGCGCTGGCCGTGCTCTCCGGCGCGCCGCCGCGGGAGCTTCTGTCGGTGGTCGCCGCGGGCGACGCCGCGCGGCTGCAGGCGGCCCCCGGGGTCGGCAAGCGCACCGCGGAGCGGATCATCGTCGAGCTGCGCGAGAAGGTCGGCAGCGCCCTGCCGGAGGAGGCGATCACCGTCTCCCGCGCCGACGACCCGGCGACGCTCGCCCGCGAGGCGCTCATCGGCCTTGGCTACAGCGCCGCGGAGGTCGACGAGCTGCTTGACCGGGCGACCGGGGAGAGCACCGAGGATCTCATCGCCCACGCCCTGCGGAGCGCCCGCCGATGAGCGCCGGGATCTCGCTCGCTGAGCCGGGAGGGCGCCGGTGAGCGGGGTGGGGGCAACCCGGCTTCAGGATCCGACCGAGCTGCCCGGCGATGAGCAGGACCTCGAGCGGTCGCTGCGCCCGCGGAGGCTTGAGGACTTCGTCGGCCAGGAGGCGATCCGCGATCAGCTGGCGGTGTCGATCGAGGCCGCCCGCAGCCGCGGCGAGGCGCTTGATCACGTGCTCCTGGCCGGTCCCCCGGGGCTGGGCAAGACATCGCTGGCCCAGATCCTGGCCGCCGAGCTTGAGGTCCCGTTCGTGCAGACGGCGGGGCCGGCGCTGGAGCGCAAGGGGGACGTGGCCTCATTTCTCACGGCGCTTGAGCCCCGCGCCGTCTTCTTCGTCGACGAGATCCACCGGCTTCCGCGCGCGCTGGAGGAGACGTTCTATCCGGCCATGGAGGACGGCGAGCTGCCGATCACCGTCGGCCAGGGCGCCGGCGCCCGCATCGTCACCCTCCCGCTGCCGCCGTTCACCTTGATCGGCGCGACGACGCGCACCGGGCTGTTGACGACGCCGCTGCGCGACCGCTTCGGCATCCAGCACCGTCTTGAGCACTATGGCCCGGAGGACCTGGCCCGGATCGTCCTGCGCTCGGCGCGGCTGCTCGGCGTGGCCATCGAGGACGAGGGCGCGGTGGCCATCGCCCGGCGCAGCCGCGGGACCCCGCGGGTGGCCAACCGGCTGCTCCGGCGGGTGCGCGACTACGCCGAGGTGCGCCATGGCGGTCTGATCACCGAGGAGGTGGCCGGCTCGGCGCTGGACCTGCTCCAGGTCGACCACGAGGGGCTCGACCGCCTGGATCGCGAGATCCTGCGGGCCATCTGCGAGAAGTTCGGCGGGGGGCCCGTGGGGCTGTCGACGCTGGCCGTCGCCGTCGGCGAGGAGCAGGACACGATCGAGGACGTCTATGAGCCGTATCTGCTCCAGCGCGGCCTGATCGAACGCACCCCCCGCGGGCGGGCGGCCACCCGCCGCGCATTTGCCCATCTCGGCCTGGAGCCGCCGGGACAGGCGACTCTTATCTGATTCACGGCCGCCTGCCTCTATCCTCACCCGCCAGATGGCGCGCGAGCATTACTTCATCTGCCCCCATTGCGGAAATCGCTCGATGGGCACCGACCGCAACGCCGGCTTTCGCCGCGAGGCCCGGGGCTGCGAGAAGTGCGGCTTCGCCTATCTGTTCGAGCTGCTCGACGACTATTACCCGGCGCCCAACGCCGCCTTCTTCGCCTGTGACGGCGACGGGCGGGTCGTTGACTGCGGCCGCGGCTCCTTTGAGCTGACCGGCCTGAAGACCGAGCAGGCGATCGGCCGGCCGGTCGCTGACGTGCTGGGGCTGCGCTTCGACGACGGCGGCGATCATGTCGCCACGGCCCTGGAGTGGGAGGTCCGCGTCAAGGCCAAGCCGGTTGAGGTTCACGCCGAGCATGACCTGCCGGCCCGGGCGGTGGCCGACATCTTTCCGGCGTACGATGACGACGAGGGGGGCGTGCTTGTCGTTCTCACCCCCACCAACCATCACTAGCCCGTCGCGGCCCGCGGCGCTATCACCTGACCACTAGCATCCTGCTCTAGCTCATGACAGATCGCCAGCGTCATGGCTTTGTCCTGCTCCTCGTCCTGGGGCTGATCGCCGCCTCGGTGTTCGTCGTCACCACCCAGCGGACGATCCTCGGCCTCGACCTCCGCGGCGGGGTGCAGCTCGTCTACCAGGGCGAGCCGAACGGCCAGAACAAGGTCAACTCGGCGTCGCTGAACCGCGCCGTCGACATCATGCGCTCCCGGGTGGATCAGCTCGGTGTCTCGCAGCCGTCGATCCAGACCGACGGCCAGAGCCAGATCTCCGTCGGCCTCCCGGATGTCTCGAACATCACCCGGGCCGAGCAGGAGGTCGGCACGACGGCGATGCTCTACTTCTACGACTGGGAGGCCAACGCGCTGACGCCGAACGGCAAGACCGTGGCCAGCCAGCTTCTCGCCCAGGACCCGCATGCCATGGCCATCACCCAGGGCAACGGGCTGCCCGGGGGCGGGAGCATGAACCTGTACGACGCGGTCAAGCTCGCCGCCCAGCAGCCGCCGGCGACCTATCCGACGATGTCGCGCCGCGGCCCGCAGTACTACGTCTTCGGAGCGCCGGGAAGCGCCGCCTGCCAGGCGGCGGCGACGCACAACCACACGACGCTCGTCCAGGGCCAGCACTGCCTGCTCGCCGGCCCCAATAACGAGCTCCCGGGCGCGAGTCAGGCGGCGATCAATCGCGATCTCGCGGCCAGCCTGCCGCCGGGGGTCACCCTCTCCGAGGGCCAGGTGGTCGCCGTTCCCCAGGGGACCACGGTTCTCCAGGCGGCGAACGTCAGCGCCTCAAACCAGGTGCCGTTCCTCAGCCCCAACGCCCAGTTCTATGTCCTGCGGGACAACGTCGCCCTCACCGGCAACGACATCACCAACCCCACCGAGGGCACCGACGCCACCGGCAACCCTGACGTCCAGTTCGGCTTCACCGGCCCGGGCGCCGCAAAGTTCCAGTCGGTCACGGCGCAGATCGCCCACCGGGGGGCAAACGTCAGCCTGGGCGGTCAGAAGCTCCAGCAGCACTTCGCCGTGGCGATGGGCGGGATCCAGAGCCAGCTGCTGACGGTCCCGCAGATCGACTACACGCAGTATCCGGACGGGATCATCGAGAGCGGGGGGAACGCCGGCGCCGACATCACCGGCGGGTTCACGTCGACGTCGGCGTCAGACCTGGCCAACGAGCTGCGCTCCGGCGCGCTGCCGATCAACCTCAAGCTCATCTCCGAGAACCGCGTCTCGGCGACGCTCGGGGCCCAGGCGCTGCATCAGGGGCTGATCGCCGGCGCGGTCGGCCTGTTGGTGGTGGCCCTGTTCCTCATCGCCTACTACCGCGTGCTGGGGCTCATCGCCGTCGCCGGGCTGCTCGTCTACGCCCTGTACTTCTACGCGCTGATCAAGCTCATCCCGGTGACCCTGACCCTGCCGGGGATCGCCGGCCTGATCCTGACCATCGGCGTGGCCGCCGACGCCAACATCGTCATCTTCGAACGCGTCAAGGAGGAGATCCGGGCCGGAAGATCGATCCGGGCCGGGATCGCGACGGGCTACAAGAAGGGCCTGACCGCGATCATCGACGCCAACGTGGTCACGATCATGACCGCGTTCATCCTGTTCGTGCTGGCGACGGCCGAGGTTCAGGGCTTTGCCTTCACGCTCGGCATCGGCGTGATCGTGTCCCTGTTCACCGCGGTCATGGCCACCCAGGCGATCCTCATGACGACCGCCGACACGCGGACGATCGCCAGCCCCTCGGCTCTCGGCGCCGGGGGCAAGAAACGGGAGTGGCGCTTTGACTTCATGGGCGCGTCGAAGTACTTCTTCTCGCTGTCCGGCGTCATCCTGCTCATCGGCGCGCTGGCCATCGGCGGCCGGGGGCTGAACCTCGGCATCGACTTCACCTCCGGCACCCGGATCACGACGACGCTGGTCAAGCCGGCGACGGCGGCGCAGGTGGCGGCGGTCGTCGGTGCCGCCGGGGCGAGCAGCCCCTCGGTGCAGAAGGTCGGCAACACCGGCAACACGTTCCAGATCTCCTCCAAGCCGGTCAAGAACGGCACCGGGTCGGTGCAAACGGCGCTGCAGAACCGGTTTGGGATCAAGACCAACAGCACCAACAACCCGGACTTCAACAGCCAGACGGTGGGGCCGACCTTCGGCCGCACCGTGGCCAACAGCGCGGTGATCGCGATCATCGCCTCGCTGCTCGTCATCTCGGCGTACGTGGCACTGCGATTTGACTGGAAGTTCGCGGTACCGACGCTGATCGCGTTGATGCATGACCTGCTCATCACCGCGGGCGTGTACGCGCTGACCGGAAGGCAGGTGACGGTCGACACGGTCGCGGCCCTGCTGACGATCCTGGGCTATTCGCTGTACGACACGATCATCGTGTTTGACCGGGTGCGGGAGAACGTCCCGCGGATGCCGCGGGCGGCGTTCTCGCAGATCGTCAACCGGTCGATGTCGGAGGTGCTGACCCGGTCGCTGGCGACGACGTCGTGCACGCTTCTGCCGATCATCGCGCTGCTGCTGTTCGGCGGCTCCACGCTTCAGGATTTCGCCTTCGCGCTGCTCATCGGCGTCGCCTCCGGGGCGTACTCGTCGATCTTCATCGCCTCTCCGGTGCTCACCCACTGGAAGGAGCGCGAGGCCGTCTACCGCCACCGCCGCCACCGGATCGAGACCGAGTACGGGTTCGTCGCCGCCTATGCCTCGGCGGGTGCCGATGTCGAGCCGGCGCGTGACAAGGCCCGCCGCCGCCGCGCCCGGATCACCTCGCCGGAGCCCGAGACGGTGTCGGCGGCCGAGTTTGAGCAGATGAAGCGCGACATCGCGGAGGAGGAGGCCGAGCCTCGGCGCCGCACCTCCACGCTGACCAAGCGCCTGGCGCGCAGCGAGGAGGAGGAGATCGAGACGCCGGCCCCGCCCGCTCCGCCGCGCGCCCGGTCCGGCCGGGCCAAGCCTGCCGCGCCGGCACCGCCCGCGGCTCCCGCACGGCGGACCCCCCCCGCCGCACCCGCCGCCCCGGCTTCCCCGGAGGCGGCACCCCAGCCGCCGCGCGCCACCGACGGCGGCGGCGAGCCGGCGGAGGAGGCGGAGTTCCGCCATGCGCCCGATGAGCCGGAGAACGAGGCGATGGCCAAGACGCCCAAGCAGCCGCGGGCGGCCAAGTCGCGGCCGCGCAACCGCCGTCACGGACGGAGGCGCTGACCATGGGGATGCTTGCGTGGGTCATGATGGGCCTGGCCATCTGGCACTTCACGATCTGGCTGCCGGACCGCTACTGGGGCGGCATCGTCGGCGCGCTGCTCGGAGCCCTCATCGGCGCCGCGCTGTTCGGCCTGATCGTCAACGGCTTCGCCATCACCGGCCGCCACGACACAACGATCGCCACCGCGCTGGAGGCGATTCCCGGCGCCCTGATCGGCATCGGCATCGTCTACTTTGAGGGCGTCCGGCGCGAGCGGGCCGGCGGCCCCGGCAGCGTCGGCATCTGACCCGGGCCGGCGACCCGGCACACGCCGCCGGGCGGCCGCGATAGGATGACGCGCTCATGGGGCGCTGGAGGCTGATCTTGATTGCGGCGGTGGTGGCCGGGCTGCTGGCCATTCCCGTGCTCGCGTCGGCGGTCGTCACCACGGTCACCGTGCGCGCCTCGGTGCGCGGCACCGGCCAGCTGCGCCGGACCCGGCTGACCATCACCCGCAACGGCCGCACCCTGTACAGCCGGCGCGTCTTGCTGCGCAACTGCGCCGTCGGTTGCACCGTGACCGACCTCTTCCCGCGCCGGTCGCCGATTCTCGTCGCCGACCTGGAGGGCGTGCACGAGCCCAACGTCGTCGTGGGCCTGTTCACCGGGGGCGCGCACTGCTGCTTTGTCGATCAGGTCTTCAGCTACGACGCGCGGCGGGGGACATACGTCATGTCCCAGCACAACTTCCTGGACGCGGGCGCCTCAATCCGGCCGCTGCACGGACGCTACGTGTTCCTGTCGGCGGATGCTCGCGTCGCCGAGGACGCCCTCACCGACTACGCCGACTCCGGGTCGCCGATCCAGATCTGGCGCTTCGCCCACCGGCGGTTCATCGACGTCACGCGGGCGTACCCGGGGTTGATCAAGGCCGACGCCGCCCGGTGGCTGCACCTGTTCCGGCGCCACACCAAGAACGGCATCGGCCTCCTCGCCGCCTGGGCGGCCGACGAGGATCTGCTTGGCCACAGCGCCCTGGTGCGCTCGACGCTGGCTGCCGACGCCCGCCACAACCGGCTGCACAGCGCGCTGGAGCCCCACACCAGCGCTCAGAAGCTGGCGGCGCAGCTTCAGAAGCTGTTGCGCGAGCTCGGCTACACGAAGTAGTCCGACCACCCTGGCGGCGCCCGGCGAGGCTCGGCAGTGGCCGGCGGCGGCGTCCGGCGCGGCTCGGCCGGGGCCGGTCACCTCGGCCGCCGTGGCCGGATCTGTCTGAGCCGGAGCCTACGCTGCCGGGCCGATGGTGCAGGCAGCCACACTCGCCGACGTCCGGGTCCCGGTGGCCCCGGCGCCGCCGCTGCGCCTCCTGGCGCCGGACGCCGCTCCGGTGTCCGCGCCGGCCCGGCCGCGTCTGGAGATTCCCGGCTATGCACTCCGCGATGCGCTGGCCCTGGAGCGCGAGCTTGGCATCGGCCATGTGCTCGCCCAGATCCTCGTCCGCCGCGGCCTGAGCGAGCCCCAGCGCGCCGCCGAGTTCCTGCGCGCCGCCGATCGCCACCCGGCGTCGGCGTTCACCGGCATCGACCGCGCCGTCGCGCTGATCCGCCGCCATATCGCCGCCGGCACCCGGATCGTCGTGCACGGCGACTATGACGTCGACGGGGTGTGCGCGACCGCGATCATGGTCCGCGCGCTGCGCAGCCTGGGCGCCGACGTGCGGTGGTTTCTGCCCAGCCGCCGCGAGGACGGCTACGGGCTGGCCGCCGCCACCGTGGCCCGGCTGGCCGAGCGCGGCACCGGGCTGATCATCTGCGTCGACTGCGGGATCACGGCCGTCGAGGAGGTCTCCGCCGCGCGCACTGCCGGCGTGGACGTCGTCGTGTCCGACCATCACGCGGCCCGCGCCGACGGAGTCCTCCCGGACTGCCCCATCGTCCACCCGGCGCTGTGCGACTACCCGTGCGCCGACCTGTGCGGAGCGGCCGTCGCCCACAAGCTCGCCGAGGCCCTGGCAGCCACCACCACTGCGGATGATCTCGACCTCGTCGCGCTGGCGACCGTCGCCGACCTCGTCCCCCTCGCCGGCGAGAACCGCCGCCTCGTGCGCGAGGGGCTGGCCGCCCTGGCCGTCACCGTCAAGCCCGGGCTCCGGGCACTGATGGCGGTCGCCCAGGCCGACCCGGGGGAGCTTGACACCGGGACCCTGGGGTTCCGGCTGGCGCCGCGCATCAACGCCGCGGGGCGCCTGGCCCGGGCCGACGCCGGGCTGGAGCTGCTGCTGTGCGAGGACCCGGAGCGGGCGCGGGCGATCGCCCGCGAGCTTGACGCCGTCAATGCCGAGCGCCGCGCCGTCGAGCAGCGCATCCTGTGGGAGGCGGAGGCGCAGGTGCGCGAGCTCGACGCCGCCGGTCCGCGCCCGGCGTACGTGCTGGCCGGTGAGGGCTGGCACCCGGGGGTCGTCGGCATCATCGCCTCCCGGATCGTCGAGCGCCACCACCGTCCCGCGGTGCTGATCGCGCTCGACGGCGACACGGGCACCGGGTCCGGGCGCAGCATCCCCGGCTTTGACCTGCTCGGCGCGCTGCACGCCGTCGCCGGGCACCTGGGCCGCTACGGCGGGCACCGCGCCGCCGCCGGCCTGGCCCTGGCCGCTGACCGGATCCCCCCGCTGCGGGCCGCCTTTGAGGCGCACGCCGCCGCTGTGCTGACCCCGGAGCTGCTTGAGCCGGTGGAGCGGGTCGACGCGGTCGTCTCCGGCAGCGAGCTGGGGCTGGACCTCGCCGAGGAGCTGAGGGCCCTTGAGCCCTGCGGCATGGGCAATCCGTCGCCGCGGCTGCTGGTGCCGGGCGCGCGCTTCGCCGACGTGCGGACGATGGGGGAAGGCCGGCACGCGCGGTTCTCGGTCACCTCGGGCGGCGTCAGCGCCCGGGCGGTCGCCTTCGGCTGCGACGGACGGGTCGCCGACGATCTCCAGCTGCCCCACGACGCCACCTTCCGGCTGGAGCGCAACTGCTGGAACGGAGCGGTTGAGCCACGGCTGGTGCTCCGTCACGCCCAGCCGTGCCGCCCGGTGCCGATCACCGTCCTCGGCGAGGACCGCGAGTATCTGGCCGCGGTGCTGGCCGAGATCGACGCGGCGCCGGACGGCGGGGATCCCGCCCCGGGGCCGCTGTCGACGGTGATCGACCGGCCCGGCCAGCGCCCGCTGCGCACGGTGATCGACCGGCCCGGCAACAGCCCGCAGCGGACGGTGATCGACCGGCGCGGCCACAGCCCGCTGGCCGTGCTCGCCGATGCCGTCGCCGG
>DASSZQ010000054.1:0-47266 GCA_035702755.1 Solirubrobacteraceae bacterium | reverse complement strand
GGCGTGGGCGCCCCCGGGCGTAGAGGTCAACAACCCGGAGCACTGGCCGCTGGCCAAGGGCACCGTCAACCACGTCGGCGAGGCCGTGGCCGTCGTGCTCGGCCACGATCGCTACGCGGTCATGGACGCCGTCGAGGACGTCGTCGTCGACTACGACCCGCTGCCGGTCATCGTCGACCCCGAGGCGGCGGTGGCCGGCGCGCCGTTTGTCCATGAGCACCTCGGCACCAACAAGGTGCACGAGTGGTCGCTCGGCGGCGGTGACGTCGAGGCCGGGTTCGCCGAGGCTGACGTCGTCATCGAGCGGCGGGTCGTCAACCACCGCATCGCGGGGGCGCCGATCGAGCCGCGCGGGGTGCTGGCCGAGTACCGGGCGGGCACGCTGACGCTGTGGAGCTCGACGCAGGTCCCGCACTTCCTGCGGCTGTTCATGGCGCTCCTGCTGGGGCTGAGCGAGGACCATGTGCGCGTCATCGCGCCGGAGGTCGGCGGCGGCTTCGGGTCAAAGCTCCAGGTGTACGGCGAGGAGCTGCTCGCCTGCTGGGCCGCGCGCAAGACCGGCCAGCCGATCAAGTGGATCGAGACCCGGACCGAGAACATGGCCACCGCCCACCAGGGCCGCGACCAGATCGCCACGGTCAAGATGGGGGCCAAGCGCGACGGGACCGTCACCGCCTTCCACGTGAAGATCCTCGCCGACTTCGGCGCCTACAACATGATCCTGACCCCGCTCATCCCGTCGCTGGGCGCGTTCGTGATGGGCGGTTGCTACAAGATCCCCAACGTCACCACCGACATCATCGGCGTCTTCACCAACAAGACGCCGACCGACGCCATCCGCGGCGCCGGCCGGCCGGAGGCCACGCACATGGTCGAGGTCACGCTCGATCAGATGGCCCACGAGCTGGGGATGGACCCCGTCGCGATCCGCCGCAAGAACTTCATCCCCTCCGAGGACTTCCCGGCGGCGGTGGCCACGGGGGTCATCTATGACTCCGGCGACTACGACAAGACGCTCGACAAGCTCCTGGAGCACGTCGACATGGCCGCGTTCCGCCGCGAGCAGGAGGAGCTGCGCGCCAAGGGCATCTACCGGGGGATCGGTTTCTCCACGTACACCGAGATCTGCGGGCTGGCCCCGTCGCGGATCACCGGCCCGTCCGGCGTCGGCGTGCAGGCCGGACTGTGGGAGTCGGCGATGGTGCGCGTGCACAACACGGGCGCGGTCACCGTCTACACGGGCACGTCGCCGCACGGACAGGGCCTGGAGACGGCGATGGCGCAGATCGTCGCCGACAAGCTGGGGGTTGACCCGTCCGTGGTGGAGGTCGTTCACGGCGACACCGCCACCGGGCCGGAGGGACGCAACACGTACGGATCGCGTTCGCTGGCGACCGGGGGCGAGGCCGTCGCCAGGGCCACCGACAAGGTGGTGGCCAAGGTCAAGGCGATCGTCGCCGCCGAGCTTGAGGCGGCGCCGGAGGACATCGAGGTCGCCGAGGGCAAGTTCTCGGTGCGCGGATCGCCGGACAAGGGGATGCCGCTGGCGGATGTCGCCGGGATCGCCTACATCGGCGCGGTGCCGGAAGGGATGGAGCCGGGGCTGGAGGAGACGACGTTCTATGACCCGGAGAACTTCGTCTTCCCATTCGGCGCGCACGCCTGCATCGTCGATGTCGAGGCCGACACCGGGAAGGTGACGATCCCTCGCTATGTCGCCGTCGACGATTGCGGCAAGGCGATCAACCCCATGCTGATCGACGGTCAGATCCACGGCGGTGTCGCGTTCGGCATCGGCCAGGCCCTGTATGAGCGCGTGGAGTACAACGAGGACGGCCAGCTGGTGACGGGCACGTTCGTCGACTACGCGCTGCCGACGGCCGCCGAGCTGCCGTCGTTTGAGACCGACCGGACCGAGACGCCGTCGCCGGTCAACTCGCTGGGCGCCAAGGGGTGCGGCGAGGCGGGAACGATCGCCGCCTCGGCGGCGGTCACCAATGCCGTCATCGACGCGCTGAGGCCGCTCGGCATCGACTACATCAACATGCCGCTCACGCCCATGCGGGTGTGGGAGGCCATCGAAAACAGCCAGGGCGCGAGCCCGGAGGGAGGCCCGCAGTCATGATCCCCGCCGAGTTCGATTACACGGCACCTGAGTCGCTGCAGGACGCGATCAAGGCCCTCGCCGACGGCGGCGAGGACGCCAAGCTGCTGGCCGGCGGTCACTCGCTGTTGCCGCTGATGAAGCTGCGGCTGGCCGCGCCGTCGCTGCTCATCGACCTGCGCAAGGTGCCCGGCCTGGGCGGTGTGGAGCGCCAGAACGGGCACTGGCGGGTGGGGGCGCTGACGCCCCACTCGGTGCTGGAGCACTCACCGGAGCTCGGCATCGTCTCGGTGGTCGCGGCGACGATCGCCGACCCCCAGGTCCGCCACCGGGGGACGATCGGCGGGTCGCTGGCGCACGGCGATTCGGCCTCGGACCTGCCGGCGGCGATGCTGTGCACGGACGCCGAGGTCACCCTCCAGGGGCCGAACGGGCAGCGCACGCTCCCCGCCTCGGAGCTGTTTGTGGACTACCTGACGACCGCGGTGGGGGCCGACGAGGTGCTCACCGAGGTCCGCATCCCCACGCTGGAGGGCTGGGGCTACGCGTATCAGAAGTTCAACCGCCGCTCCGAGGATTGGGCGATGGTCGGCGTCTGCGCCGTGGTCAAGAGCTCCGGGGGGACGTGCGAGGACGTCCGCATCGGCCTGACCAACATGGGCTCGGTGCCGCTGCGGGCGACCGCCGTTGAGGAGGCGCTGCGCGGGCAGGAGCTCTCGGACGAGAACATCGCCAAGGCCGCCGAGCACGCCGCCGATGACACCAACCCGCCGGCCGACCTCAACGCCTCGGCCGACTACAAGCGCCACCTGGCGCGGGTGCTGACGCGGCGGGCCATCACAGAGGCGATGGCGGCGGCCGGGTAGGCGGTTGGTGGGCCGGTCGCACTAACATCGACAGCAAGGTGACGCTCGCGGCGCTTGAGTCGGTCGGAGCCGCGAGCGAAGCTCTCGCGGCCCAGGGATATCTGGCAGATCGCCAGCTGGCGATGGCCGTGCACCTGGCCGTCGTGCTGGAGCAGCCGCTCCTGCTGGAGGGGGAGGCCGGCGTCGGCAAGACCGAGGTGGCCCGGGCGCTGGCCGCGGTGGTCGGCGCGCGGCTCATCCGCCTCCAGTGCCACGAGGGCATCGACCTGCACCACGCCGTCTATGACTGGGACTACGCCCGCCAGTTGCTGGCCCTGCGCGCCGCCGAAGGGGGCGTCGACGAGGGCGAGCTGTTCGCGCGCCGCTTCCTGCTGCGGCGACCGCTGCTGGAGGCGCTGGAGGCCGACCCCTCCGAGCCGGTCGTCCTGCTCATCGACGAGATCGACCGGGCCGACGACGAGTTTGAGGCCTTCCTGCTGGAGTTCCTGTCGGACTTCGCGGTCACGATCCCGGAACTGGGCACGGTGACAGCGCAGCGGCGACCGATCGTCCTGCTCACCTCCAACCGCACCCGGGAGCTGCATGACGCGCTCAAGCGGCGCTGCCTGTATCACTGGATCGACTACCCGGCCCCGGAGCGCGAGCGGGCGATCGTCCACGCCCGGCTGCCCCAGGTGCCGGAGGAGATCGCCGCCCGCGTCGTCGATGCCGTCGCCCGGCTGCGCAGCCAGGGCGACCTGTACAAGCTCCCGGGCGTGGGGGAGACGATCGTGTGGGCCCAGGCGCTCATGGCGCTCAACGGCGAGGGCTCGCTGGAGGAGACGCTCGGCGTCGCGCTGAAGGTCCACGAGGACGTGCTGCGCGTGCGCGAGCGCGGAGTGCTCGAAGGTGTCTGATGGGCCGGCCGCGCCGCGCCCCACAGCAGAGGTAGCCACCAGTCCTCTGCTGGCTCCGCTCGCCGAGGGGCTCGTCGACCGCCTCGGCGACCTGACGAGTGTGCTCCGTGCCCTGGGGGCGCGGGTCGGCGTCGGCGAGCTGCTCACCGCCGTCCGCTGCCTGGATGCCGTCGACAGCGCCTCCCGCGAGGAGGTGTGGCTGGCGTTGCGCACCGTTCTCTGCTCCCAGCACGCCGATCTGGAGCGCTTTGACCTGGCGTTCACCGCTGTCTTCGGCGACGGCCGGGTGCCCCCGGCCGAGGATCCGCTGTCCGAGCTGGGGGCGATCGAGAAGGCGGTGCTGCCGAGCATGGCCATGCCGGACCCCGGGCGAGGCGCAGCGGAGGAGGGAGCCGAGACCCTCCCGGCGGCGTGGAGCGACGTCGAGTTGCTGCGGGAGAAGGACTTCGCCCGCTACACCGAGGCCGAGATGGCGCTGGCGCGTGAGCTCATCCACCGCCTGGCCCGCCGCCATCCCACGCGCCTGTCGCGACGAACCCGGCCCTCGCGCCGCCGCGGCCACACGCCGGATCTGCGCCAGACCGTGCACCGGTCGCTGCGCACCGGCGGCGAGCCGATCCACCGGCGGTGGCGAGCCCCGACGCGCCGTCCCCGCCAGGTGGTGCTCGTCTGCGACGTGTCCGGCTCCATGGCCCCGTACGCGCGGATGCTGCTCCAGTACATACACGCGTGCGTCGTCGCCCGGCGCCGGGTTGAGGCGTTCGCGTTCGGCACGCGGCTGACGCGGATCACCCAGGAGCTCGCCGGTCGCGACCATGATCACGCGCTGGACCGGGCCGCCGCCGTGGTCACCGACTTCTCCGGCGGCACCCGGATCGGCGCCGCCATCGCCGAGCTCAACCGGGTGCACGGCCGGCGGCTGGGGCGCGGATCGGTGGTGGTGGTCTTGAGCGACGGATGGGATCGCGGCGAGCCGGAGCAGTTGGCGGTGGAGATGGCGCGGCTGCGGCGCGCCGCCTACCGCCTGGTGTGGCTCAACCCGCTCGCCGCCCATCCGGACTACCAGCCGCTGGCCCGCGGGATGCAGGCCGCCGTGCCCCATACCGACCGGCTGCTCGCCGGAAACTCACTGGCCTCGCTGGAGCAGCTGGCCGAGATCCTGGAGGACATGTGACCGAGGACATCGCCCCTGCTGAGATCCGCGCCGCCTGGGAGCGGGAGTCCGAGCTGCACGGCCCCGGCTTTGCCGAGCCGGAGGCCCCGGCGCCCCGGATCGTCCTGTTCGGCGCCGTCCCGCTGGCGGTGGAGCTGTGCGGGCTGGGGCGCGCGCTGGGATGGCGGCCGTACGTCGTCGACCCGCGCGAGCGTTTCGCGGTCGCCGACCGCTTCCCCGGCGCCGAGGACGTCCTCGTGGCCTGGCCGGAGGAGGCGTTCGCCCGCCTGGGGGGCATCGACGCTGCCACCGCCGTCCTGCTGCTCACCCACGATCCGGTGCTCGACGACCCCGCCCTGGAGATCGCGCTGCGCTCCGATGCGATGTTTGTGGGGGCGATGGGGTCGCGCCGGACGCAGGCGTCGCGGCGCGAGCGGCTGCTCGCCGCCGGCCTGGCCGAGGAGGAGCTGGCTCGTCTGTCCGGACCCATTGGGCTGGACACCGGGGCGCGCACGGCGCGGGAGACCGCGCTGGCGATTCTGGCCGAGATAGTGGCCGTCCGCCACGGGCGCGACGGGGGGCGGCTGACCGCCGGGCTGGGTCCGATCCACGAGGTGACGGCGTAGGTGGAGGCCCCGGTTGCCGGGCTGGTGCTGGCGGCGGGGGGCGGAACCCGGTTTGGCGCGGCCCCCAAGCTGCTCGCCGACCTCGGCGGACGGCCGCTGCTGGAGTGGGCGGTGCGGGCCCAGTGTGGGGTGCCGGAGCTGGAGCGCGTCGTGGTGGTGCTCGGCGCCCACGCTCACCAGATCGTCTCGCGGGTGCGGTTCGGCCGGGCCGAGGTCGTCGTCTGCGAGCAGTGGGAGTCCGGTCAGGCGGCATCGCTGCGCCGCGGGCTGGCCGCGCTGGCCGGCGTCGGCACGGTGATCGTCACCCTGGGGGACGCGCCGCTGATCACGCCGGCGGTGATCGCCCGGTTCCTCGGCGAGCCGCCCCTCACCCGGGCGACGTACCAGGGCCGTCCCGGTCACCCGGTCGTGCTGGGGCGCGTCCAGATGGAGGCGCTCACCGGGCTGAGCGGTGACCGCGGCGCCCGCGATCTGCTGCGCGGGGGTCCCGTGATAGAGGTCGGCCACCTATGCTCAGGACGCGACGTCGATACCCCTGAAGACCTGGAGGAGGTCCGCGGTGAAGCTAGAGCAGTCATTTGAGGTCACGGCCCCGCTGGAGCGGGTCTGGAATGCGCTCGTCGACGTCGAGCGGGTCGCCCCGTGCCTGCCCGGAGCCGAGGTCACCGGCCGCAACGATGACGGGAGCTACGACGGCACGTTCAAGGTCAAGATTGGGCCGACCGCGGCCGCCTACAGCGGCAAGCTGCACATGGACGAGATCGACGAGGGCGCCCACACCGCAACCATGCACGCCCAGGGGACCGACCGCCGCGGCCAGGGGGGCGCGAAGGCCACCATCATCTCCACCGTCGCCGACGTCGGCAACGGCGCCACCCGCGTCGATGTCGTCACCGACTACCACATCACCGGGCGGCTGGCCCGCTTTGGGCGCGGGGGAATGATTGAGGAGATCTCCAACCGGCTGCTCGGTGAATTCGCCAAGTCGCTGCAGCAGATGCTGGCTGGCGACGGCCAGGGTGCCGCGGCTGGGGCTGCGGCGGCTGGGGCTGCGCCGGCTGGGGCGGGGGCCGCGCCGGCCGAGACGCCGGCCGCGGAGGCCGCGCCCGCGGGTGAGGCCGAGACCGCGGCATCGGAGGCGGCTCCGGAGCCCGCCGTGTCCGAGGCGGCCGCCTCCGTCACCCCGCCGGTGGCCGAGGAGGTCGCCGGCGCCGAACTTGGTGCAGTTGTCCCGGAGGCCGCTCCCGCGTCCGAGCCGGCCCCGGGCGTCACCGGCGCGCCGCCGTCGTCCGCGGCGGCCTCAGGTGTCACCGGCGCGCCGCCGTTCTCCGAGCCGAGTCCCGTCCCGGACGGCACCGGCGCCCCGGTGGGCGACGAATCGCCGTTCCCCGGCGCCACCCCACCGCCCACCGCCAGCGAGCCCATCCAGGGCCTGTCGCTGGTCAGCTCGGTGCTGTGGGGGCGCGTCAAGCGCAACCCGGCGCCGGCGGTGGCGCTGGTGCTCGGCTTCCTGCTCGCGCTGCGGGTGTTCCGCCGCCGCGATTAGGCGCGCCCGTCGCGGCCGGGTCGAGCGGCGGTGGCGGGTGTGCGCGCGCCGAGCAGCCGATCCGTTCGAAATCAGAATCGCGCCGTGCGATTTCGCCCGTGAGTGCCGTATGGCGGCAGGTTTGGTCCAGGTCGGAACCCCCCGGTCCGCATTTCGAACAAACTTGCCCCCACAGGGGGAGTCTCGCCCGCCTCCCGGTCTCGACGGGAGCGGCGGGTGCGTGCGGGTCGCCCCCCGCGCCCGGCCGAAGCCGGCGGTCACCCCCGGCCGGCCGGCTCGTCCCAGTTGTCCGCGGGCAGCATCGCGACCAGGCCGGACGGGTTGATCATCGGATGCGTGCCGTAGTAATGGGCGCGGATCTCGTCGAAATCGACCGTCGGCGCGACGCCGGGCCACTGGTAGAGGTCACGGGCGTAGGGCCAGAGGTTGGGGTACTCCGTGAGCTTGCGCATCGAGCACTTGAAGTGGATCTGGTAGACGGCGTCGAAGCGCAGGAGCGTGGTGAACAGGCGCCAGTCGGTCTCCAGCGGCTCGGTGCCGAACAGGAAGCGGCGGTCGGCGAGGCGGGCGTCGAGTTCGTCGAGGGCCGCGAACAGGGCGGTCACCTCGCGCTCGTAGATCGCCTGGCGGGTGGCGAAGCCGGCCTTGTAGACGGCGTTGTTGACGTTGTCGTAGATGTGGGCGTTGAGCGCATCGATCTTCTCGTGCAGCGGCTCTGGGTACAGCGTCACCGGGTGCTCGGCGAGGGGCGCGAACACGGTGGACAGCATCCGCAGGATGTCGGCCGACTCGTTGTTGACGATCGTGTTCGTCTGCGTGTCCCACAGCACGGGGACGGTGACGCGCGCGTCATAGCCGGGATCCGTGGCCGTGTAGGCCTGGGCGAGATAGCGAAAGCCGTTGACCGGGTCGGTGTGCCCGGCGCCGGTGAACGCCCAGCCGCGCTCGTCGCGCAGCGGGTCGACAAACGAGATGCCGATCGCATCGCCAAGCCCCATCAGCTCGCGGCCGATGATCGTCCGGTGCGCCCAGGGGCAGGCACGGGCGACGTACAGGTGGTAGCGCCCGGCCTCAAGGGCAAAGCCGGTGGAGCCGTCGGCCGAGACGACGTTGCGGAAGCTGCTCTCCTGGCGTCGGAACGACCCGTCCCCGTCTCCCTCTCGGCCCAGGGAGAACGCGCGTGCTTGAGTGCTCATCCGTCTCAGCCTAGGACGATGGGCGGGAGGCTGCATGGCGGCGCCGACACAGGTCGTATGCTGGCGCCGCCATGACCGATGCCGACCATGCCGCCCGCACCACGCAGTTCCGGGAGCTTCATCGTCGCGGCCGGCCCCTGCTGCTCCCCAATCCGTGGGATGTCGGCTCGGCGCGGGTGCTGGCGTCCCTGGGGTTTGAGGCGCTGGCAACCACCAGCAGCGGCTTCGCCGCCACGCTGGGGCGGCTCGATGGGGGTGTCACCCGCGACGAGGCGATCGCGCACGCGGCCCAGATCGTCCGGGCGACCCCGCTGCCCGTGTCCGCCGACCTGGAGAACTGCTTTGCCGACGACCCGGACGGGGTGGCGGAGACCGCGGCGGCGGCGGTCGCCGCCGGACTGGCCGGCTTCTCGATCGAGGACTTCTCCGGCAGCGCGGCGGGGCCGATCTACGATCGCGGCCTGGCCGCGGAGCGCGTCGCGGCCGCGGTTGAGGTGGCGCATCGCGCCGCCGCTCCCCTGGTCGTGACCGCGCGGGCGGAGAACTTCCTCCACGACCGGCCTGACCTCGGTGACACCATCGCTCGGCTGCAGGCCTATCAGGAGGCGGGTGCCGACGTCCTGTATGCGCCGGGGCCGACGCGGGCGGAGGACATCCGCGCCATCGTCACCTCGGTTGACCGGCCCGTCAACGTCCTGGCCCGCGCGGGCGCTCCCACCGTCGCCGAGCTGGCCGAGCTCGGCGTGAGCCGGATCTCGGTGGGGGGCGCGTTCGCGTTTGCGGCGATGGGCGGGCTCGTGGCCGCGGCCCGCGAGCTGCGCGAGGCGGGCACGTACTCGTACAGCAGCGCGGCGGCGACCGGCGCGCAGGCGGCCCGGGAGGCCTTCGCCGCGCCGCCTTCCGGCGGCGGTGTCTGAGCGGGCACGGCCTGGGGGAAGATGGGCCCTCAAACCCGCGCAGTCTCGGTTCTGGGTTGGGTGCAGCGGCGAAGTCCAATAGGATGGGGTATCGCGCGGCCGTTGCGGGAGCAAGGGGGCACAGCGGGCGTCTGCGCCAACGAGGAGCCAAGTCGGTGCCACATCGCCTGATCTGCGGGGGACCCAGCGCGTGATCGCGTGTCTGCGGCTTCCCGCATTCCGACGCCTGGTCGCCGCGTACGTGCTCAACGAGCTGGCGTGGATGGTCGGAACGCTGGCGCTGTCGGTGCTCGTCTACCGGGAGACCAAGAGCGCCCTGGGCACGGCGGCCTTCTTCATCTGCGCTCAGTTCCTGCCCGCGATGCTGTCGCCGGGCGTCGTCGCCCGGCTTGACCGCCACGCCCCGCGGCATGTGCTTCCCGGCCTGTACGCCCTCGAGGCGGTGCTGTTCGGCGCGCTTGCCTGGTTCAGCAAGAACTTCACGCTCGTCCCCGTGCTCGCCCTTGCGCTCGCCGACGGCGTGGTCGCCGCCACCGCCCGCTCGCTGGCGACGGCGGCGCGCACCCACATCCTCAAGCCGCTCGATCTCCTCCATGAGGGCAACGCGATCGTCAACTTCGGCTTCTCCGGGGCATTCATGCTGGGCCCGGCGATCGGCGGCGTCGTCGTCGCCGCCGGCGGGACGATCGCCGCGCTGCTCGTGAACTGCGGCCTGTTTGCCGGAATGGCCGTCGTGCTGGCGATCACGACGCTGCCGGAGGCCCGGCCAACCGTCGGATCCGGGCTCAGCCGCCTGCTCGACGGCCTCCGCCATGTCCGGGGCGACCGCCTGCTCTGGCGGCTGATGATCGTCCAGACGCTGGGGCTCGTCTTCTTCACTGTTACCGTTCCCGTCGAGGTCGTGTACGCACAGCACACTCTCGGAGCCGGACCGGGCGGCTACGGCGCGCTGATGAGCGCCTGGGGAGTGGGGGCGGTCGCCGGCAGCGCCGTCTATGCCCGCTGGCGGCGCCGGTCGGCGGTGATGCTGATGACGGCCAGCGGCGCGGCACTCGGCGTCGGCTTTGTGATCATGGCTGTCGCCCCGGTGCTGGCGGTCGCCCTGGTGGGCTCGGCGGTGGCCGGTGTCGGCAACAGCATGGAGTCGATGGCCGTCCGGACCGCCACGCAGGAGCAGGCGACTGACTCGTGGATGGCCCTGGTGATGAGCCTCAACGACTCGACGTCGCAGCTGGCCCCCGGCGTTGGCTTCCTGATCGGTGGCGTCATCACCTCCCTCGCCACCTCCCGGGCCGCCTTTGGGGTCGCCGCGGCCGGCTCGCTCGCCTTTGCCGCGCTCGTGCCGGTGGTCCTCGGCGGGGTGGCCGCGCGGCGACCGGTCCCGGCGAACGGGTCGGAACCGGAGCGTCGTCCGGCCTCCGAGGAAGCGACGGCGTCGAGCGGCAGGTCGCTTGTGTAGGCGTGCGGGCCGCCTGCATCGATATCGGCTCCAACACAACCCGCTTGCTGGTGGCCGATTGCGACGGGACGACGCTTGAGGAGATCCACCAGGACCGGGTCTTCACCCGCATCGGCCGGGACCTGGAGCGCGGCGGCGTCCTCAGTCCGGAGAAGATCGACGAGGTGGCGGCCGTCGTCCGGACGCAGGTGGCGACCGCGCGGCGTCACGGGGCCACCGATGTGCAGGCGATCGCCACCGCGGCCGTGCGGGCCGCGGCCAACGCGGCCGATCTCCTCCAGGCGGTCGCCGAGGCCGCCGGGCTGGCGCTCACCGTCATGTCGGAGGCCGAGGAGGCACGGCTGGCGTTCGTGGGGGCCGCGGGCATGCTGGCCTCACCGGCGCCCGGCACCCTCGGCGTGGTCGATGTCGGCGGGGGCTCATCGGAGATCGTCGTCGGCCACCCCCCGGATCGCATCGACTGGTGGTCCTCGGTGCCGATCGGCTCCGGCAAGCTCACGGACCGCCATCTGATCTCCGACCCACCGACCGCGGCCGAGCTGGCGACGGCCCGCGCCGCGATCACCGAGGCGCTGACGGCCGAGCGGCCACCTCGCCCGGCGACAGCCGTGGCCGTCGGCGGCAGCGCCACCTCGCTGTGCCGCGTGGCCGGCCCGGTGCTCAGTCCGGCCGCGGTGACCAGGGCACTTGACGCTCTCACCGGCGCGCCGGCGGCGATCGCCGCGCGGCGTTTCGGCGTCGATGCCGAGCGGGCGCGGCTGCTCCCGGGCGGCCTGCTCATCCTGGAGGCGGCCGCCCACCTGCTCGGCGCGCCGCTGACCATCGGCCGAGGTGGCATTCGCGAGGGCGTGCTGCTAGAAGCTCTAAGGCCGTGACCCCGGAGCCCGCCATCCCGCCTCGCGAGGCGCTCGCCGACGTGCGCGTGCGGGCGCCGACCCGCGGCAACCGGCGGCTGGAGCGGCTGCTGGAGGCGGCCAACGCCGACGAGCAGCTGAAGGCCTGGTGGCACGTATCGGCCGTCAACGCCACCCGGCGCCTGGGCATGTCCGACCACAGCTGGGTGCACATCCAGATCGTGCTCAACATCGGCCTGCGCCTGGCGCGGCTGCTGTTCCGGCGCGGGGTGACGCCCAGCATCGTCACCGACTTCGCCATGTCCGAGCGCGATGCCGAGGTGGTGGTGGCCGCGGGCTGCCTCATGCACTGCGTCGGCATGTCCATCCACCGCAAGGACCATGAGCGCTACAGCCTGTTTCTCACCGCCGACAAGCTCGGCTCGCTGCTGTCCGCCGCCTACGAGGAGCCGGAGCGCTCGATCATCGTCGCCGAGACCATGCACGCGATCATCGGCCACCGCTCCGACGGCGCGCCGTTCACGCTCGAGGCCGGGATCGTCCGCGTCGCCGATGCGCTCGACATGGCCCGGGGGCGGTCACGGATCCCGTTTGAGGCCGGGCAGCACAACATCCACTCGCTGTCGGCGTATGCGATCGACGAGGTCAAGATCTCGCCGGGGCGCGATCACGCCGTGCGCGTGGAGATCGCCATGTCCAACAGCGCCGGGATCTACCAGGTGGACGAACTGCTGGCCGAGAAGCTGCGGGGTTCCGGGCTGGAGGAGCACGTGGAGGTGATCGCCCGCATCGACGCCGAGCACGAGCAACGGTTGCTGCCGGTCTTTAGGATCTAGGGCATGGCTGGGGGCCGGGACAGCCGGACGGCGGCCGCAGAGCGCGGCGTCTGGATTGCTGCCGCCGTCCTCGTGCTCGTCGTCATCGTCTACGGCGGCTACGGCCACCACTGGTCCTGGACGGGGATCAACGGCCACACCGCCACGCTGTGGGACTGGCTGCACCTCCTGCTGCTGCCGGTCGCCGCGGTCATCCTGCCGTTGTGGCTGCGCCACCGCCCCCGCCTCGGCTCGTCGGTCCGGCTGGTGGTGGCCGGGCTGACCGCCGCGTTCGTGGCCCTCGTCGTCGCCGGCTACATGGTCCCGTGGGCGTGGACGGGCTTCACCGGCAACCGGCTGTGGGACTGGCTCAACCTCGCCGCGCTCCCGCTCGCCGTCGTCCTCATCCCGGTGTTCATCGAGGTGCGGTCCCGGTTTGGGCGCCGCCACGCGGCGATCGCCGGCGCCATCGGTGTGGCGTTTGTGGTCGTCGTGATCGCCGGCTACACGATTCCGTGGGCGTGGACGGGCTTCACCGGCAACACCCTGTGGGATTGGCTGCACCTGGCGTTGCTCCCCGTGCTCGTCCCGGTGGCCATCGTGCCGGTCGTGACGCCGATGGCCAAGGCGCGGATGGGGATCCGAGACGAGGCGGGGCCGGCGCCGCAGGCAGTGCCGGCGCCCCCGGCGGAGCCGGCCGCCGAGGAGCCGGTCACCCCGGACTTCGCCGATCCCAGCACCACCTGAGACCCTCTCCGCGGCCCACGGCGCCGTGTCAAGTGCGCTTGACACGGGCTGTAAAGTTCGCTTGACAGTTGATGCGAAACCTTGTCAGGCAGCTGCGGACCGAGCGGGGGCTCTCCCAGGGTCAGCTCGCCGCCGCGATGAGCGTCTCGCGCCAGACGATCAACTCGATCGAGCAAGAGCGCTACACGCCCTCGCTGGCGCTGGCGATCGCCCTGGCTCGGTTCTTCGGCACCACGGTGGAGGAGGTATTCGATGCAGGTGTGTAGGTCGAAGTGGACGGTGCCCGGGTTCGCGGTCGCCATGGGAGTGATCATGCTCATCGCCCAGGCGATCGGCCATCACCTCGGCTCCGGGGTGGTGTCGCTGGGGATCATGGTTGCGTTCGCGTTGGTCGTCCTGCTCGGCGGGCGCAGCGAGACGATCCGCGGCCTGCGCGGCGACGGGCGCGACGAGCGCTTTGCGCAGATCGATCTGCGCGCGAGCTGGTTTGCCGGCATGGTCCTGCTGGTGACGGTCCTGGGCGCGTTCATCGTCGAGATGGCGCAGGGACGCGACGGCAACCCGTTCACCTGGCTGGCGGCGGTCGCCGGGGTCAGCTACCTGGTGGGGGTGGTGGTCCAGCGGGTGCGCGGCTGAGCGCCGGCGCGGGGACGGCCACCAGCCGACGGACGGCTGAGCGGCGCCGGGACGGCTACCAGCCGCCGCGCCACTCCGCGCTCGTGGCGCGGGCCCGCTCCGCATCCTCGCGGGCGTGATGGCGCTTGTCCAGTCGCCATTGGATGAGCGAGAAGACGACGATGATGAACGGGAAGAACCCGATCGTGGCGAACATCACCGTCGTGACCTGGGCGTCCGTTGACTCGCCCCACCAGCCCTGGCCGCCCCTCGCGGTGGCGAGCGCCAGCGCCTGCGGAGCCGCCGTCAGCATGAAGCCGGCGACGGTGGAGAGGGCGATGAGAATCCGGGCGCGACGCATCCCGCCCACAGCGTAACTCATCCGTGGGCGGAGACGGCGGCTTCCCGGGCCCCCACGGAGGCGACCGCCTCAAGCAGCGCCGGGTTGTACTCGTCGATGCGGGTGGCGACGTCCAGGTGGTCGATCGACACCTCAAACACGGTCGCGCCGACCGCCTCCGCCAGCTCGCGCTGCTTGACCGGCGCGACCGCCGTGTCCCGCGTCGTCAACACCATGGCGGACGGGACCGGCGCCATCGCATGCAGCCACGGCCGCGAGTCAAAGCGGCCGAGCTCCCGGCCGGCCTCGGCGACGTCCCGGGACTCGTGGCGCATGAGCTCGGCCAGCCACCATGCGGTGCGCTCGTCCAGCCGGATCCCCTGGCGCCGGAAGCCGGCCAGATAGAACTGGCGGGGCGCCAGGCCGAGCATGAGACCGACCAGGCCCATCCACCGCCACACGCGGCGGGTCTCCGGATCCTGGAAGTGCTGGCAGGTGGCGCTGAGCACGAGGCCGCCGGTGACATCCCGGTGGTCGCGGGCGACGAGCTGGGCGATGACGCCGCCCATCGAGTAGCCGACGACGGTGGCCGGGAACGCCCCCAGCTGGCGCAGGACCGCGGCGGCGTCGGCGGCGCAGTCGGTCAGGCGGAACGGCGCCATGGCCCGCAGGCCCCGGCCGTGGCCGCGGTGGTCAAGCGCCAGCACGCGGTATCCGGCCCGGGCGAGGGCGTCGTAGGCGCCGCACCAGTTGAGGTCGGCGCTCACCAGCCAGCCGTGCAGGAGCAGCACGGGCGGGCCGTCGCCGCCGGTGTCGCGCAGGAAGAACTCGCCGCGATCGGGCACCACCACGGTCCGGGCCGGGGGCAGCGGCCGGGGCGGAAGCGGCGGATAGACACGGCGTCGGCGGCGCGCTGAGCGGGGCACGCGCCCATGCTACCCGCGCCCCGGTGGCCTCCTACCATCACCTGTCATGGCCGTCGTCATCGCATCGGATATGGGCAAGGACATGGCCGGTGAGCCGCTGCTGCGCGGCGTCTCGTTCAAGCTCGAGCGCCGGGACCGGATGACCCTGTCCGGCCGCAACGGCGCCGGCAAGACGACGCTGTTGCGCATGCTCGCCGGCGAGGCGTCGGTTGACGTCGGCGAGCTCGTGCTGAGCAAGGGCGCCAAGGTCTCGCTCCATGACCAGCGTCCCCCGCGTGAGCGCGGCCTGTCGCTGCGGGAGTACATCCTGTCCGGCGCCCCGGAGCTGGTGGCGATCGAACAGGAGCTGGCGACGCTGGAGCAGGCGATGGCCGACGGCGCCCACGACGACGCCACGCTCGACCGCTACTCCCGCGCCCAGGCCCGTCTGGAGCATGCCGGCGGCTACGGCTGGCGCGACCGGGCGCTGGCCACACTGCACGGCCTCGGCTTCCGCGCCGACGCCGATCTCGACCGTCCCCTGAGCACCTTCTCCGGCGGCGAGCTGACCCGCGCGTCCCTCGGCCGCGCCCTGGCCGGCGATCCGGACCTGCTGCTGCTCGACGAGCCGACCAACCATCTCGACATCGCCTCCCTGGAGTGGCTGGAGTCCCATCTCGTCAGCCTGGACGCCGCGATCGTCCTCGTCGCCCACGACCGGTGGTTCCTGGAATCGGTCGGCACCTCGGTGCTGGAGCTGGAGGGCGGGCGGAGCAAGTTCTTCTCCGGAACCTGGCACCAGTGGCGCCGCGAGCGCGCGGCCCGGGAGCTCGCGCTCGGCCGGGCCATCGAGCGCCAGCAGGCCGAAATCGAGCGGCTGGAGCGCTTCGTCACCCGCTTCCGGGCGGGGACGCGCGCCCGCCAGGCCCAGTCGCGGGTCAAGAAGCTCAACAAGATTGAGCGGATCTCGGCCGATGCGACCGACGGCGCCGCCCTGCAGTTCGCGTTCAAGCCGCCGGAGCGCAGCGGCCGGGTCATCTTTGAGCTGGAGCACGGTGAGCTGTCGGCCGGCGGCAAGCAGCTGCTCCATGACGCCGAGCTGTGGCTGGAGCGCGGCGAGCACGTGTCGCTGGTCGGCGCCAACGGCGCCGGCAAGACGACGCTGATCGAAACCCTGGCCGGCCGACGCGAGCTTGACGGCGGCAAGCTGCGCACCGGGCACAACGTCAAGGTCGGCTTCCTCTCCCAGCACGCCGAGGAGCTGTCCGCCGGCACCAACGCGCGCACCGTGGTGGAGGCGGCCCAGCACGCGACCGGCCTGACGCCGGGCAAGGCGCGGGCGCTGTTGGGCCGCTTCCTGTTCTCCGGCGAGGACGCCGACAAGCCGCTCGACGGCCTGTCCGGCGGCGAACGGCGCCGGCTGTCGCTGGCCATCCTTGTCCAGTCCGGGGCAAACGTGCTCATCCTTGACGAGCCGACCAACCACCTGGATCTCGAGAGCCGGGAGGCGCTGGAGGCGGCGCTGCGCGACTTCCCCGGCTCGCTGCTGCTCGTCTCCCATGACCGCGCGCTGCTCGACGCCATCGGCTCGCGCACGATCGCGCTCGAGGACCAGCAGCTGCACAGCTACGTCGGCGGCTGGCCGGAGTACCTGCGCGTCCGGGCCGAGCGGGCCAAGAACCCGCCCCCGGCGCCGGCGGCTCAGAAGCAGGCCCCGGTCACGGCGGCGGCGCCCCAGCCGGCCGCGCCCAAGGCCGCGGCAGCACAGGCCGCGCCGGCAGACGGGGCGGGGGCGCGCAAACGGACCCCGCCGAAGGCCAAGGGGGGGCGCGGGCAGCGCGGCTTGGAGGCCGAGATTGAGGCGGCTGAGGCGGCGCTGCGGGCGGTCGAGGACGACCTGTCAGACCCGGCGGCATGGGCGACGCCGGAGGCGACGGCCCGCTCCACGGCGCGGCATGAGGAGGCCAAACGGATCGTCGCCGAGCTCTACGAGCGCTGGGAGGCGGTCGCCGGCTGAGCGCCGGGGAGGCGGGCCCCCATGGGACCGCGGGCCGGGCCCGTCAGGCCCCGCCACTACACTTCGAAACACGATGCACCGACCGAGCCAGACGTCGGCGCGCAGGATTGCCCTGATCGACGACGACAGCGGCCTCATGACGGTCTTGAGCCGCCGGTTCTCCGCCCTTCGCTGGGAGGGGCAGATGATCGGCTACGCGGCCTCTCCGGATCAGCTGGCGGCGCTCAAGCTGCATGCGCTCATCGTCAACCCGGCGATCACCGGGCTGGAGTACATCGAGTGGGTGTCCGAGCGCAACCCCGGCCTGGGGCTGCTCGTCTGCAGCAGCCCGGCGCCGGTCGCCGACCGCGTGCGGGCGCTGCGCGGCGGCGCCGACGACTGGATCACCAAGCCGTGTCATCCGGAGGAGCTGGTGGCGCGCGTCGAGGCCGTGCTGCGCCGCCGCCGCGTGGGCGAGCTCCCCGTCGAGGAGGACGCGATCACCGCCGGTGAGCTGCGCATCCGCTCCGACCGGTTCGACGCCTACGCCGACGGCAGGCCCGCCGGACTCTCCCGCAAGGAGTTTGAGCTGCTCGCCCAGCTGGCGGCCGCGGGCGGACGGGTGCTGGAGCGCGAGGAGATCTATCAGCGGGTGTGGGGCTACGCCATGGTCCGCGGCGACCGCTCCGTCGATGTCTTCGTCCGCAAGCTGCGCCAGAAGCTGGAGGCGGTCTCGCCGGCCTGGCGCTACGTGCACACCCACTTCGGCGTCGGCTACCGCTTCGCCGCGGAGCCGGTCGCGGGCACCGAGGCCGTCGAGGCGGCGCAGCCGGCGACCGCCAAGCCGTCGCCGGACCCGGATCGCACGCCGGACGCGGCGGCCGAGGCGCGTACCCTGTCGGTATGAGGATCACGCCGGCCGTCCGCAACATCCTGATCATCGCCGTGATCGCGGCGATCGTCGCCATCGCGCCGGGCGGCGGCACGGCCACCGGTGTCATCCTCACCGCCCTGTACCTGGCCTTCCTGGCCGCCGGCGGCTGGGTGGCGTCGATCATCTACCGGGAGCGCCGGGGGTCCCTGTACCTGCTGGGCGACGGCCGCCGCGCCGTGCTCTACGGCGCGATCGCCGTGCTGGCGGTCACGCTGACCGCGACCTCCCGGCTGTGGGGTAGCCCGGCCGGCTCGGTCGCGTGGCTGGTGCTCGTTGCCGGCGCGGCCTACGCCGTGTTCGCGGTCGTCTGGGCCGCCCGGCGGTACTGAGCCGGATCCGCGCCGTCGGCGACGACCGGCGCCAGCGCCACCGGGATGCCGTTGAGCACGGCGTTGCCCGAGACGGCGTCGATGAGCCGCTCGTCGGCGAGCACGTTGCTGTTGGTGCCGGGATGCGCGGCGGCGACCGATAGGCCGCCGTCGGCGGCGGCGTGACCCCACCCGTGGGGGAGGCTGACGACGCCGGGCATGACCTCGTCGGTGATCTGCACCACGGCGGTCACCGACCCGGTGCGCGAGCGCACCTGCGCCGTTACGCCGTCGGCGAGGCCGTGGCGGGCGGCGTCGTCCGGATGGACGTGCAGCGTGCACCGCGACGGGCCGCGCATGAGCATCGGCAGGTTGTGCATCCAGGAGTTGTTGGAGCGCAGCTGGCGGCGGCCGACGAGCACCAGCCCGCCGGCCTCCGGGCGGGCCAGCGCCGCCCGCAGGCGGGGGACGTCGGCGGTGATCGGCTCCGGGGCGAGCTCGATGCGACCGCTGGGGGTGCGCAGCGCGTCCGGCAGCCGCGGCGCGAGCGGACCAAGGTCGATCCCGTGCGGAGCCTCCTCCAGCGCGGCGAGGCTCAGGCCCCCGCCGGATCGCGCGCCGAACCCGTCTCCGTAGGGGCCGGTGCGCAGCATGAGGTCAAGCAGCCGCTCCGGGCCGATGCGGGGCTCCAGCGCCGCCATCAGCTCCTCCGCGGTGCGGCCGGCCACCGGGGAGCCCTCGGTGCGCAGCTCCCGGTCGACGAGCGCGCGGGCGACGCCGTCGTCGATCATCGCGATGTCGACGTCCGGTCCCAGACCGGCGGCGATGCCGGTCAGGCGCAGGAGCGTCACCCACTCGTCGGGCAGCGCCGGGTCCGGCGCCAGCGCCGGGGGAGAGTAGTGGGCGACGTTGCGGACCGCGAACATGTACAGCGCGACGTCATAGTGGCTGCGGCGCAGCGGGGACGGGGCGGGGAGGATGACGTCGGCGTGGCGGGTCGTCTCGTTGACGTACACGTCGAGGCTGACCATGAAGTCAAGCGAGCGGAGGGCCGCGGTCAGCCGGCCGCTGTTGGGCGTGGAGAGCGCCGGGTTGCCGGCCAGCGTGAAGAGCGCCCGGATCCGGCCCTCGCCCGGCGTGTCGATCTCCTCGGCCAGGCAGGCGACGGGAAGCTCGCCGAACACCTCCGGGAGCCCGCGCACGCGGCTAAAGAAGCGGCCAAAGCGCGCGCCCCGGCCGCGGCCGGGGGTGCCGGAGGCGTTGGAGTGGCCGGCCGCGGCGAGCGGGAACATGGCCCCGCCCTCGCGGTCCAGGTTGCCCGTCAGGAGGTTGAGGACGTCGACCAGCCAGCTGGCGAGCGTGCCGAACTCCTGGGTGCAGGTGCCGATCCGGCCGTAGACGGCCGCTCGCGGGGCCGCCGCCAGCTCATGGGCGAGGCGGCGGATCGTCCCGGCCGGGATCCCGCAGACGGCGGCGACCGCCTCCGGGGTGAACGGCTCAGCCAGCGCCCGCACCTCGTCGAGGCCGGTGGTCATCGCGCGCAGGCGCTCGCCGGGGTCGGCGAGGCCGTCGGCGAACAGCACATGGACAAGCGCGAACAGCAGCTGGGCGTCGGTCCCCGGGCGGATGAAGTGGTGCTCGTCGGCCTCGTCGGCGGTCCGTGTCCGGCGGGGGTCGATGACGATGAGCCGGCCGCCCCGGGCGCGCAGCGCGCGCAGCCGGCCCCGCATGTCCGGGGCGGTCATCAGGCTCCCGTTGGAGGCCAGCGGGTTGGCGCCGAGCATGAGCAGGTGGTCGGTGCGGTCGATGTCCGGGACCGGGACGGTGGTGCCGGTTCCGAACATGAGCGCGCCGGCGAGCTGCTTGGGCATCTGATCCACGGTTGAGGCGGTGAACACGTTGCGCGTGGCCAGCGCGCGCAGGAGCACCTTGCCGTAGAGGGTGCCGGAGAGGTTGTGGACGTTGGGATTGCCGAGGTAGACGCCGACGGCGTTGCGGTCGGCGGCGAGGATCGGTGACAGGCGCTCGTCGATGAGCGCAAACGCCTCGTCCCAGGGGGCGGGGCGGAACCCGTCGCCGTCGCGGATGAGCGGGGTGGTCACGCAGTCCGGATCCTCGTGCAGCTCCCGGAGCGCCGCCCCCTTGGGGCACACGAACCCGTGGCTGAAGACGTCCGCGGCGTCACCGCGGATGGCGATGACGCGCTCGCCGTCGAGCGTCAGCTCCAGGCCGCACGTCGCCTCACACAGCGGGCAGGTCCGATACGCCGTGCGGTCTGGTGTGGCGCTCATGTGGGCCACACGTTACGCGGGCCGGGCGCCGCCGTCCATGACCTGTCAGGTCAGTGTCGGCGCCGGGGCCGGCGGGCCCGCCGGCGGCGGCGGCGTGCGTAGACTGCCGCCGCCGTGAGCAAACGCCTGCGAGAGACGGTCGCCGACTGGCTGATGACGCTGGCGGCGCTGGTCCTGCTGGTGTCGCTGTTCCTCCCCTGGAGCCATCAGATCTCCGCGTCGCTCATGGCGCACTACGGCGCCAGCGGCGTGTTCGCCGGGGTCCCGCGCGATCCGGACGCGTGGCAGGTGTACTCGATCGCCGATGTCCTGCTGGCGCTGCTCGCCGGCGGCCTGCTCGCCGTGGCCCTGTGGGGCGGCCGGGCGCCGCGGCTGGCGCTGGCGCTCGCGCTGGTGGTGGGACTCGCCTTCGTCATCCACGCCGTCGGCGTCCCGCCGACCAACGGCGTGCTGGTGTTCGACCCGGCGACCGGCCGCTACGCCGCCACCGGCGCGAGCTCCGGGGCGGGGGAGGCGTTGGCCCTGGCGGCGCTCGTGCTGGGGGCGGCCGGGGTGGCTCTGTCGTACTCGGTCGATCTGTAGGCGCTCCTATCCTCAGAGGAGCAAGAGATGTCGATCTTCCCCGCCGATCGGCGCCGCGAGCTTCCGGACGAGCCCGGCGTCTACCTGTTTCGCAACGAGCGCGGCAAGGTCATCTACGTCGGCAAGGCCAAGTCGATCCGCAAGCGCGTCGCGTCGCATTTCTCCAATCCGAGCACGCGGGCCGGCCGGGATCTGCTGCCGATGATCGACCAGATCGAGGCGCTCGTCGTCCACACCGAGTCCGAGGCGCTGCTGGTGGAGCAGAACTTCATCAAGCAGTACAAGCCGCGGTTCAACATCCGCCTGCGCGACGACAAGTCCTATCCGTACATCGCCATCTCGCTTGACGAGGAGTTCCCCCGCGTCTACTTCACGCGGGAGCGCCACCGCCGCGACCGCGCCTACTTCGGCCCCTACAGCAACGCCAAGCGGGTGCGCTCCACGCTGGAGGTGCTCGGCAAGGTGTTCCTGTTCCGCTCCTGCGACGGGCCGACGCCCGGCCGGCGCAGCGGCTCGCCGTGCCTGGATTACTACATCAAGCGCTGCGGCGCCCCGTGCGTCGGCTATGTCGACCAGGCCGAGTACCGCAAGGCCATCGACGGGGTGATCGCCTTCTTGTCCGGGCGCTACCGCGAGGTTGAGTGGGCGCTGGAGCAGGAGATGAAGCTGGCCGCCGAGGAGCAGCGGTTTGAGGACGCCGCCCGGGAGCGCAACCGGCTGCGGGCCGTGCGCTCGCTGCTGGAGCGCCAGCGGGTCGCGCACGAGGGCGACGGCTCGATGGATGCCATCGCCATCGCCGTCGCCGAGACCGAGGCCAACGCGCAGGTCTTTCAGATCCGCGACGGGGTGCTGTCTGACCGCCAGAGCTTCTACCTGGACAACACGGCCGGCGCCGAACTGGGGGAGGTGGCCGAGGCGTTCATCCTCCAGTACTACGCGAGCGCCATGTCGGTGCCGCCGCTGGTCATCGTCCAGCGCGAGGTCGGCCCGCGGCCGGACCTGGCCGAGGCCCTCAGTGCCCGGCGGGGGGCGGCGGTGGAGCTGCGGGCGGCCGAGCGCGGCGACAAGCGGCGGATCCTGGAGCTCGCCGAGCGCAACGCCAAGCTGGCCATCGACCAGGAGAAGCTGCGCTCGGAGCGCCGGCGCCAGCAGCGCGTGGAGGCGCTCGACGGGCTCCAGCAGGCGCTCGGCCTCGACACGATCCCGCTGCGGATTGAGTGCTTTGACATCTCGACGCTGATGGGCACCAACACGGTGGCGTCGATGGTGGTGTTTGAGGGGGGCGCGCCGAAGAAGTCGGACTACCGCCGGTTCAAGGTGTGGGGAGAGACCGCCGGCACCCCGGGCATGCCGGACGACTTCGCCGCCATGGAGGAGGTCCTCGGCCGCCGCTTCGCCCGCTGGGAGCACCAGCGCGACGTCTCGCCCCATGACAAGGACTACGACCCCAGCTTCGCCGCGCTGCCCAACGTCGTCGTGATCGACGGCGGCAAGGGCCAGCTCGCCGCCGGGCTGCGGGCCCTGCAGGGCTTCCGCGACCGCGGGGTCACGGTGATCTCGCTGGCCAAGCGGATCGAGGAGGTGTTCATCCCCGGGGTGCCGCGGCCGCTGGTCCTGGCCCACGACACCCCGGAGCTCCAGCTGCTGCAGCGCGTCCGCGACGAGGCCCACCGGTTCGCCATCACCCACCACCGGATCCGCCGCGACCGGGCGATGACCGCCTCGGTGCTCGACGACCTGCCCGGGGTGGGGCCGGCCCGCAAGCGGGCGCTGCTCGCCCACTTCGGCTCACCGGACGCGATCCTGGCCGCCTCGCGCGAGGAGCTGGAGTCGGTGCCGGGCCTGCCCGGCAAGCTCGCCCGCGACATGTACCGCGAGCTGCACAAGACCGGCGTCTGACCGGGGCGTCGCGGAGATCAAGGCAGCCTCCCGCCCCGGCGGCCGGGGGTTGCCTGCTGTGAGAGCTGGCGGCGGGGTCTGGGTTGACGACGGCGATGAGGGGGTGACCGGCGCGGGGCGCGGCGGGGGGCAGAGCACCCCCGGTTTGTTCGAAATCCGGATCGCGCCTTCGGATTTCGTCCGTGAGTGGCCTATAGCGGCAGGTTCGTTCGAGATCGTCAGCCCGGATTCGGATTTCGAACGGATGTGACGCTCGCGGGCGAGTCTTCGCCCGCATCCCGCCCCCCGCCGGCGGGTCTTCGCCCGCATCCCGCCCCCCGCCGGCGAACCCGCTTCTTCACTGCTGCCGTTTTTCGCGGCACCGAGCCCGTTCACCGATCAGCCGTGGCCGGGGTGCAGCGGCCGCCTTGTGCGACAGCCTCTCGGGGGTGGGTTTGTCGCCAGCGCCTCTGGTTACAGCCCGCCGCCGCCCCCACCGGACGGCGGCGCGGGCGCCGGCGCGGGCGGGATGGTCAGAAGCGCGGCGCTGCCGGGCGGCAGCGAGACGGTGTAGGCGTTACCGGCGGGCGCCACCGGGCTCGTCGACGGCGGCCCGGGCAGTGTCCCGGTTGTCGTCTCATCGCCGAAGGACTGCCCGCCGAGCATGACCCTGTCGGTGGAGGCGACGTTGGGCGCGTCGAGCGTTTCGAGCGATCCGGCCATCGTGGCTCCCGGGACCGAGACGGAGACGTCGTGGCCGTTGAGGGTGTCCTGGTTGATGACCGTCACCCGCTCGGTGCCGTCCGGGGCCCGCGTCGCCCACACCTTGACCGGGCCGCCGGCCGCGCTGACCTTCTGCAGCCGGGCGCCCGGGGGGAATGCCTGGGCGAACATCATCAGCCCGTAGTACTCCGGGTGGACGAACGCCTGCCAGTTGCCGGAGGCGTCATGGGAGACCGTGAACAGCTCGTAGTTGGACCCCGGCAGCATGTGGAAGTTGACGCCGTCGACGCCGGCGGCGGCGAAGTTGAACAGGGTGTCCAGGGCCCACAGCGCCGAGGCGAACGTGTCGCTGACGCCCGGCGCGCCCTCGCAGGAGGCGGAGTTCATCTCGGCGATCCGGAACGGGAGCCGGTGAGCGTGGGCGACGCGGGCGTACCGGGCGAGAGGGGCGGCCAGCCCGGCCGAGGAGCTGTCGGCGAGCAGATGGGGAATCGACGGGAACGTCGGATCGGCGGGGTTGGTGGTGCACGCCCGCAGCGGATAGCGGTGGTAGGTGACGAGTCCCAGGCGGTGACGCTCGGTCCAGATGAAGTGACCGAGGCCGCCCATCCACCATGGGGCGGAGGTGGCCGGCCCGGCGAGCCGCAGGTTGGGCAGCGCGCGGCTCCACTGGGTGAACTGCTGGGTGTAGGCCGGGAGCTTGTAGCGGTGGCTGCGGGACCAGTGCAGGTGGCCGCGGCGGTCGCGGTACCAGGGGAACACTCCGTACAGGTCCGGCTCGTTGCCGATCTCCAGCGCGTCGATGTAGCGCCGGCCGATCCCGCTGAGAAACGCCCGGGCCTCGGCGACGGCCATCGCCGGGCGCCCGGCCTCAAGGTTGATGCCGAGGATGAGCCTGGCCCGGAGGTCCCGGGCGAAGGCCTGCGTGGTGCGCAGCCACCCGGGCGTGATCCGGTAGGTGACGCCGCCGGGGGCGATCATGCCGCGCACCGGCCACCAGCTGGTGTCGGTGCTGTTGCCGCCGATCCGGACGACCGGCGCCTGGCCGGGGGCGAGCCCGGCCACCAGCCTGAGCAGCACCGGGTCGACGGCCAGGGGGTCGCGACCCGTGTACTGATGCAGCGCGCGGTATTCGAACGAGACGCCGACAAAGCCCGGCCCCATCGTCTGCCCGGTCGGAGTCCCGGAGACCGTCGCGCTGATCGTGTCAGCGCGGGCGGCCGGGCTCAGTCCGGCGGGCACTGCGAATCCGAGCGCCGCCACCAGGGCGAGGCATGCGCGGCGGCGAAGCACGGCTGGCATGGTGCCACACCCGCAAGCGGTCCATCGTTGCGGGGCGACCCCCGTCCGCTTCGATCGTCAAGCTGTAGGGGGAATGGAAGCCTCGGCGCTCACCGACCTGGTCGTCATCACGGGCTTCTCCGGAGCGGGCAAGTCGACCGCGATGGCGGCGTTTGAGGACGAGGGCTACTTCTGCGTCGACAACCTGCCGTCGGAGATGATCCGGTCGCTGGTGGAGCTGTTTCGCCACGGTGGCACGAAGGTCTCCCGGGCGGCGGTTGTCTCCGACGCCCGCGGCGGCACGTACTTCGAAGGCCTGGTGTCGATGCTGGAGGACCTGCGCACCCACGGCATCCGCCACCGGGTCCTGTTCCTGGAGGCCGACGAGGAGACGCTGCTCACCCGCTACAAGGAGACCCGCCGGCGCCATCCGATGGCACCGACCGGCAGCGTTGTGGAGGGGATCACGCGCGAGCGGGAGCTGCTGGCGCCGCTGCGTGGCCTTGCCGACGTGGTCATCGACACGACCAACCTGACGGCGGCCATGCTGCGCCGGCGGCTCACCGACGAGCTGCTGCCGGCCCGCACCCCGGGGCGGCTGGCGGTCACCTTTCAGAGCTTCGGCTTCAAGTACGGCTCCAGCCGCGACGCCGACCTGGTCTTCGATGTGCGCTTCCTGCCCAACCCCCACTACGAGCCGGACCTGCGCCCGCTCACCGGCGTCGACCCCCGCGTCGTGGACTACATCAACCGCGACGGCGCCCTTGACGCCTTCTATGACCACCTGCACCCGCTGCTCGACTACCTGCTGCCCCAGTACCTGGCCGAGGGCAAGTCGCACCTGGTGGTGGCGGTCGGCTGCACCGGCGGGCGGCACCGGTCGGTGGCCATCGCCCATCATCTCGCCGATCGTTACGCCGACACCAATGGCTACCTCGTCGACGTCATCGACCGCGACGTGACCGAGCCCGCGTGATCGACCACGTCGGTTTCGAGGTCGCCGAACTGGAGCGCACGCTCCGGTTCTATGACGCCGTGTTCTTCGCGCTGGGTGCGCGGCGGATGTTTGAGTCCGAACACGCCGTCGCCTACGGCATCAACGCGCCGCTCATCTGGTTCGTCGTCCGCGGCCGGGGGCCGGGGCCCGGTTACGGCCACATGGCGCTGCAGGCGAGCGGGAAGGCGGCCGTCGACGCCGCCTACGCCGCCGGGCTGGCCAACGGCGGCGCCGACGACGGACCCCCGGGCCAGCGCCCGCAGTACGGACGGCGCTACTACGCCGCCTATCTGCGGGATCCGGACGCGCTGCGGGTGGAGGTCGTCTCCCGCCGCTGACTCGACACGGACCCGCCCGCCCCCGGTCTCGCGAGGGGAGGCGCCGTCTGGTTTAGATAGCCTGTCGCCCGCAGGGACGCGAACGTGCGTCTTGAGCGTTTGACTACGGGAAACGGAGGCAGTGCGCATGGCGGTACGCGTGGCTATCAATGGCTTCGGAAGGATTGGCCGAAACGTCTTCCGGGCGGCTCATGAGCGCGGCGCCGACATCGAGTGGCTGGCCGTCAACGATCTCGTCGATCCCAAGACGATCGCCCACCTGCTCAAGTACGACTCAACGTACGGCCCCTTCCCGGGCACCGTTGAGGCGACCGATGCCGGCCTCGTCGTCGACGGCCGGGAGATCCGGGTGCTCGCCGAGCGCGATCCGGCCGCCCTGCCGTGGGGCGAGATCGGCGCCGACGTGGTCATCGAGTCCACCGGACTGTTCACCGACCGGGAGAACGCCGCCAAGCATCTGTCGGCGGGCGCCAAGAAAGTCGTCATCTCCGCCCCGGCCACCGACCCGGACACCACCGTCGCGCTGGGGGTCAACTTCGCCGAGGCCTACGACCGCGACCGGCATCAGATCATCTCCAACGCCTCGTGCACGACCAACTGCCTGGCGCCGGTGGCCAAGGTCGTCAACGACACAGTCGGGATCAAGCACGGCCTGATGACGACGATCCACGCCTACACCGCCGACCAGCGGCTGCAGGACATGCCCCACCGCGACCTGCGCCGGGCGCGCGCCGCCGCCGTCAACCTCATCCCGGCCTCAACCGGCGCCGCCAAGGCGATCGGTCTCGTCATCCCGCAGCTGCAGGGCAAGCTCCACGGCTTCGCCGTGCGCGCCCCGGTGCCCACCGGCAGCGTCGTCGACCTCACCGTCGAGGCGTCGCGGGAGACCAGCGTTGAGGAGATCAACGCCGCGCTGAAGGCGGCGGCCGAGGACGGGCCGCTCAAGGGCCTGATGGTCTACACCGAGGACCCGATCGTCTCCTCAGACATCGTCAAGAACCCAGCCTCGTCGATCGTCGACTCGCAGTTGACCGCGGTCATGGACGGGACGATGGTCAAGGTCGTCGCCTGGTATGACAACGAGTGGGGCTACTCCAACCGCGTCTCCGATCTCGTGCAACAGCTGCTGTGAGGCAACTCAATGACCTCGGTGACCTGCGGGGCAAGCGGGTCCTCGTCCGAGTCGATTTCAACGTCCCGCTTGACAACGGTGCGGTCGCCGACGACACCCGCATCCGGGCGGCGCTGCCGACGATCGAGGCTCTCCGGGAGCGGGGAGCGGCGCTCGTCCTCGTCTCCCACCTGGGGCGGCCGAAGGATCGCGAGCCCGGCCTGTCGCTGCGCCCGGTGGCCGAGCGCCTGTCGGAGCTGATCGGCGCTCCGGTCACCCTGGCGCCGGGAGCGCGGGGGCCGGAGGTGGAGCAGCTGGCGCGCGGGCTGGGGGAGGGCGACGTCCTGCTGCTGGAGAACATCCGCTTTGAGCCGGGGGAGACGAAGAACGACCCGCAGCTCGCCGCCGACCTGGCCGCGCTCGCCGATGCCTATGTCAACGACGCCTTCGGCACCGCGCATCGCGCCCACGCCTCCACCGAGGGCGTGGCCCGGCTCATGGACCGCCGGGCCGCCGGACTGCTCCTGGACCGCGAGGTCAGCGCGTTGTCCGGGTTGCTGGCGAACCCGTCGCGGCCGCTGGTGGCCGTCCTGGGCGGCGCCAAGGTGTCGGACAAGATCGGCGTGATCGAGGCGTTTCGCTCGGTGGCCGACTCGATCCTCATTGGCGGCGCCATGTGCTTTCCGTTCTTCAAGGCTCAGGGGCACGAGGTGGCCAATTCGCTGTGCGCCGACGATGACGTTGAGCTCGCCCGCCGGCTCATCGCCGATGCCGGCGGTGAGGATCAGGCGACGATCCAGCTGCCGTCCGACCTCGTCTGCGCCGAGCGGTTTGACCCCGGTGCCACGCCCGTGCCGGTCGACGGCGTCGACGTGCCGGAGGGGATGATGGGGCTCGACATCGGCCCGCGCAGCGCCGACGCCTACGCGACCCTGATCGCCACCGCGGGGACCGTGTTCTGGAACGGGCCGATGGGCGCGTTCGAGATGGAGCCGTTCGCCGCCGGCACCCGCGCCGTGGCCGAGGCGGTGGCCCGGACCGCGGCGGTGACCGTCGTCGGCGGGGGTGACTCCGTCGCCGCGCTCCAGCGGTTTGGGCTGGCCGACAAGGTCACGCACCTGTCGACAGGCGGGGGCGCCTCGCTGGAACTGTTGGAGGGGCGCACGCTGCCCGGCGTTGAGGTGCTGCGATGAGCGGGCCGGATCCATCGCAGGCGCCGCGGACGCCGCTGATCGCCGGCAACTGGAAGATGCACAAGACGATCGCGGAGGCGGAGGAGTTCATCGCCGCGCTGCTGCCCCGCGTCTCCTCGGTCGACGGGGTCGACGTCGCCGTCTGCCCCCCGTTCACCGCCCTGCAGGCGATGGTCGACTCCACCCGCGGCTCGCGGGTCGCCGTCTATGCCCAGACCATGCACCACGCCGACCATGGCGCTTTCACCGGCGAGGTGGCAGCGCCGATGCTCACCGAGATCGATGTCCAGGGAGTGGTGCTCGGCCATTCCGAGCGGCGCGAACTGTTCGGCGAGACCGACCGGGCGCTGGCCCAGAAGGTGCCGGCGGCCCTGACCGCGGGGCTGCTGCCCGTCCTGTGCGTCGGCGAGACCGAGGAGGAGCGTGAGCGCGGGGACACCGAGCGCAAGCTCCGCCATCAGGTCCAGGAGGCCCTGGCCCGGGTGGAAACCGACCGGCTCGGCGACGTCGTCATCGCCTACGAGCCGATCTGGGCGATCGGCACCGGCCAGGTGGCGACCCCGGAGCAGGCCCAGGAGGCGATCGCATTCATCCGGGCGCTCGTCGCCGATCGCTCCCGCGAGCAGGCGGCGCGGACACGGATCCTGTACGGCGGCAGCGTCAAGCCGGAGAACGCGGCCGAGCTGCTCGCCCTGCCGGACGTGGACGGGGCGCTCGTCGGCGGCGCCAGCCTGGACGCCGAGGTGTTCTCTCAGATCGTCGCCGCGGTCGCCCGTTGAGCCCGCTGCCCGAGGGTCCGCGTGAGCTGCCCGCGCCGCGCGCGGCGCTCATCATCCTCGACGGATGGGGCCTGGCCGAGCCCGGGCCCGGCAACGCGGTCTCCCAGGCGAACACTCCGGTGTTCGACGAGCTGTGGTCTCGGTATCCGACGACGACCCTCACCGCCTGCGGGCGCGCCGTGGGGCTGCCGGAGGGGCAGATGGGCAACTCCGAGGTGGGGCATCTCAACCTGGGCGCGGGCAGCGTCGTCATGCAGGATCTGACCCGGATCGACGCCGCCGCCGAGAGCGGCGCGTTCGCGGATAACGAGGCGCTCCGCAACGCCTTCACCGGCTCCGAGCGCGTCCACGTGATCGGCCTTGTCTCTGACGGCGGCGTCCACTCCAGCCTGGAGCACCTGCGGGCGCTGATCTCGCTGGCGGCGTCGCTGGGCGTGCCTGATCTGGTCGTCCACGCGTTCACCGACGGGCGCGACACGCTGCCCAAGTCCGGCGCCGGCTTCCTGGAGCAGGTGGAGGCGTGGATGGCCGAGAGCGGCTGCGGGCGGGTGGGCTCGGTGGTGGGGCGCTACTACGCGATGGACCGCGACCGGCGCTGGGACCGCGTCAAGCGCGCCTATGACCTGCTGGTGCACGGGCAGGCCGAGCATCGCGCCGCCACTGCCTCCGAGGCCGCCCGCGCCGCCTACGAGCGCGGCGAGACCGACGAGTTCATCACCCCGGTCCTGGTGGGCGAGGAGGCCCGGATCCGGCCCGGCGACTCGGTCCTCGGTCTCAACTTCCGCCCGGACCGGATGCGGGAGATCACCCGGGCGCTGGCCGAGCCGGGGTTTGACGAGTTTGACCGGGGCGAGGGTGGGCTGGGCGGGGATGGGCGGTACACGACGATGACCGAATACGAAGAGGGCTGGCCGTATCCGGTGGCGTTCCCGCCGGAACGGCCGGCGACGACGATCGCGGCCGTGATCGCAGGGCGCGGCGAGCGCCAGCTCCACGTCGCCGAGACCGAGAAGTACCCCCACGTCACGTACTTCTTCAACGGCGGCGAGGAGTCCGAGTATGAGGGCGAGCAGCGCGAACTCGTCCCCTCGCCGCGCGATGTCCCCACCTATGACCACAAGCCGGAGATGAGCGCGCCGGAGGCGGCCCGGGCGTTTGTGGGGGCGTGGCGGGAGGACCCGCCCCGGTTTGGGATCATCAACTTCGCCAACCCGGACATGGTGGGACACACGGGAGTGATCCCCGCCGCGGTGAAGGCGATTGAGACCGTCGATCGGTGCCTGGGGGAGGTGGTGGAGGCCGTTCACGCCACCGGCGGCGTGTGCTTCATCACCGCCGACCACGGCAACGCCGACAACATGCTTGAGCCAGACGGCAGCCCCAACACGGCCCACTCGCTCAATCCGGTGCCGGTGATCGTCACCGTGTCCGACGGGGCGGATTCGGTCCGCCTGCGCGACGGCGGCGTCCTCGCCGATGTCGCCCCGACGCTGCTGCAGATGATGGGCATCGAGCAGCCGGAGGCGATGTCCGGGCGCTCGCTGATCTCCGCGTAGCCCCGCCGCGTCTGGGGCCGCCGATCAGGCGGACCGGTCTGGCCAAGAACGGCGCGATCCGGGCTGCCCCGGGTCAGCGCCCCCCGGGCTGGATGTGTTCGGTGGAGCGCATACAGGCAGCAGATGAAGGAGGGGGTGAGCGGCCCTGGGGCGGGGCTGGGCGCGACACGCCCCCGGTCTGTTCGAAACCCGGATGCGGGCTGATGCTCTCGAACAGATCCGTCGCTATACGCCGCTCACGGACGAAATCGCCCGGCGCTAACCGGATTTCGTACAAACCGGGGGCTCCGGCCTCGCCCCGGCTCCCGGTCATCGCGGTCGTTTGCCCGCGACCCCGCAGAACCGACGCTAGAATCGACAGCAGAAAACTTGACAGAGCGCGACTGAGATTTCATAATGCGGGCACGAGCAGTTCAAGGTTTTCGAAACGCCGTCCAAAGAGAGGTTCTAATGGCACTCATTCGCTGGGAGCCGGTCCGGGAGCTGGGCACGATCCAGAACGAGATGAACCGGCTGTTCAATTCCTTCTTCGACACGCCGTCGCCGGCCAACGGCCAGGCGCTGCGGCGGTGGGTTCCGGCAATGGACCTGGTCGAGACCGAGACGCACTTCGTCCTCCGCGCGGACCTGCCGGGCATGTCGGAGGCCGATGTCAACATCGAGCTGGAGGACAACGTCCTCACCATCTCCGGTGAGCGCAAGCTGGAGCATGAGGAGCGCCGCGCCGGCTACTACCGCGTGGAGCGGAGCTCCGGCGCGTTCCGCCGCTCGCTGACGCTGCCGGAGGGCGTCGACGCCAGCGCCGTGAAGGCGACCTTCGACCGCGGCGTGCTTGAGGTGAGCATTCCCAAGCCGGAGCAGCGCATTCCGCGCAAGGTGCAGATCTCGGTCGGCGGGTCCGCCCAGACCAAGACGATCGAGGGCTCGGAGACATCCGAGGCGGCTGTCCCGTCCGAGTCCACCGAGGCGCCGGCTGCGTAGCTTCCGCACGCTCCGTGGGGCCCGGGCGCTGGCCGGCCCGGGCCCGGCGGTCGCGCAGCAGCACCGGGGAGGTGGCCGGGCGCAATGGGGGCCGGCCTCCGGCTCCTGCGGCGGCGAGCGGTGGCCGCGCGGGCTCAGCGGGTGATGCCGGTGTGCCCCAGCGAGTACCGCCCCGGCTGGGGCCACACGCACAGGCCATGAGGCCCGGCACCCACCGGGATCTCGGCGCGCAGGTGTCCGGTCTGCGTGTTGATGGCGTAGACGACCGAGTTGTAGCGCCCGCTCAGCCACAGCGTCCGGCCGTCCGCGGAGACCCCGCCCATGTCCGGACTGGCCGGAAGGGGCAGCTGCCAGGTCTTGATCACCTTGCGGGTCCGGAAGCTGACGACGGAGATTGAGCCGGCCGAGCGGTTGGAGACGTACAGGACCTTGGCGTCCCGGCTGGGGTACAGCCCGTGCGCGCCCGCGCCGGTGTGGAGAAACCCGGTCACCCGGAAGCTGACCGGGTTGAGCTCCCACACGCCGGCGACGTCCTGGTCGGCCACGTAGAGCACCCGCCCGTCCGGCGAGAGCTTGACGTCCTGGGGCGCCGCGCGGCCACCGTTGAGCGTGATCGTGCGGATGACCCGCTGGGTCCGGAGGTCGACCTCGATCATCCGCCCGTTGAACTCGCAGCTGGCGTACATGTAGCGCCCGTTGGCCGAGAAGTCGGCGTGATCGACCCCGTAGCACTCAGGGACGGCCAGCGAGTGGACGAGCTTCATCGTGGTGGGGTTGCGGAAGTCCAGGCGCTGGAGGCGCTCGGCGACGACGATCGCGTAGTGCCCGTCCGGCGTGAAGTACAGGTTGTAGGGGTCCTCGACGGGCACGGGCGTGCCCGGGCGACCGGTCCGGGGGTTGATGGGGGTCAGGCTGTTGCCGTCGTCGTTGTCGACCCACAGGGTCTTGAAGTTCCACGCGGGCGTCACGTGCTGGGGCAGCGCCCCGGTGGGGAACTGGCGGATGATCTTGAACGTCCTCTGGCTGATCTCGTCGACGGTGTTGCTCAGGCTGTTGGGGACGTAGACAAGCGCCGGATCACCGCGGACGGCCGCGCTGAGATGGTTGGCCCCGGCGGCCGCATAGATGTTGAGGGGACCGTGCCGCGCGGTGCGCGCCCTGGTGGAGGTGGCGGACGATCCGCTCCTGTCGGCGCTCGTCGAGGGATGGGATCCGCCGCCACCGCACCCGGCGAGCCCAAGGACGACGGTGACGCCAAGCGTCGCGACCAGGCCGCGACGACCGGGGCGAGACGCCCACCCCCAGGTTGCTCGGCCCCGTGCTGCGGTCACGGCGCGTCCACCCACTGGCCCAGAGTTTCCCGGCTGCGCGGCCATGGCGCATTGTCGTCGATGAGAAAGTTCACAGTCCGTCGGCCGTCACGGTCCTCGGCGGGGAGGTTCGGCTACGCTCGCGAGATCCTTCGCACCGTACCGACACCGGCCTTCGCCGTCCGCCACGAAGGTCGTGGCCGGACGTCCTCGCACGTCCGCGGCGCCCTGCTGACGCTCGCGCTGCTTCTCGCAACCGCGCTGGCGGTGGCGGGGTGCGGCAGCGGAGGCGCCACCACGACCTCGCGTGCGGCTCACACCCGTCGCAGCCGCGCGCGGGCCGCGGTGAAGACGGCGGCCCCGGTCCACCTCGCCTACCACGCGCTCTACGCGCTGCCCGCGGCCGTGCGCGACGCGGCGTTCGCGCCGTTGAGCGGTGGCCGGTTCGCGCTGCTCGGCGGCCTGACGGCCGCCGATACCTCGACCGCGGCGATCGAGGTCGGCGACGTCCACGGGATCCTCCACACCGCGGCGCTGACGGCGCCCCAGCATGATGCCGAGGCGGCGACGCTGGGCGGCAACGTGTACGTGTTCGGCGGCGGGGTGCTCACGCAGTTTGATCACATCCTGCGCTACGAGCCCGCCTCGGGCAGCGTGACCCAGGTGGGGGCGCTGCCGGCCGGCCAGTCGGACGTGGGCGTCGCCGGTGCGAGCACCACCGCCTACGTCGTCGGCGGCTTCGACGGCACCAACTACCTCAACACCGTCGTGGCCTGGCGCCCCGGGATGGCGCCGGCGGTCGAGGCTCACCTCCCGGTCGGACTGCGCTACCCGGCGGTGGCGGTCGCCGGCAACGGGCTGTACATCATGGGGGGATCCGACCCCTCCGGAGCCAGCAACGCCGTCTACCGCTTCGATCTGACCACCCATCAGGTGCGCCAGATCGCCACCCTGCGCCATCCCGTGACCCACGGAATGGCGGCGACGCTCGGCTCGACGGTCTACCTGATCGGCGGCCGCGGCGACCTCGACACCGCCCAGACGGCCGACATCTGGGCGATCAACCCGGCGACGGGCCGGATCACGGGCGCCGGAAGGCTGCCGACCCCCACCTCCGATGCGGCGGCGATGAGCCTCGGCGGCGGGATCGTCATCGCCGGGGGCCAGTCGCCGACGACGACCCTCGCCAGCGTCGGCGAGCTGGTGCCGGCCTCCCGCTGAGGCTCTCCACCGCGGGAGACCGGGCCTATCAGCGGGATCCCCGCTGCTCGGCCGCCATCACGTAGTCGACGACCGCCCGCAGCTCGGCGCGGGTCAGCGGGCGGCCGACGACCGGCATCTCGCGCACGAACTGGATGACCTCGGCGCGCGAGGCGTGGAAGCCGAGCAGGTCGCCGCCCTGCAACCGGGGGTTGTCGATCCCGGACAGCGAGTGGCAGACCGAGCAGTGCGCGGCGAAGACCGCGTGGCCGCCGGGGGCCGCGGGCGCACCGTGCTGTCCGGAGCCGCAGCCGGACGCCGTCAGGACGATCGCGGCCAGGAGCACCGCCATGGCCGCACGCATCCCCATGACGAGCAAGGCTACGCCGAGCGCGCGGCGGCGCGGCGCCCGCCAGGCGGGGCCCGCGGCACACCGGCGGGATGGTTGATCTAGGGTGGCGGGCCGTGTTTGAGATCGGTGCCCGCTGCCCTGACTCCCGCGCCCGGCGCGGCGTGCTGCGCCTGGCCCACGGCGAGGTCAACACACCGGCGTTCGTCCCGCTGGCGACGCGCGGGGCCGTGAAGACGCTGGAGCCGCGCGACGTCGCCGAGCTCGGCTATGAGATGGTCCTCGGCAACACGTTCCACCTGTTCCTGGCGCCGGGACCGGAGCTGGTGGCCGAGCTCGGCGGCCTCAACGAGATGATGCGCTGGCCGGCGCCGATCATCACCGATTCCGGCGGGTTTCAGGTGTTCTCGATGGGTCATGGGGGGGTCGCCGACGAGATCAAGGGGCGGCGGGGCGCGGCCAGCGGCGGCGAGCCGACCGGCACGATCCTCTCGATCGAGGAGGAGGGGGTGCGCTTTCGGTCCTATCTGAACGGCAGCGAGCAGTTCATGGGGCCGGAGACGTCGATGTCGGTGCAGGCGGCCCTCGGCTCCGACATCGCGCTCGTCTTCGACGAGTGCACGCCGTTTCATGTCACCCGCGACTACACCGCGCGCTCGATGGAGCGCACCCACCGCTGGCTGGAGCGGTGCCTGGACTGGCATGAGCGCCATGGCCCGGCCGGCCAGGCGGTCTACGGGATCGTCCAGGGGGGCGTGGAGCACGACCTGCGCCTGACATCGGTGGCGACGGTCGCCGACAGCCGCTGCGACGGGATCGCGATCGGCGGTTCCCTCGGCCAGGACAAGCCCCAGATGCACGAGGTCGTCGACTGGACGACCACCGAGCTTCAGCGGCTGGCGCCGGAGCGCCCGCGCCACCTGCTCGGCATCGGCGACGTCGACGACCTGATCGCCGGTGTCGCCCAGGGGATCGACACGTTTGACTGCGCGATGCCGACCCGGCTCGGCCGCCACGGGGTGGCGCTCATCCCGGATCCGGGCGCGCGCTGGCGGGTGGACCTGTTCAAGGGGCGCTGGCGCCGCTCGCCGGAGCCGATCCTTGACGGCTGCCCGTGTCCCGCGTGTTCGGAGGGCTTCTCCCGCGCCTACCTGCACTACCTGCTGCGGGCCCATGAGCTCACCGGCCTGCGCCTGGTGACGCTGCACAACCTGAGCTTCATCGCGCGGCTCATGGCCGATCTGCGCGAGGCGATCGGCGCGGGCCGCCTCGCCGAGGTCTCACAGGCGCTCCTGGCCGGGGCGGCGCCGGGCGCTACTTCGTGTACTGGTTGATCAGGCCCTGCAGCTGGCTGAGCGCCGAATGGGCGTCGCGGGCGACGACCTTCTGGTAGTGGACCGCGGTGTTGGAGGTGCTGTTGGCGATGGTGACGGCGGCGATGACGATCGCCACCACCACGGCGAGCAGCAGCAACAGGCCCATGACCCGCCGGAAGCCGCGGCTGGAGCGCTCCAGCTCCCGGTCCGGCGGGCCCGCGCGCCGCGGGTAGGCCGCCGCCTCCTGGCGGACCTGGCGCCGGGCCGGCACCTGGCGGGCCGGCGCCGAGCGCGGCGTGGCCGCCCGGGGTGCGGCCGCGCGGGTGGCGGCCGTCGGGGCATCGGAGCGGCGGGAGGTCACGCGCGTGGCCGCCGTGGCGTCGCCGGGGGCGACGCGGGTGGCTCCGGTGGCATAACCGGCCGCCGACCGGGTGGGCCCAACGCCGCGGGCACCGTCCTGGAGCGTCTGGGCGAGCACCATCGCGTCCTGCGGGCGGTCCCGCTGGTCGATCGCCAGGGCCGCGGCGACGGCCGTGGCCAGGGCCGGCGGCACGTCAGGGTTGAGCTCGTCGAGCGGGATCGGCGACTCGCGCTGCTGCTTGAGCGCCAGTTCGGAGAGGGAGCTGGCCTCGTAGGGCAGACGGCCGGCGATGAGCTGGTAGGTGACGACGCCGAGCGAGTACAGGTCGGCCTGGGGGCCGGCCTCGTCGCCGCGCGCCTGCTCCGGCGAGAGGTAGGCGGCCGTGCCGAGGACCGAACCCGCCTGGGTGATGCTCGACTGGTCGGTCGCCCGGGCGATGCCGAAATCGGCGAGCTTGACGACATCGGAATCGGACACGAGCAGGTTGCCGGGCTTGACGTCGCGGTGCACGACGCCGTTGCGATGGGCGTAGTCAAGACCGCGGCAGGCCTGGGCGACGATGTCGATGGCCTGCGACACGGGGAGGCGCCCCCGGTCGCGCAGCAGCTCCGCGCACGAGTTGCCGGATACGTGCTCCATGACGATGAAGTGCTGGTGGTGGCCGGCGTCAAAGCCGAAGTCGAACACCTGGACGATGTTGGGGTGCACGAGCCGGGCGGCGGCCAGAGCCTCCCGGCGAAAGCGCGAGACGAACGTGGGGTCGTCGGCGAGATGCTCGGCGAGGAGCTTGAGCGCCACGTAGCGCTCCAGACGGTTGTCGAACGCCAGGTGCACCGTCGACATGCCGCCGACGCCGAGGCGGCCCTCGATCCTGTACCTGCCGGCGATGGTGGTGGTGCCTGTCATTGTCCGTTACCCCCCGCTCGGCGACGTCCCGGTGCCGCCGCCGATCCCGGCGCCGCCGCTGGCCGTAGTGGAAGTACCCGTGCCGGCCGGATTGGTTGCGGTGGAGGTCCCGGTTTGGGTCGCCGTCGACGTGGGAGGCGCCGTCGACGTGCCCGTGCTGGTGGGGGTGCTGGTGGAGGTGGGGGTGCTGCTCGTCGTCGAGCTGCTCGACGACGAGGAGGACGACGAGGAGGAGGAGCTCAGCGAGCAGTCCCGGGCCGCGAGCTGGCTGAGCGTGCCCGCGCCCTGGCCCAGATTGTTGAGCAGCGTGGGGTTGATCGACGACGGAAGGTTGGTGATGTCGTTGTTGAGCGCCGTCAGCCCGTTCTGCACCTGCGAGCAGTTGTGCGAGGTGAGGCCGGTGGAGACCGTGTGCAGATCGCTGGCCAGGCTGGAGCTCTGGCCGGCTGAGAGCAGCCCGGTGCTGCTGCCGCACGCCACAACGAACGCGACAGCGAACCCAAGGCCACCGGCCAGGAATGCTCGCGAGCCAAAGCCCATCCGGCGCCTGACTTTAGAGGCTGGTCCGATTTGCCGGAGATGAAGGTGTGCGGGGCCGCATCCGCCGGCCGTGCCGGCGGGTCTACTGGCCGTAGGAGAGGCGCTCGGCCAGCGAGTCAGGCAGCCGAGCCGCTCGGATCGCCGCCGCCGCCCCGTCGATGTCGTACTCGGTCCGGCGGTAGGCGAGGCGGCACGCCTGAAGATCAAGCTCCAGCCACGCCGCCCGCGGATCGCCATCCCGGGGCTGGCCGACGCTGCCCGGGTTGATGATCCATTCACCCTCCCGGACATCGAGCTCCTCGTCGGCCTCGCGTGTCTGGCCGGTGGCGGCCTCTCCCGGAAACCGGGAGAACGACAGGGCCACGTGGGAATGGCCGACGAGCGCGATCCGGCGGGCCGAGACATCGAGGCACAGCTCGGCCTGCAGTGGCGAGAGCACGTACTCCCACACCGGGTCGCGAGGGCTGGCGTGGTACAGGGCGACGGCCTGATCGACGTTGAGCGGCTCGAGCGACTCCAGATAGGAGCGCGTCGCCGGCGTGATCTCGGACTGGGTCCAGGTCGCCGCCAGGGCCGCGCCCCGGGAGAACTGCTCCAGCGGGATCGATCCCCGCACGCCGAGATCGTGGTTGCCGGCCAGGCAGATCGCCGCGTGCTCGCGGGCCAGATCGACGCAGGCGTTCGGATCGGCGCCGTAGCCGACGAGATCGCCGAGACACCACAGCTCCTCGCATTCGGTCGCAGCGACGGCGTCCAGCACCGCCTCGAAGGCCTGCCGGTTGCCGTGGATGTCCGAGACGATCGCGACGCGCATCACTACAGTCTCGCGGGTGAGCAGGACTTCACGCCTACGCCTGCTTGGACCGGTGCTCGCCGCGGTTGCCGCCGCCGAGGCCGGCCGGCGCCTGTTGAGCCCGCCCGCGCCCCCCGTGGAGCCGATGCGCGTCGATCTCCAGATGTACTTCAGCGCGGAGGAGATCGCCCGCGGACGCCGCTACGCGCGGCCCCAGCTGGCGCTCGGTCTGGCCGGCAGCGTGATCGACCTGGCCGCGCTGGCGCTGCTCGCCCGGCGTCCGCCGGTGCTCCTGCGCCGCCACGGTGATCGTCCGCTCGCCGGCGGGGCCGCGGCCGCCGCGGGGCTGTCGCTGGCACTGTCGCTTCCGTCCCTGCCGCTGCGGGCCCTGGCGCGGCGCCGGTCGATCGCCGTCGGCCTCGACACCCAGACGTGGCGCGCGTGGGCCGGGGACGTGGCCAAGGCGAGCGTGATCCAGACCGTGCTGGCCGGCGGCGGCGGCGCGCTGGTGACGGCGGCCACGCGGCGCTGGCCGCGGGGGTGGTGGGCCCCCGCGGCGGGTGGCTCGGTCGTCTTCGGCGCGGCCCTGGCGGCGCTCGCCCCCGTCGTTCTGGAGCCGATCTTCAACAAGTTCCAGCCGCTGCCGGCGGGGGAGACGCGGTCCGACGTGCTGGAGCTGGCCGGCGCCGCCGGGGTCAAGGTCGGCGAGGTCTACTCGGTCGATGCCAGCCGGCGGACGACCGCGGCCAACGCGTACGTCAGCGGGCTGGGGCCGACAAAGCGCGTCGTCCTCTACGACACCCTGCTCGATCGCTACAGCCGTGACGAGATCCGGCTCGTTGTCGCCCATGAGCTCGGCCATGTCCGCCACCGGGACGTCCCGCGCAGCGTCGTCTACGCGGCGATCGTCGCCCCGGCGGCGGCGCTCGCCGTCCAGCGGGTGAGCTGGGAGCTGAGCGAGGAGCGCGGGACGCCGGCCGCCCTGGCCGCCCTGGCGCTGGCGGCGGCGCTGGTCAGCACGCCCATCGGCGCGGTGGCCAACGGCCTGTCGCGGGCGGTGGAGCGGCGCGCCGACCACTTCTCGCTGGAGCTGGCCGGCGCCCCGGAGGCATTCGTCTCCTTTGAGCGCACGATCGCGCTGCAGAACGTCGCCGACCTGGATCCCCCGTGGTGGGTCAGCCGCCTGTTGGCCACGCATCCGCCGACCGCGGAACGCATCGGTGCCGCGGTCGCCTTCGCCCAGGCGCACGCGGCCGCTGCCTAGCCCCAGCACGCCTACGCCGCGATCTCCACGGGCTCGGCGGCCCGAGTCGGATGCCCGTCGCCGGCGGCCCTCACCACGACGACGCAGTTCTGGCCGCCGAAGCCGAACGCATTGGCGGCCCCGGTGCGCACCTCGGCGCGCCGCGCCGTCAGCGGCACGTAGTCAAGATCGCACTCCGGGTCCGGCGTGTGCAGATTGATGGTGGGGGGCAGGACCCCGTCGCGGATGGCCAGCAGGCAGACCATCGCCGACAGCGCGCCGGCGGCGCCGATGAGGTGGCCGAGCATCGACTTGGGCGAGCTGGCCGGGATCCGGGGCGCATCGGAGCCGAGGGCGACGTGCAGCGCCCGCGTCTCGGCGGCGTCATTGGCGCGGGTGGCGGTCCCGTGGGCGCAGATGTAGTCAAGCTCACGCGGGTGCACGCCGGCGCTGCGCAGCGCCAGCTCGATGGCGCGGGCAGCGTGCGCGCCGCTTGGCTCCGGGGCGCTCATGTGGAAGGCGTCGGCGGTGAGCGAGCCGCCGGCGAGCGCCCCGTAGACGGTCGCTTCGCGGCGGCGGGCGTGCTCGGCGGACTCCACGACGCACACAACCGCGCCCTCGCCGAAGACGAAACCGTCGCGCTCGCCGTCAAACGGGCGGCTCGCCTCCTCCGGGGCGTCGTTGCGCTCCGACAGGGGACCCATCACCGACAGGCCGGCGAACATCGCCTCGTTGATGGCGGCATCGGTGCCGCCGGCGATGACGACGTCAGCCTCGCCGCTGAAGATGAGCCGCCGGGCCTCGAGCAGCGCCGCCGTCCCGCTGGCGCAGGCCAGGGCCGAGGCGTTGACCGGGCCGTGGACACCGAGGTCGATCGACACCTCGCACGCGGCCATGTTGAGGATCGTCGACGGCACGTAGTACGGGCTGACGTCCCGGGGGCCGCGGCTGACGAGCGCGCGCACGTTGCGCTCGGTCTCCGGCGTGCCCGCGCAGGCGCTGTTGATGACCACAGCCGTCCGGTCGGACGCGAAGCCGGCCGCGCGCGTGTCAAGCCCGGCATCGGCGACCGCCTCGCGCGCGGCGACGATCGCCAGCTGCGAGAAGCGGGCGGCCCGGCGGCCGCGCTTGGGACCGAGCTGTGCCTCGGCGTCAAAGCCACGAATCTCGCCGGCGATGCGGACCGGCAGTCCCGAGGCGTCAAAGCTCTCGATCGGCACGATCCCGGAGCGGCCTTCAACGAGCCCGCGCCACGTCTCCGGTGCGGAGGCGCCAAGCGGCGTGATGGCGCCGATCCCGGTGATGACCGGATCGTTGCGCTTCTGGGGCGGGTTCATGGACGGATGAGCAGACCGTCGGCGGCGTCGCGCTGAGCCTGCTCGCGCAACTGGTAGTGAACCTTCTTCCCGGTGGCCGTCATCGGCAGCTCGGAGACGAACCGGTAGGCCCGCGGGCGCTTGAAGGCGGCGAGCATCGGATGGCCATGGCAGTGGGCCTCGCAGGCGGCGGCGTCAAGCTCCGGGTCGGCGGCGACGACGTAGGCGACGACGATCTCCCCCCAGCGCTCGTCCGGGAGACCGACGACGGCGGCGTCGGCCACGCCCGGGTGCTCGGCGAGCACCGCCTCGACCTGGGTGGGGTGCACGTTCTCGCCGCCGGAGATGATCATGTCGTCCTTGCGGCCGACGATCGTCACGTACTCGTCCGCGTCCCAGGTGGCGAGATCGCCGATGTACAGCCATCCGTCGCGGAATCGCGCCGCCTGCTCATCCGGCTGGTTGACGTAGGCATACCCGGACTTGACCGACCGCACGACGACCTCGCCGACCTCGGCGCCGTCCTTGGCCACATGGTCATGGGGCTCGGCCTGGCGGTCCTCGTAGATGCGCACCACCGCCACATCGTCATCGGTGCAGGCGCGCCCCGCGGAGCCGGCGTGTTCCGGCAGGTCGGTCGGCCGCAGAAACGTGTTCCAGAACGCCTCGGTCGTCCCGTAGCCGTTGAAGATCCGCGGCGTGAGCGTCTCCTGGTAGCGCAGACAGGCCTCCCGATCCAGCGGGGCGCCCATGGTGACGATCCCGTTGAGGCTCGACAGGTCCCGGGGCCGTGCGGTCTGCTCGGCGGTGAGCATCGCGAGGTTGGTGGGAGCGCCGATCAGGAACGTCAGCCCGTGCTCCTGCACCCAGTCGAGCACGGTGGCCGCGTCAAACGCGCGCAGTGCCACCGACTCCGCGCCGCAGTACAGCACCGGGTTGGGGCCACCGGAGTACAGACCCCCGCGGTGGAACCAGGGCGTCATGTTGAGCGTGCGATCCTGGGGGGAGAGCGGGAAGTGCATGATCACGTCGTGGGCGGAGAGGACGTCGACGATCCCGCTCAGCGACACCCCCTTCGGCATGCCGGTGGTGCCCGACGTGTACAGGCGCGTTGTCTCGTCATAGGTGGACACGTCCGGCGGAAGCTCCGGGACCGCGTGCGGGTCGCCGGAGGCGATCAGCTCAGCGACGGTGGCCGCTGAGCCCACCGCCTCACTGGCGCCGGCCAGCAGCGCCGGGCGGTGATCGGCGTGCTCAAGCGCGGTGGCGGCCGTGGCGGCCAGGGCGGCGTCGTACACAAAGGCGCGGGGCCGGCTGTCGTCCAACACGTAGGCGATCTCGCCGGGGGACAGGCGGAAGTTGATCGGGGCCGCGACGGCCCCCAGCCGCTGGGCGGCGAGCCATATCAAGACGAATTCCGGGCCGTTGAACAGGGCAAAGACGACCGTGTCGCCCGCCTGCACCCCGGCGGCGTGCAATGCCCCCGCCAGGCGACCGGCGTCGCCCCACAGTTCGGCGTACGTCCAGCGCCGCCCGCTGGCCGGATCGTGCAGCGCCGGGCGGTTGGCGAAGCGGTGGCTGTTGCGCTGCACCCCGGCCAGATACGTGAAGTGGCGCTCGAACACCCGGCGAAACGCCGACGGGTCGTAGCGGTAGCCCGGCCCGTCGGTCAACCGCGGGCCTCCGCGCCGGCCGGATACGGCTCCGGCTCGCCCAGCCCGGCGTGCAGCCGCGCCCGGACCTCGGCCAGGCGCTCGTACTGCGCCAGCGGCCTGCGGCCGAGCGCCATCAGCAGAAATTCCTGCACACCGGCCTGTCTGTAGGCGTCAAGCTGCTCCACGGCGCCGTCGATGCTATCCAGCAGCGTCCACCGCTCGACGGTCTCCAGGCCCATCCGGTACTGCCCGCGGATGTGGAGCTCCGCCTCAGCGCGCGCCCGGGCGGGATCGTCGTCGATGTTGACCCCCACCAGCAGGGCGATGCCCGGGCGGGGGCGTCCCTCGCGCTCGGCGAACTCGGCCAGCTGGGCCGAGCGGTCGGCGACGCGCTCCGGCGTCAGCCACATCGGCAGCCACATGTCCCCGTAACGGGCGGCGCGGTGCAGTGCCGGCTCGCCCCGGCCGCCGACGTAGACCGGCGGCGGTGCGGCCATGGCCGGCTCCAGCGGCGGGCTGTGCACGCTCAGCACCCGGCCGTCGTGGTTGACGGCGCGCCCGGTGAGCAGGGCGCCGAGCACGTCGAGCGATTCGTCCAGACGGCGGCCCCGCTGCCTGACCGGGACCCCGGCGGCCGCGAATTCCTCCGGGAACTCGCCGCCGACGCCCACGCCGAGCCGGAGCCGCCCGCCGGACAGGGCATCGATCGTCGTCAGCTGTTTGGCGGCCCACGCCGGCGGGCGCAGGCCGAGCAGCATCACGCTGAAGCCAAGCCCGATCCGCTCGGTGACCGCGGCCGCGGCGGCCAGACAGGCGGGGGCATCAAGCCCGGGCGCCGGACACGCGAGGTGGTCGCCGACCCAGGCGGCGTCGAAGCCCAGCTCCTCGGCCAGCCGGGCCGCAGCCACTATCTGCGGCGGGCGGCCGGTGCGGGTCGCATCGAAGTTGGGCAGCAGAACTCCGCAGCGCGGGGCGTCCGCCATGGGGGTCTGCGCGGGTTGCGATCCCGCCGGGGCTCTGCTCATGTCGTGGTGGGGGCCCGGCCGCCGTCGGTCAGGGCGCGGCGTCCTCTAGGCCTCGTCGTCGGCGCCGTATCCGGTGGGGGGCTGGCCGGGACTGCCGCCACCGCCGAACTCCGGCAGGTTCTTGATCCCCTCCCGGGTTTGCCACTTGGAGTAGTTGTCCTGCATCGCGTCGATGAGCTCGCGCATGAACTTCGGCGACAGGTTGACGCGCGAGACGACGACGCCGGGGATCTCCTCCTCCTCGACCTCGTGATCCACACGGGCAAACGTGATCGTGAACTCGTAGTCGGAGTGGCTCACGTTGGCGAAGTTCGAGTAGTGGCCCGCCATGACCTCCGGCGAGAAGTGGATGTTGATGTGACGCTCGGGCGTGTTGGGATCTGACATATGGCCGTAGTATCTCATCGTGCGGATCGTCGTCGTCGCCGTGGGCAAGCTGCGCCCTCCGTTTGCCGATGACGTGCAGCACTACAAGAAGCTGCTCGCCGGCCACACCCGGCTGGAGATCCTGGAGGTGCGGGAGGGCGATCACGTCGCCCGGCGCCTGCCGGAGCGGGCGTTCGTCTCCCTGCTGCACCGCGAGGGCGAGAAGCCTGACTCGCTTGCGTTCGCGGCCTTTCTGGAGGAGCGCCGGCGCAGCGGCCGGGACCTGTGCTTCGTCATCGGCGGCCCGTTTGGGCTCGATCTGGACGACGTCGATCACCGGCTGTCGCTGGGCGAGATCACACTCCCTCACCAGCTCGCCCGGGTCGTCCTGTTGGAGCAGCTGTACCGCGGGCACAAGATCCTCGCCCGCGAGCCCTATCACTACTGAGCCGCGCCCCGGGCAGCCTGGGCATCCGCCCATAGGTACGCTGTTTTTCCTGACCCCGCCGCGCGCTGCGCGTCCGGCGGCGGCGGTCGGCTCACCGCCGGCTCGCCGAGCCGCACGACCCATGACTCCCTTCCCCTCAAACCCACAGCATGTGATCGCTCCCCTTGACGAACTGCGGGCGGCCATCCGGCGCGCGGCGGCGATGCTCGCCCCCGGTGACCCACCGTCGGAATCGGCGGCGCCGGCGCACGCTCGTCTGGAGCGCCCCAAACGTGCCGGGCAGGGCGACTACTCGACAAACCTGGCGATGCTGCTGGCCCCCATCCTGCGGGCCGCGCCCCCCCAGATCGCCGACCGCGTGGGCAAGGCACTGGCCGATGTGCTGGGTGATCGGCTGGAGCGCTTTGAGGTCGCCGGCCCGGGGTTTGTCAACCTGTTCATGTCCGAGAGCTGGCATCGCGACGCGCTGCGGGCGGTGCTGAACGCCGGCGAGGCGTTTGGCGCCGGGGGCGCCGAGCCGGCGGGGCGCGTGCTGGTGGAGTTTGTGTCGGCCAATCCCACCGGTCCGGTCGTCGCCGCCAGCGGCCGTCACGCCGCGTACGGCGACGCGCTGTCGCGGATCCTCGCCCACCACGGCCACGAGGTGTGGCGGGAGTACTACTTCAACGACGCCGGTGGCCAGATCCGCCTCCTCGGCGAGTCAGTCCAGGCGCGGGCCCGGGGCGAGGCGGTCCCGGAGGGGGGCTATCAGGGCGACTACGTCCAGGAGCTGGCGGCGGCCATCCCGGGCGTCGCGTCGCTGAGCGCCGACGAGGCGGCGGCCGAGGCGGTCACGATCCTGCTCGCCGAGATCAAGACGACGCTTGAACGCTACGGCGTCCACTACGACCAGTACTTCAGTGAGCGCGCGCTGCATGAGGGGTCGCCGAGCTACATCGACCGGGCGCTGGAACTGGTGGCGCAGGCCGGGCACAGCTATGAGTCCGACGGGGCGCTGTGGCTGCGCACGACCAGCTTTGGCGATGACAAGGACCGGGTCCTGCGGCGTTCGGACGGCGCGCCGACGTACTTTGCCGCCGACCTGGCCTACCTGCTGCAGAAGAGCGAGCGGGGGCTTGATCTGCAGCTGCTTCCCCTCGGTGCCGACCACCACGGCTACGTGGCGCGGCTGAAGGCGGCATTCGGGGCGCTCGGCGGCGATCCGGACGCCGTCGAGGTGCCGATCCTGCAGTTCGTGCACCTGATCGAGGGCAAGGAGCGGGCGGCGATGTCCAAGCGCCGCGGCGAGTTCATCACCCTCGACGATCTCATCGACGAGATCGGCGTCGACGCGACGCGCTTCTTCATGCTCCAGCGCTCACACGACCGGACCGTCGACCTGGACCTGGAGCTGGCGCGGCGTGAGTCGCCGGAGAACCCCGTCTACTACGTCCAGTACGCGCACGCGCGGATTGTCTCGATGCTGGGCAAGCTCGACGAGGAGCGGGTCGCCGAGGCGCTGGCCGCCGGCGCGGCCTGGGACGGGGGCGCGCTGGAGGACGCCGAGCGCAACCTCATCAAGGCGCTCGTGGCCTTTCCGGACGAGATCGCCGAGGCCGCCGAGCGTCGCGCGCCGCACCGGATTGCCGCCTACGCGCTCGAACTCGCCCAGGAGTTCACCGCCTTCTACCGCGACTGCAAGGTCATCGGCGCCGAACCGGCCGAGCGCGAGTCGTTCCGGATCGCCGTCTCCCAGGCGTCACGGCAGACGATCAAGCTCAGCCTGCAGTTGCTGGGCGTCAGCGCGCCGGACTCGATGTAGGCGCATCGCCGGCCGTCATGCGTAGCGGCTCAGGTCCTCCTCCAGCCGCCGGGCGTCGGCGGTGGGCAGAGCGGGCGCCGAGGGCGCTGCCTCCCCGTCCGCCCGGGTGCGGCGCCGCCACTTGGGCAGGAGGATCACCAGCGTGATCACGCCGAGACCGACGAGCACCGCGGGCAGCACGTAGACGACGAGGTTGAACCCGCTGGCGGGCGGGACGGCGAGGACGGCCGGGCCGTAGGCGGCGATCATGGCCTGCTTGATCTGCGCCGCGGACTCGCCCTTGGCGATCAGGTCGCGGATGTACTGACGCTCGGAGAACGATTCCGGCGACTGGGCGACGGCGAGGGACTCATGGCAGGCGACGCACATGAACTCGTTGTAGAGCCCGGTGAGCGACGGTCGCGGCCGGGCGGCGGCAGCGGCAGGGGCGGCGGCGACGGCGGGCGCCAGAATGGCCGCCGCGACCAGCAGGGCGAGGAGACGGGGGAGGGGGCGGCGGGGGAGGCTCATGAGGTGTGGGCAAGGAGGGGGTCGACGGCCTGGGCGAACCTATGCCGATTGACCGGGCCGCGCTGGAGGGCCTGTATCCGGCCCTGGCGGTTGTTGACGATGTTCTCCGGCTCCCCGGTTGTGCCTAACGCTCGCACTAA
>DASSZQ010000200.1:0-5898 GCA_035702755.1 Solirubrobacteraceae bacterium | reverse complement strand
CTGTGACGACGGCTGGAAGTACCTCTCGTCCGGCATCTACACCCGGCCGGTGGACGAGATCGAGAATCTGGACTCGACCGTCTGGTGGTAGGGGCGGCTTCGCCGCCCTTGGGAGTTCGGCCGGAGGCCGAACTCCGGGGTACTGGCGCATCGGACGTGGGGGCGGCTTCGCCGCCCTTGGGAGTTCGGCCGGAGGCCGAACTCGAGGGCTCCGACACCCCGCAGCCCGGGGGGGCTTCGCGGACGCGCCGGGCGCTGCTCGCGGGCGCCGGGGCCGGTCTGGCCGGCGCCGGGGCTCTCCTGCTCGGCGGCTGTGGCGGCACGGCCGCCGCCGGACAGTCGACGACGACCGCCGCGTCGCCGGCTGTGCGCGCCCAGGACATCGCCATCCTCACCCGGGCGCTGGAGCTGGAGCGCCGCACGGTCGCCGCCTACGTGGCGGGCATCCCGCTGCTGCCCCACGACGCCGCCAAGGCGGCCCAGCAGTTCCTCTCCGAGGAGCTCGAGCACACCGGCGAGCTCATCTCCCTGATCAAGGCGTCCGGGGGCAAGCCGGCGGCGCGACCCAACAGCTATGCGCTGGGGCACCCCACCGACGGGGCCGAGGTGCTGGCGCTGCTGCACTCGCTTGAGCGCCTGCAGCTGACCACCTACCTGCAGGCGATCCCGCGTCTGTCGCCCGGCCCGGTGCGCGCCGGGGTGGCCTCGATCCTCACCGTGGACGCGCAGCACGTCAGCATGCTCCGCCTCCAGCAGGGGCAGACGCCGGTGCCCTCGGCCTTCGTCACCGGCGCGGAGTGAGCCGGCGATGCGCGGGCCGACACGGCGCGAACTGCTCCTGACCGCCGCGGGCGCGGCCGCCGCGGGCGCGATCGGCGAGGCCATCGCCGGCGTGGCGGCACCTGCGGCGCGCGCGTCGACGAGTTCGGCCAAGGCGCCTCTCTCGGTCCCGGATCAGCTGCAGGAGCTGATCACCGTCGAGATGCTGCTGCTCTACTGCTACCAGCACGTCCTCGCCTCCTCCATCCTGAGCCCCCGCGCCCGGCGCACGGTGGCGCCGTTCGTCGCCCATGAGCAGGCGCACATTCACGCGCTGGAGCGCGAGCTGACGGCGCGCGGTGGACACATCCCCTCGCCGCCCGCCAGCCCAACCGCCGCCAACCACGCGCTCGCGCAGCGCAAGGTGGGGGGGAGGCTCGGCCAGCTGCGCGGCGACCTTGACGCCATCCGCCTCCTGCTCACCACCGAGCAGGTGACGATCGGCGTCTACTCGGCGGCGCTGACGACGATCGGCCAACCGACGCTGATCGAGCTCCTGTGCCAGATGATGGCCAACGACGCCCAGCATGACGCGATGCTGGGGCTGCTGCTGCCGCCGGGCAAGATCGCCTCGGCGGTCCCGTACGGACTCGTCCAGGGCCTGCAGTGAGGGCCCGCGGGCGCGGGACGCCGACCCGGCGCTGATAGCCTCGTCCGCCGTGCACATCTCCCGCGATCTCTACGACGAGATGGTCGCCCACGCGCAGGCCGACGCGCCGAACGAGTGCTGCGGCATGATCGCCTCGCGTGACGGGGAGGCGGTCACCCTCTACCGCGCCGAGAACGCTGCCGCCAGCCCGCTGCGCTACGAGATCGACGGCGCCGAGCAGTACCGGATCCAGATGGCCATCGATGACGCTGGCCTGGATCTCGGCGCCATCTACCATTCGCACACGCGCAGCGCCCCGTATCCGTCGCAGACCGACATCAATCTCGCCTTCTATCCGGAGGCCCTGTACATCATCGTGGGCCTCGCCGGCGACGAGCCGGAGGTCCGCGCGTTCACCATCCGGAACGGACAGGTGAGCGAGGCACAGTTGCACGTGGACTGACGATGCCGGCACGGGCACACGAGCCGTCGCTCGTCTGCCCCGGATGTGGCTCGACCTTCTCCGGGGACGCCCGCTTCTGTCCTGACTGTCACCTGCCGCTGGTGCTCGCCCCGTCGCTGGGCGACGCCGAGCCCGGCGGGGAGGCCGTGTCCGAGCGCCACCGCCGGGCCCGCAAGGTCAAGCCCCAGCTCAGCGAGGGGGAACTGGTCAAAGTGGCGTGGGCCCGCAATCAGCCTGAAGCGGAGTTCATCCAGGGGCTGCTGCTGGAGGAGGGGGTGCCGAGCATGGTCCGCCGCAGCGCCGGCTTTGACGTGCCGGACTTCATGGCCGCCGGGCCGCGCGACATCCTGGTTCCCGCCTCCGGCGCGGATGTTGCCCGCGAGGTGCTGCTGCAGAGCGACCTCGCCGGCGCCGAGCCGTCAGGGGGCATCGTGGCCCCGCGCCGGCTTCTCGCCGGGCTGCTCATCGCCCTCGCCCTGGGGGCGCTCGTCATCTGGCTGATCTCGCTCGCGGTGCGCTGAGCGAGAGGCCGTAAGAACGCGAAAGCGCCGGGCCCGGACGAGCCGGACCCGGCGCTGTTCGCCAATGCGGTTGTCAGACGAGGACGGGCTGGCGGTCAGAGGCGATCGACGCGATCTCCTCCGAGGCCCGCTCGAACTCATCGTCAGAGAGCACCGGAGTGCCCTCGAACGGGAGATCGCGGGTCAGTTCCAGCCACGAGCGGCACCCGCCGTACTCGTCACGCACCTTCACCGTCACCGGACGCGGGATCCGATAGGTGCGCAGCAGGATCACGTGCAGCGGATGGCGCCGTTTCCAGGCCAGCCGCTTCTCGGCGTAATCCGTCGTCCAGACGTAGAACGGCGAGAGGGCGTCGACGGCCCGGCGGTCCGTGATCGTGAAGTGCGCCGCGACCTCGGCCCAGGCGCGGATGCGCACGCGGTCAGGCTGGTTGAGAGGCTCGCCGCGGTACAGCGCCTGCGGATGCGGCTCGCCCTCTGACCAGACACCTTCCTCCAGCGCCCGGGAGAGCTCTGGGCGGTGTGACTCCCGCACCAGATCAGAGCGCTGATGGTCAAACGTGGGGTACAGGAAGAAGCGCTCGTAGTCGAGCTTGAAGTGCTTCTCCGGTTCGCGGATGCCGCCCTTGCGGAGGGTAAGAAGTTGCTCGCCTTCGGCGAGCGCCCGCACGGTAACGGCCCATTCTTTGAAAGCAATCGGCATGAAATAAAAGGGGGAACGAGGATTTGGTTGTCAGTCCCGCGCGAGCAGCGTCTCCTCCGCGCCGCGGCAGCGACAGGACGGGGCGGGATTCTATGCCAGATGTCCGGAAATGCAAAATCCGCTGCAAGCAGCCGTGTTCTTCCCGGACCGGAGGGGTCTGAAACTACGAGCCTGTAAACATCGTCCGGCCACGGCCGGACCCGCTCCGGTGGCTACAGGCGGGTCCCGGCGGCGTTCTCCAGCGGCTCGATGATCGCCGCAAAATCGTCATCGGCGTGCCCCAGCCCCATGCCGGCGGTCAGCACCTCGCGGGTGTGGGCCGCCGCCGGGAAGGGGACGCCCAGCGCCTGGCCCTCCTCCAGGCACAACCTCACGTCCTTGAGCATGTGCTCCAGCTTGAACAGCGTCGAGTAGTCGTGGGCGCGCATCGGGCCGGCCTTGAGGTCGAGCATCGTCGAGCCGCCGGCGCCGGCGCCCATCACAGCGACGAGCGCGTCGAGGTCGACGCCCGCCTTCGAGCCCACCACCAGCGCCTGCGCCAGGGTGGCGGCGTTGGTCGCGGCGACGGCGTTGTTCAGCAGCTTGACCATCTGGCCGTGGCCCTGGGGGCCGGCGTGCACGATCAGCTCGCCCATCGCCTCAAACAGCGGCCTGGCCCGGGCGAAGTCCTCCTCGGCGCCGCCGACCATGATGGTCAGCGTGCCGTCCTGCGCCTTGGGCGAGGAGCCGGTCACCGGCGCGTCGAGCAGCCGGTGCCCCCGCGTCTCGAGCTCCGCGGCGATCTCCCGGGTGGCCGCCGGGCCGATCGTGGAGCAGTCGATGAACAGGATCCCCTTCCCCTCGGTCGCGCTCGCGGTCGCCGCCCCGTTCTCGCCGAGCAGCACCTCGCGCACCTGCGGCCCGTCGACGACCATCGTGATCACGAACTCCGCGTCGGCGGCGGCCTCGGCCGGCGTGCCCGCCAGCCTCGCCCCGTGCTCACGGCAGAAGGCCTCGGCGGTCGCCCGGGTGCGGTTCCAGACGGTCAGGTCAAACCCGGCGCGGGCGAGGTTGGCCGCCTGGCGCGACCCCATGATCCCCAGCCCCAGAAATGCGACGCGCCCGCTCACAGCCGAGATGATGCCAGCCCGGTCGCTGGGACGACGGCTCCCGCGCCGGCCGGGTGAGATGACGGTCTCCCGGGGAGTCGGCGGCGGGATATTGGGGGCTTACTTACATATGCGATCACTAACGTCCCAACGTCCCCCGCGAGGGACGGGCCGACGGCCAAGCTACGGTCGGCCGAATCCGCCGCCGCCCGGGGTTTCGATGCGCAGCCGCTGCCCGGGGGCCAGCTCGCCGCGGGCCTTGGGCTCCAGCTCACGGCCGTCGAGCAGGTTGCGCCCGGCTGCCCCGGGCTCGCCGCCTGCGGCGCCGGGGGGCCGGTGGCGCCGGCGTTCGGTGATCAGCGAGTAGTGCAGCGGCGCCAGGGCCTCGATCTCCCGCACGACGCCGTCGCCGCCGCGGAAGGCGCCCGCGCCGCCGGAGCCGCGCCGCAGCGCGTACTCGGTCACCCGCATGGGGAACTCAAGCTCCAGGGCCTCAACGGGCGTGTTGAGCGTGTTGCTCATGGCCACGTGGATGCCGCTGGGGCCGTCGGCGTCCGGGCAGGCGCCCTGGCCGCCGCCGATCGTCTCGTAGTAGACGACGCCGTGCTCGTCGCCGAGCGTGACGTTGTTCATCGTCCCCTGCCCCAGGGCGCGGCCGAATGCGGCGAGCACGACGTCGGCGACCCGGGACGAGGTCTCGACGTTGCCGCCGACGACGGCGGCCGGCGGCCGGGCGTTGAGCAGGCAGCCCGCCGGGGCGATCACCTCGATGGGGCGGTAGGCGCCGGCGTTGGCCGGGATGTCCGGGTCGGTGAGGACGCGGATCGCGAAATAGCACGCCGACCGCGTCACCGCCAACGGGCAGTTGAGATTGCCGTCGTGCTGGTCGGCGGTGCCGGTGAAGTCAAGCGTCAGCCGGTCGCCGTCGACGACCGCGCGCAGCGCGATCCGCAGGTCGCCCTCGCGTGCCTCAAGCACGTCCTCGGCCGAGCGCTCGCCATCGTCAAGCGCGGCCAGGCAGGCGCGGGTGCGCCGCTCGGCGTAATCGAGCACCTCAACGTACGCCTCGCGGACGCGGTCGAGGCCGGTCCGCTGCACGAGCTCGCCGAGCCGCAGCACCCCCACGCGCCCCGCGGCCAGCTGGGCGCGCAGATCGGCGCGGCGCTGGTCCGGGCGGCGCATCCGGCGGCTGATCTGCTCCAGCGCCGCCTCATCGAGCACCTGCGGCTCGATGACGACCCCCTCGTCGGCGAGCGTGTGGCTGTCGGCGGGCATCGATCCGGGGGTGGGGCCGCCCACATCGGCGTGGTGGGCGCGGCTGGCGGCAAACGCAATGAGCTCCTCGCCCGCGAACACCGGGGTGATCACCGTGATGTCCGGGAGGTGGGTGCCGCCCTGATAGGGGTCATTGAGGATCCAGGAGCGCCCGGGCGCATGGTCAACGCCGAGCACCGAGGCCACCGCGGCCGGCATCGCCCCCAGGTGGACGGGGATGTGCTCGGCCTGCATGACCATCTCGCCGTCGGCGGTGAACAGGGCGGTCGAGGCGTCGCGGCGCTCCTTGATGTTCGCCGAGTGCGCCGAGCGGATGAGGACGGCGCCCATCTCCTCGCAGATGGAGTGCAGCGCCCCCGTCAGGACCTGGAGTTCCACAGGGTCGATCACGCGGCCCTCCGCAGATGAATCGTGCCCGTGTCGTCGACCTCGCCGCTCCA